>DATECU010000298.1:0-9835 GCA_035286745.1 Vicinamibacteria bacterium | reverse complement strand
CTCGATTCAGTCGACGCGGTCAGGCTGGGGCGGGTGGGGCGGTCAACTTCGACCTCGAAGCTCCCGGCTTCCAGCATGCGATAGGCGGGCAGGGTCAGGAACTCCTCGAAGACGGACGCCGTGGACAGGCGCTCGAACAGGCTCATGGCCTCGGGGAAGCGGCCCTCCTGGAACCGCGGCTCGCCGACCTCCCGGCGGACCCGCTCCATCTCTTCGCCCAGCAGCCGGCGAAAGCGGCCCACGGTGACCGGCTCGCCGTCGTCCAGCACCGCGCGGTGGCGAAGCCACTGCCAGACCTGGGCCCGCGAAATCTCGGCGGTGGCCGCGTCTTCCATCAGGTGGTAGAGGGGCACGCAGCCTGAGCCACCGAGCCACGACTCCAGGTACCGGACGCCGACCCGGATGTTGTGGCGCAGGCCGGCCTGGGTCCGGGTTCCCGCGGGCACCTCCAAGAGGGCGTCGCGCCCCACTCTCACGTCCTCACGCCGCTCCTCGATCTGGTTGGCGCCCTTCAGGTGTTGGTCGAACACCTCCAGGGCCACCGGCACCAAGCCGGGATGGGCGACCCAGGTTCCGTCGTGGCCGGCCCGCACCTCACGCAACTTGTCGGCGCGCACCTTGGCCAGGGCTGCCTGGTTGGCGGCTGGGTCGTCCTTGATGGGGATCTGCGCCGCCATGCCGCCCATGGCGTGGACCCTCCGGCGATGGCAGGTGTGGATCAGCAGCTCGACGTAGGCGCGCAGGAAAGCGGTGTCCATGGTTACCTGACCGCGGTCGGGCAGCACGCAGTCGGGCCGGTTCCGGAGCTTCTTGATGAAGCTGAAGATGTAGTCCCAGCGCCCGCAGTTGAGGCCCGCCGAGTGCTCCTTGAGCTCGAAGAGAATCTCGTCCATCTCGAAGGCGGCGGGCAGGGTCTCGATGAGCACCGTTGCCTTGATGGTCCCTCTCGGCAGCCCCAGCCGCTCCTGGGCGCGCAGGAACACGTCGTTCCAGAGCCGCGCCTCGAGATGGCTCTCCAGCTTGGGCAGGTAGAAGTAGGGTCCGCTGCCCTTGGCCAGCAGGGCGCGAGCGTTGTGGAAGAAGAAGAAGCCGAAGTCGACCAGCGAGGCCGGCAGCGGGCTGCCCTCGAAGCGCAGGTGGACCTCGTCCAGGTGCAGCCCCCGGGGACGCACCATCAGCACCGCCGGGCGGGGACCGACCGAGTATTCCCTGCCGGTGTCCGCCTGCACATAGCGTATGCTACCGGCCACCGCATCCTGAAGGTTGGCCTGGCCGCGAACCAGGTTCTCCCAGGTGGGGGAGGTCGAGTCTTCGAAGTCGGCCATGAAGACGCGGGCGCCCGAGTTGAGGCCGTTGATGATCATCTTGCGGTCGACCGGTCCCGTGATCTCGACCCTTCGGTCCAGCAGATCTCGCGGCAGGGGCGCCACCGTCCACTCCGCCTCACGAATGCCGCGGGTCTCGGGGAGGAAGTCGAAAGTCTCCCCGCCGTCGAGACCAGCCTGCCGCTGCTGCCGAGCCTGGAGCAACTCGTCGATGCGGTCGGTGAAGGTCCGGGCCAGATCCACCACGAAGGCCAGCGCCTCCGGCGTCAAGACCTGGGGGTACCTGGAACCGAGCCCCCCCAGGACCTCCAGCGCGCCGGGCAGGTACCCTCGGTTCGCCTCGGTGGCGACGGGGGAGGGGGTAGACCCCGCCGTCAGTCCTGCAGTGCCCATGGCTTGCTCCCTGTGTGATGGTGTCAATCTCCTCTCTTGTGAAGGCCAAGTCAACAACTAATTGACTTACAACGAGTTAACGTGGTTGCGGTTTGTCAATGACAGATCGCAATAGCGAAAACCTTGAAAACCACGCGGTTGCTGGCGTAGCCTTGGCTTGGGGGGAGGAAACATGACCGAGAGCCCGCTGGGCGCCAAGGTACGGGCGCTCCGGCGCCGCGAGAACATGACCCAGGTCGAACTGGCGCACCGCCTCGAGATCTCGCCCAGCTACCTGAACCTGATCGAGCACAACAAGCGCTCGCTGACCGCTCCCCTGCTCATCCGCCTGGCTCAGGTCTTCCACCTCGACCTCACCACGCTGGCCGGCGAGCACGACGCGCGGTTGGTGGCCGACCTCCTGGAAGCGTTTGGCGATCCGTTGTTCGAGCGGCAGGAGCTGACGGCAGCCGAGGTGCGGGAGCTGGCGGCCGCGTCGCCGGCCTTGGCCCGCGCCGTGCTGACCCTCTACCACTCCTACCGGAGCGCCCGGGAGTCGGCGACCACTCTCACCATGAAGATCTACGACCAGGACGACCTGGCCGGAGTCGACTCCTCGCGGCTCCCCTCGGAGGAGGTCTCGGATCTCATCCAGCGCCACTCCAACCACTTCCCGGAGCTGGAGCAGGGTGCCGAAAGCCTGTGGCGCGAGGCCCACCTGGAGACGGAAAACCTCTTCAGCCGACTGGTGCAGCACCTCCGGGAAGCCCACGGGGTCGAGGTGCGGGTGGAGACCACGGGGGCCATGCGAGGGGCAGTGCGGCGTTACGACGACCGCAAGCGCGTGCTCGCCCTCTCCGAGATCCTGAGGCGGGGCAGCCGCAACTTCCAGGTGGCCTATCAACTGGGCCTGCTCACCCAGGGGGCGATCCTGGACCGGATGGCGAAGGACAGCCTGCTCTCCACCGACGCCTCCCGGGCGCTTTGCCGGGTGGCGCTCGCCAACTACTTCGCGGGCGCCGTGCTCATGCCCTACCGGCCCTTCCTGGACGCGGCCCGCGCCGAACGCTACGACATCGAGCTTCTGGGCCACCGCTTTCGGGCCAGCTTCGAGCAGGCCTGCCATCGGCTCACCACGCTGCGCCGCCCCGGCGCCGAGGGGGTCCCCTTTCACCTGGTGCGCATCGACATCGCCGGCAACATCTCCAAGCGCTTTTCCGCCTCCGGCTTGCGTTTTGCGCGCTTCAGCGGCGCCTGTCCCCGCTGGAACGTGTTCTCGGCCTTCCTGACGCCGGGCATGATCCGCAGCCAGGTGGCGCAGATGCCCGACGGCACCACCTACTTCTGGATCGCCCGTACCGTGCGCAAGGAAGCGGGCGGCTATCACGCGCCCAGCACGGTGCTGGCGGTGGGCATCGGCTGCGAGCTCCGGCACGCCCGGGAGCTGGTCTACGCGGACGGCGTCGACCTGGAGAGCCGGCAGGCGGCGGTTCCGGTGGGCCTCACCTGTCGCCTCTGCGAACGGATGGACTGCGAGCAGCGGGCCTTCCCGGCCCTGCAGTACCCGTTGCACGTGGACGAGAGCGTGCGCGGGGTCTCCTTCTACGCCCCGGTTGCCAGCTCCCAGGGGCCGTTTTTCGGTCAAATCGCCCGGAGGTCCGGGCAGGATTCCGGACAGACGTAGGCCAAGGCCAAGTCCTGCGACGCGGGGCATAGGCATGGGGGTTGCACTGCTGGCGTTGTGCCGTCTGCCCCCTCGCCGCACCGAACCATCCGCGCCCAGCTGGCCGTCGGTCTGGCGGCCGGCCTGGCCGGCTTCGCTCTCAACAGCGCCCCGCTCCCTCTCCTGCCCGGGATCGACCTGATCTTCGGCTCAGCCCTCACGCTGGCAATCGCCGCTCGCTTTGGCCCGGTGGCCGGAGGTCTGGGTGGGCTGCTGGCCGGCGCTCGAACCTACTGGCTGTGGAGCCAGCCCATTCCCTGGAGCGCGCTCCTGCTGGGGCTGGAAGGCGTCTGGGTCGGCCGTTTCTCGGCCCCGCCCCGCCGGCACCGGCTGCTCTATTCGGGCCTCGCCTACTGGGTGCTGGTCGGCGGCTGGCTGAACGCGCTGGGCCAGCACGCCTTCTTCCAACTACCCTGGCCGCTGGCCTGGGCGATCGGCCTTCGCAGCACGGTCAACGGTCTCTTCTGCGCCCTGCTGGCGGAGGCCCTGCTGATGGGCCTGGCTTTCGTAAGGCGCCGCGCGCCCAGTCCCCAGGCTTTCCGCCTGAGCCTTTCGGCCGCCATCGGCCTGACCCTGATGCTGGCGATCTCGGTGCCAACCACGGTGGCCGTGGTTGTATTCGCTAGGCGCGCCCATCGCGAGAAGATCGAGAGAGCGGTCCGCGAGAACACCCTGACCGCCAACGCCCTGGGTAATGCCCTGCAGTCCCGTCTGACAACCCTCGGCAGGGCCGTCTCCCTCACCGCCGAGTTGATCGAAGCGGAAGGCGTCGAACTGGGCGAGCAGGAGCGCCTGAACCGGCTGCTGGCGGCCACCCGCCAGCAGTACCCCGAGTTCCAGGGGATGTACGTCGCCGACGCCCGGGCCCGCACCGTGGCCTTCTCCCCGCCGCGGAATGCGGCAGGAGAACCCCTGGTCGGCCTCGACTACTCAGACCGCTCCTACTATCGCGAGCTTCTGGCCACCCGCCGCACCGTGTACTCCGGCGTCTATCAGGCTCGGGGCGGCATGACGACACCTACCGCGGCGATTGCGGCGCCGCTCCATGGTCCTCAGGGTGAACTCACCGGCTTCGTTCTCGGCTGGTTCCGGCTGGAGAGCTTCCAGTCCCTGGTGGTGGCGCACGGCGCAGCCACTCCTGGCCACCGGGTGGTGATCACCGACGCGCAGGGCAACCTGGTGGCCGATTCCTCTCAAAAGACCGAGGACTACCGGGTGGTGACCAGCCTGGTCGACGATCCCGCCTTCGCTCAGGGGCGCGCCAGCGCCCAGGGCACCGCGCTCCTGACCAGCGACCGGCCTCAGCCCAAGAGCAAGGCCGGTGCGGTAGCGGTCGAGAAATGGTGGTTGGCCTGGTCGACGGTGCCGGAAGGGGGCTGGAAGGTCCTGGTGTGCGCCTCCACCCTCCCGGTCGACGAGGCGGTGGCGACGCTCTACGCCAAGACGGTGTCCGGGGTACTGGGCCTGCTGTTCTTGGCCACCCTGATCACTCACGTCCTGGGTGGCCGCATCGCCCGGCCGCTGGTGGCCCTGGAGAAGAGCGCCCGGCGTCTGGCCGGCGGCGATCTCTCCGCCCGCCCCGAGGTGGCCCCGGTTCCCATCCTGGAGGCGCACGCCTTGACCCAGGCCTTCACCCAGATGGCGGGCGACCTGGAGCGCTCCTGGCGCGAGCAGAGAGTCCTCACCGACCGGGCCACCTCCGCCGCCCAAGAGGCCGAGGAGCAGGCCAAGCGGCTGGCGGCGGTGAACGCGCTGGCCACCGAGCTGGCCACCACCTTCGACTTGACATCCTTGTGCCGCACCGTTATGCGATATGCGGAGGTGGAGGTCAGGGCCACCGCGGTGAGCATCAGCCTCACCCCGGAGCCCGGGGGGCGCCTGGTGCCCATCTACGACTGGGCTCACGGCGTGGAGAACGACGCGGCCACCCTTTCCTTCGAGAACACGGGCTCGCGGGCTCGCTCTTTGCGCGAGAAGCGCCCCCTTCTGGTGCAGGAAGGCGATGCCACCACCGTGCACCTACCGCTGGTGGCGTTCGAGCAGGTGGTGGGCCTGCTCACCGTGCGGCGCGACCAGCCGCCGCTCCTGGACCAGGCGACCCTGACCCACCTGGCACCCATCGGCGCTCAGGTGGCGCTCTCGGTGAGCAATGCTCGTCTGTTCGAGCAGGTCGCTCGGGGCAAGGCGGAGTGGGAAGCCACCTTCGACGGCATGTCGGACGCGGTCTTCGTCTTCGGACCCGAAAGGCGGGTGATTCGCGCCAACCACGCGGCGGCCACCCTTGAAGGGGTTCCTGTCGGATCTCTGGTCGGGCGCCGCTCCTCGACCCTCACCAGCCTGTCGAGCGACGGCCCGGACCTGGTGGCCGAGGCCATCGAGCACGGACGCCGTCAGGTGCGGGAGCTTGCCAGCGGGGAGCGAATGCTGCTGGTCACCGTCGAGCCGGTGAGAGCCCCCGGGGGCGCCGCCGGAGCCGTGGCTGTGGCCCGCGACGTCACCGACGTGCGGCGGGCAGAGGAGCAAGCCCAGCGCGCCGGGAAGCTGGCCGCGGTCGGCCAGTTGGCGGCCGGGGTGGCCCACGACTTCAACAACATCTTGGCCGCCATCCTGGGCCGGGCTCAGTTGTTGAAGCGCCGAGTCACCGGCCCGGACGCCCAGAGCGGCCTGGAGGTGATCGAGAAGGCCGCCCTTGACGGGGCTTCGACGGTGCGGCGCTTGCAGAACTTCGCCGGCCGCAAGTCCGACGAGGCCTTCGCTCCGGTGCGCCTCGACGACCTGGCTCGGGACACCGTGGAGCTGCTCAAGACCCGATGGCGTGACGACGCCCTGGCCAAGGGGCTCACCTACAACGTGGTGCTCGATCTGGAACCGGCCTCGGTGCTGGGCTCGGCTCCAGAGCTGCGCGAGGTGCTGGCCAATCTCGCCATCAATGCGTTAGACGCCATGCCCGGCGGCGGCCGCCTCTGTCTGCGCTGCCGGGCGGAGGGACAAGAGGTTCGGCTCTCCGTCGAGGACAGCGGCTCGGGCATGAGCGAGCAGGTGCAGCGTCACATCTTCGAGCCGTTCTACACCACCAAGGGTCACGCCGGCACCGGCCTGGGCCTGGCCGTGAGCTACGGCATCGTCCAGCGGCATCGGGGCGCGATCGAGGTGGACTCGGAGCCGGGGCGGGGAACCGTCTTCACCGTCAGCTTGCCCCGCTCGGAGCCGGACCAAACGGCGGCTCTTGCCCCGGCGCCGCTGGCTCGGCGCCGGCTGCGCAGCCTGGTCATCGACGACGAGGACATGGTTCGCGACACCCTGCTCGCCATGCTGGAGGAGCTGGGCCATGAGACGGCGGGGGCGGCCAGCGGGCCTGAAGGGCTGGCCATCCTGGAGCGGGAGCGCTTCGACCTGGTCTTCACCGACCTCTCCATGCCGGAGATGGACGGCCTCACGGTGGCCCGAGAGGTGCGTCGCCGGAACCGCGGGGTCAAGATCCTGCTGGTGACCGGGTACGGAGCCGCCCTGGAGCTCGACCCGACGGCTTCCGAGGTGGACGCGGTGGTGAACAAGCCCTTCGCCTTCGAGCAGGTGAGTGCAGCCTTGGAGCAGGTCCTGCCCGCAGAAGCCGACCCCGGCTAGCGCGAAATCAGTAGGCGCCGGGCGGCATCTGCGATGGCGGGGGCGGTGAGGCGGTGAAGCTCCAGAAGTTCCGCCGGCTTGCCGGAGCGGGGCATCTCGCGCACCCCCAGGATCTCCACCCGGGCCAGGCCCGAAACCACCGCCGCCACCGCCTCCCCGATGCCCCCGCACACGCTGTGGTCCTCGGCGGTGACGATGACCCGGGTCTCGCGGGCGGCCTTTTGCAGCGTCTCCACGTCGATCGGCTTCACGCTGTAGAGGTCGATCACCCGGGCGGCGATCCCCTCCGCCGCCAAGATCTGGTGGGCGGCGAGCGCCTCGTAGAGCGTCACCCCCGCCCCCACCAGCGTCACCCGATCTTGGGCGCTGGTGCGAAGCGTCTTGGACTGTCCCACCGGGAAGTACTCGTGGTTCTGGTAGAGGACCTTGGTCTTGGGCCGGCTGGTGCGGATGTACACGAGACCAGGAGTGTGGACGGCGGCCTCCACCAGGCGTTCGGCGCTCACCGCGTCGCTCGGGTAGAGAACGGTGCTCCCACTGATGGCCCGCATCATCGCCAGGTCCTCGAGGCCCATCTGCGAGGGTCCATCCTCGCCGATGGAAACCCCGGCATGGCTGCCGCACAGCACCAGATGGTGCGGCTTGGAGTAGGCGGCCATGCGGATGAAGTCGTAGGCGCGGGTCAGGAAGCAGGCGAAGCTGGAAGCGAAGGGGATCTTGCCCTCGCAGGCGACCCCTAACGCGACCCCGACCATGTTCTGCTCGGCGATGAAGCCCTCGAGGAACTGCCGGGGAGCCACCGCCTTCAGGCGATCGCTGAAGGTCGAGTTCTTGGTGTCGCCGTCGATCGCCACCACCGTCTGGCCGGCTCGCCCCAGTTGGGCCAGGGCCGAGCCGTAGGCCTCGCGGGTCGCCACCTCCTGGCCGATCTGGTAGGCGGGCTCGAGCCGGAGGGTGGGGGTCGCGGCCCCGGGGGCGGGCGGGTAGCGGCGAGCGGCGACCGGGATGGCCACCTCGGTGGGCCCCAGCTCGACCATCGCCCGGGCCATTTCCTCGCCCTTCTTCACCGGCCTGCCGTGCCAGCCGTCCTGGTCCTCCATGAAGGAGACGCCCTTGCCCTTGAGGGTGCGGGCCACGATGGCAAACGGCCGGCCGCTGGTTTGGCGCGCGCGAGCAAAGGCGGCCTGCAGGCTCTCCACGTCGTGGCCGTCGACCACCGCCGCCTCCCAGCCGAAGGCGGCAAAGCGCCGCTGGTAGACCGCGAGGTCGTGCTGGTACATGGTGGGTCCGCTCTGGCCCAGGCGGTTCCCATCCACGATCGCGCACAGGTTGTCGAGGCCGTTGAAGGAGGCGAACTGGGCCGCCTCCCAGACCGCGCCCTCGGCCGCCTCGCCGTCGCCGAGCAGCGCGTAGACGCGGCCCTGGCTCTGGTCCAGCTTGCGGGCCCAGGCCATGCCCGCCGCCGCCGAGAGCCCTTGCCCCAGGGAACCGGTGGCCACGCGCACCCACGGCGAGTTAGGCGTGGGATGGCCTTCGAGCGGGCTGCCCAGCCGGCGCAGGGTCATGAGATCGTCGTCGATGGCGCCCGCTTCCTTGAGCGCGGCCCACAGGATGGGGGCGGCGTGGCCCTTGGAGAGCACGAAGACGTCGGCATCCCGGCCGATCGGGTCCTGAGGATCGAACCGCATCTCGTCGAAGAACAGCACCGACACGATCTCCGCGCACGACATGCAGGTCGTGGGATGGCCGGAGCCGGCCTCGGTGGTGGACTCGATGGAGAGGCGGCGCAGCTTGTGGGCCATCCGGGCCAGGGCTTGGACGTCAGCGGGCATGGGCTTGCTGTCCTTTCTTTGCGCTTCTTGCTCTCGGGAGCCCGGAGGGTAGCCCGTGCCTCGCTGACGGTCAAGGGCAAGAGCCGCGAACCCGCGAACCCCGGCCACCTGGCCACCGGTCACCGGTTCACAGGTTCACCGGTTCACCGGTGGCGGACCCTGGCCGCCAGGCAGTGGCTGTGGTAGGGTCGCCCGAGACGGGAGGACCTCGAGGGCCGCCGGCCGCCGGTCTTTCCCGCCATCATAGGTTAGGCGGTGCCGTCTTTCAGGGGAAGGGGTGCCGTTGTGGCAGACAACAAGCTCGTCCTTCACCCGGTGAACCCGCGGGCGATCCTCCAGGACCCCGCGCTCCTCCTGGATGCTCTCCGTGGCGTTGGGCTGATCGGCGCCGGGTTCAGTCATCTCGGAGAGCTTCACTACAAGGCAGGCCCACGATTCCGGGAACTCATCGTCTTCGGAGAGGTCCCGCCCGCACCCGGCGCCAGCGATCCCGGACCGTGCCACGTCTTCTTGGCGGAGACCACGGCGGCCCCGACCTTCCTGGGAGCCGCCAACGCCCAACCGCCGCATTGCCCGGCCTGCCAGGCGCCCTTGTCCGACTGGAAGGCGCAGCTTCTGACCTGGCAGGCGGAGAACGAGCGCTACCTCTGGTCCTGCTCGAAGTGCAAGGGCAAGACCCCGGTCGAGCGACTGGAGTGGGGGTCGACCGGCGGCGTTGGCCGCTATTCGTTGGACGTGTGGGGTGTCGCCGAGGGCCAGGCGTCCCCTTCCCAGGAGGTTCTGGCCTTTCTCCAGCAAGAGACGTTCGAGGCCTGGCGGCACTTCTACTACCGGTTCTAGACGCGGCGCCCGAAGTGAATTCGGTCGCCGCTATGAAGCGGGGGGCCACCGCCCCCCGAGCCCCCCGACACGAAGCGCACGGGCCCGAAGTGATTCGGTTGCCGCTCTCGAAGGGCGGG
>DATECU010000297.1:0-3721 GCA_035286745.1 Vicinamibacteria bacterium | reverse complement strand
GGTCACCGTCGATCCCTATCGATCGCGGACCGCCGAGAAGTCGGACCAGCACCTCGCCCTGTACCCCGGAACCGATGCCGCGCTGGCCTTGGGCGTGATGCACGTCCTGTTTCGGGACCGCCTGGAGGATAACGACTACCTGGAGCGATACACGCTGGGCTCCGACCGGCTCCGGGCGCGGGTCCAGGAGTGGACGCCGGCCCGGACGGCCGCCATCACCGGCCTAACGACAGCGGAGATCGAGGCCTTCGCCCTGGAGTACGGAAAGACGCGGCCGACCGCCATCCGCCTCAACTATGGGCTCAACCGCCACGCCGGCGGCGGCATGGCGGTGCGCACCATCGCCTGCCTGCCCGCGGTCACCGGCGCCTGGCGCGACCCGGGCGGCGGCCTCTTGCTCTCCACCTCGGGCTTCTTCCCGGTGAACGGCGCCTACCTGGAGCGGCCGGACCTCATCCCGCCCGGCACCCGCACCGTCAACATGAGCCAGATCGGCCGGGTGCTGAACGACGAGACGCTGCGGCCGCGGGTGATGGCCGTCTACGTGTACAACTCGAACCCGCTGGCGGTGGCGCCCGAGCAAGCAAGCGTCAGGCGCGGCTTCGCCCGAGAGGACCTGTTCACGGTGGTCCACGACCTCTTCCCCACCGATACCGTGGATCACGCCGACATCGTGCTGCCCGCCACCACCACCCTGGAGCAGTACGACATCCACAAGGCCTACGGGCACCTGTATCTCAGCCTGAACCGGCCGGCCATCGCGCCGCTCGGCGAGGCCAAGCCCAACACCGAGGTCTTCCGTCTGCTGGCCGCCCGCCTGGGCCTCAAGGACCCCTGCCTGCGCGAGAGCGACCAGGAGATGGCCCGGCAGGCGTTTCTCTGGGAGCACCCTAGCCTGGCCGGGGTGAGTTGGGAGCGGCTGGAGCGGGAGGGAACCGTGCGCCTGAGCCTCCCCGACCCGGCGGCGCCCTTCGCGGAGGGCGGCTTTCCCACGGCCTCGGGGAAGTGCGAGCTTTGGTCGGACGCCCTGGCGGCCCACGGGGTCGACCCAGTCGCGGGTTATGTGCCGCCTCGCGAAGGTCCCACCAGCAACCCCGAGCTGGCTCGTCGCTTCCCGCTCGCCTTCATCTCGCCGCCGGCTCACCACTTCCTGAACTCCAGCTTCTCGGCGCAGCCGACCTTCGTGCGGAGGGAGAAGGAGCCACGGCTGGTCATCCATCCGCAAGACGCCAAGAGCCGCGCCATCCGGGACGGTGCGCTGGTCCGCACCTGGAACGACCGCGGGGCCTTTCTGGCCCGCGCCGAGGTGTCGGCGGCGGCGCGGCCCGGGGTGGTGGTGGGGCGCTCCACCTGGTGGCCCAAGATGTGCCCGGGTGGTACCAACGTGAACGCGGTGACCAGCCAGGAGACGGCCGACCTGGGTGGCGGAGCCACCTTCTACGACGTCTTGGTCGAGGTCTCTCTGGTGGCTCCGGCCTGAACTCGAGAGCGCCCAACGAATGTTGTCTTTCTTCGCGGCGGCGACCGTGGTGACCGTGCTCCAGTTCCTGCGGTTGCGCGAGCGGAAGCTCTTGCCGCTGCTCTTCTTCTTCCTGTGCCTGGCGGTGGCCGAGAGCCAGGACGACTGGTACGCGGCGCGTCGCTTCCGGCTGGCCGGGGGTCTCTCCGGCTTGGTGCTGCTCTACGTCCTGTCGCCGCACCATCACGCCCACCGTCGAGAGGAGCCGAAGCCTTGACCGAAGCCCGCAACTTCCTGCTGTACGCGGCCTCCGAGCGCGACGCCGACATGCTCTACGCCACCGGCTTCTTCGCTCCCGACCCCTTCCTGGTGGTGCAGAAGGGCGCCAAGCGCTACCAGGTTGCAAGCGACCTGGAGCGGGATCGAGCCAAACGTCAGTCGCGGGTCCATCGCGTGCTGTCCTGGTCGCGCTATGCGAAGGAGGTGGAGGCGGCCGGGAGGCCGCCCACGGTCGCGGCGGTGGCGGCCCGGGTGCTGAAGGACCTGCGGCTCAGGCGAGTGGAGGTTCCCAGGAGCTTCCCCCTGGGCCTGGCCATGGAGTTGGATGAGCTGGGGATTCGCCTGGTCCAGGTCGACGATCCCTTCTGGCCGGAGCGGGAAATCAAGCGCCCCCACGAGATCCGCGCCATCACCGCCTCCCTGCGGGCGGCGGAGGCGGGGCTCGGGGCCGGCCTGGAAGCCCTGCGCTCGTGCCGGCGCGGGAAAGACGGCTACCTTCGGCGCGACGGGCGGCGTTTCCTGGCCGAGGACCTTCGCTCCGCCATCAACACCCGCATCCTGGCCGAGGGCTGCACTCCCGCCCATACCATCTGTGCGCCGGGCGATCAGGCGGTCGACCCTCACGAGGAGGGTCACGGTCCCATCCGCGCCGACCGGCCCGTCGTGCTCGACATCTTCCCGCGTTCCGAGAAGACCGGGTACTTCGGAGACCTCACCCGCACCGTGGTGCGCGGCCGCGCCTCCGAGCGCCTGAAGGAGGTCTATGCCCTGGTCGACGAAGGGGCCCGTCTGGGACAGCGTTTGGTGAAGGACGGAGGCGACGGCAAGAAGATCCACCAGGCCATCCGGGACCTGTTCAAGCAGCGCGGCTACAAGACGGGAGTACAGAACGGGCGTATGCAGGGTTTCTTCCACGGCACCGGGCACGGCCTGGGGCTCGACATCCACGAGCCGCCCTCCATCTCCCCCCGGGGCACCACCCTGAGAGCGGGGCAGGTGGTGACCGTGGAGCCCGGGCTCTACTACCTGGGCCTGGGCGGCGTGCGCCTGGAGGACGTGGTGGTGGTGGGCAAGGCCGGCTGCCGCAACCTGACCATGGCCCCCAAGGTGCTCGAGATCTGAGCGGGACCGGCACCCGTCAGCGTCAGGCCGCCTACCGCCGCTCGCCGGTGTCGAGCAGCACGCCCAGGGCCAAGGCGACGCGGCGGTCCAGCCTTCGGCTCGGGTCCTCAGACAGATCGAGGACCTACCGGCCGAGCAGGGTGAACTTGCGGTCAGGACCGGAAGGCGGCCTTCACGTCCTGGTTCAGCAACACCACCAGGCTCCAGATGCCGAAGGGCATGTTGAGGACGCAACAGCAGGAGCAGGGGACGATGGCCAGGATGGCGGCGGTCATGGCCAGGGTGTACGCGGTCAGGGACTTCATCTTCATGGCCCCGAAGACGATGACAGCATTGACCACGATGCCCAGCAACGCGAACACGATTCCGAGGCCGCCCGAGAACATCTGGACAATCCGTTCCTGATCACCCCCGCCAGGCGCCAGGCCCCTCATGCTGACGCCAGCCATGTTCAGCACCACGGCCAGGAGGTTCCACAGGATGGTGAGGCCGGCGATCACCATCATGAAGATGGCCGGCAGCTTCACCTTCTCGCTGATCGCCCCGTAGTCCACTCCCCCGGAGGGAGGGTTCCCGTTCACATCCTGGCTCATCGAAGTCCCCTTTCTCGGGCGACCGGCCCGCTGCGACCCAACTATACCTTCAGCAACCGCTGTCGGCCAGAAAACTGAGAACCCTGGGCCAGTAGCTGGAGTCGAGCACCGCCCCCACATGGGGAGCGCCGGGTGCGACCCACAGCCTCTTGGGGCCGGGGTGGGCGTCGAAGACCCGGCGCACCACGACCTCGGGCATGCGATCGTCGGCCCCGTCGGCGATCAGGAGCAACGGAGCCCTGACGGCGCGAGCTGCCGCCACCGCGTC
>DATECU010000296.1:0-2582 GCA_035286745.1 Vicinamibacteria bacterium | reverse complement strand
CACGGCGCAAGAGCCCACCAGGGCCAGCGTCCCGGCCAGTCCGCCCCATCGCAACGCCCTTCTCAAGTCCATGTTGCCTCCTCGGTCCTTCGTGAAGCCGCAGGATGCCCCGGGCCGCGTCCAACTGCAAGCCCGCGGTTTTGCTTCGTTTCACGACGCAGACGACAGCAGACCGCGTATTCTGAAAGGACCCTATGACAGCCATCGGTCTCGCCGCTCTCGCGCTGCTGCTGGCCGGCCTGGACCCGCCGCCAACGCCCCACGTGCGGGGGCGCCTGATCGCGGAGGTCGCGTCCGTCCGTCCGGACCAACCGTTCTATGTCGGCCTGCACCTGTCGATGGACCCCGGCTGGCACACCTACTGGCTGAATCCGGGCGACTCGGGCCTGCCGACCCGGATGGCCTGGACGCCCGCGGACGGGGTGAGCACCGCGCCGCTGGAGTGGCCGACCCCCAGCGCCTTCGGCAGCGGCCCGCTGGTCTCCTACGGCTACAGCGGCGAGGTCCTGCTGCTGGCGCGAGTCACCCCAGCGGCCACCCTTCGACCCGGCCAGTCCCTGACGCTGGGGGGCCGAGCCTCCTGGCTGGAGTGCAAGGAGATCTGTATCCCGGGCCGGGTCGAGCTGAGCCTGACCCTGCCGGTCGCGCTCGAGGCGCCCCCGCCCTCCCCGGAGGCCGGCCGATTCGCCGAGACCCGGGACCGCCTCCCCCGACCGGCGACCGGCTGGCGCATAACGGCCTCCCGGGAGGAGAGACGGCTGACGCTAGCCCTTTCCCCGCCGGCCGGGGCTCCGCCGATCGGCGATGGCGCGACCTTCTTCGCCGAGCAGACCGGGCTGGTCGAGCATGGAGAGCCACAGAAGCTCCAGCGCTTGGCGCGCGGGGCTCGCCTCGAGATCCCCCTCTCCGCCAACCCGACCCGGATCCCGGAACGACTGCGCGGCGTCCTGCTGGTCCCCGGCCGGCAGGGCGCCGAGACCTCACTCGCGGTCGACGTGCCCCTGTCGGGCGCAACCCAATCGTCAAGCAAAGGAGACAGACCATGATCAAGCCCCTCGTTGTCCCCGCTGCCGCACTCCTCGCCGCTCAACTCCTGGCGCCCGCGCCCGCTCTGGCCGCCGCCGATGTGGGCCAGTCCGCCCCCCAGTTCACCCTGTCCGACGCCACCGGCAAGAGCCACGCCCTTTCCGCCTACCAGGGCAAGTGGGTGGTCCTGGAGTGGGTGAACTTCGACTGCCCCTTCGTCAAGAAGCACTACGTCAGCGGCAACATGCAGAAGCTGCAGAAGGCCGCGACCGCCAAGGGCGTGGTGTGGCTGTCGGTGAACTCCTCGGCCGCCGGCAAGCAGGGGAGCTTCCCCGCCGAGACGGTGCTGTCCATGATGAAGGAGCGGAACGCTGCGCCTACCGCATACCTCCTCGATGCCGAGGGCGCCGCCGGCCGCGCCTACGGCGCCAAGACCACTCCCCACATGTTCGTGATCGATCCCAAGGGGACGCTGCTGTACGCGGGTGGCATCGACGACAAGCCGACCACCGATGTGGCCGACGTGCCCGGCGCCAAGAACTACGTCCAGGCCGCGCTCGACGAGGGACTGGCCGGCAAGCCGATCGCCACCACCAGCAGCACGCCCTACGGGTGTTCGGTCAAGTACTAGAACCCCGGCCGAAATCGCTGCGTTTCCGGTCCGACGGCGCGGGGGCAAGAGCCCCCCGCGTCATGGTGGCACCGCTACCAACCGCCGCTGGCGCCCCCGCCTCCGCTGCTGCCGCCACCTCCCGAGAAGCTGCTCGACGATGACGAGGACGAGCTGGAGGATGAGGAGCTCCAGGAGGATCCCCCGGAGGAGCCGGACCATCCCGAGGTGCCGGCCGATTGCTCGGGCAGGACGCGGAGGCCCCGCGAGCGCACAAAGACAGCCAGGGGAGCGAAGACCAGGAGAGACACCACCACCACGTCGATGAGACCCCAGGTCCACGCCGTCACCAGGTTGCCAGCCGTCACGCCGTAGACGGTCAGAAAGATCGCCGAGATCGAGAGCACCAGGAGGGCAAGGCGGGCGAAGACGAGCGCGAGAATGCCAACCGGGTCGCGCGAGTACAGGATGCCGCCGGCGGCCAGGCCCAAGAGGCCCGCCGGGAAAGCGAGGCCGGCGGCGGCCTCCGTGGGCAGGCCCGCCAGCGAGGCCAGGAAGAGCGAGAGGCTGCCGGGCAGCAGGGCACCGCCAACCCGCACCAGCTGCCGTCCCAGGCTTCGGCGCCTCCCCAGCGACTCGGTCAAGGTCACGCCTAACCCGGTACCCTGGAACCTCAGGATGGCCACCGCCAGGGCGGCCAGGAGTCCGGACAGGCCGAGGAGCGCCGGCCGAGCGTCGCCGGTGAGCGGGGTGAGGGGGATGAGCAATACGGCGGTGACCGCGACCATTGTCCCCGCCGACCAGGCCAGCCGGGCGCGCAGGGTTTTCTGGCGGCGCGCGGCGCCCCAAGCGGCGAGGAGTCCGCCCAGAATGGGCGGCACCCAGGCCCACGGTCGGGCCACCGCCGGGGCCACCGGCAGGCCCTCCGCCACCGTGCGCCCCGAGC
>DATECU010000295.1:0-18201 GCA_035286745.1 Vicinamibacteria bacterium | reverse complement strand
CGGGGTAGCGGTGGGTGGGGTGGGTGGGTGGTTGGTGGTTGGGCAAGCGACTTGACACCCGAGGTCGCGCTTCTCTAGAATCCGGGCTTACGACTTGGAGTCATGGTGACTGAGCGGCGCAGGACGACCGAAAGCGGGACCGGGGCTTCGGTCGTGGTGCGCCGTTGGCGTCCGATCGCCCATCACTACCACTTTCACGCCTAGGCGGCGGGCCGGGAGGCTCGGCCGCGGAGGCGGAACGGGTTTCCTGGGGGTTGGCGCCGGACAAGAAAGCCTCTTCAGGAGATCCTGAAGAGGCTTTTTGGCGTTATGGCGCAGATTTGCGTTAGCCTGACCGAGACCACCACCGCGGCCATGCTGGACCGCATGGTGGATCTTGCCGAGCAGGCGGACTTGTTCGAGATCCGGGCCGACCTGGTGTCGGACCTCGACCTCTTGATGCTCCTGCGCGCCAAGACCCGGCCCCTGGTCCTCACCTGCCGCCCCGTCTCCGAGGGCGGACAGTGGCCCGACAGCGACCCCGCGAGGCGCCTCAAGCTCCTGGAAGGCGCCAAACGCGGCTACGACTTCGTGGACGTCGAGCTGAGCAGCAACCTGCTGGACGTGATGATCGAGAAATCGGGCCGGGGCCTGATCGTCTCCAGCCACGACTTCCAGGGGGTGCCCCCGGATCTGGACGAGATCTACGCCGCCATGGGCGCCCGCGGGGCCGACATCGCCAAGATCGCGGTGACGCCACGCTCCATCGGCGAGCTGGGGCGCTTCCTGGAGTTCGCGAGCCGCACCGCCCAGGCTCCGGGCCCGCCCCTCATCCCCGTCGCCATGGGTCCTCTCGGCATCGTCAGCCGGGTGATGGCGGGTCGCTACGGCGCGCCCTTCACCTTCGCCAGCGCGGAGCGGGGCAGCGAAGCGGCTCCCGGCCAGCTCCCGCTGGCAGAGCTGGCGCGCACCTATCGCGCCAGGAAGGTGACACCCGCCACCAAGCTGTACGGCGTGGTGGGACGGGATGTGGTGCACAGCCTGTCCCCGGCCATCCACAATGCCGGCTTTGCCGCCTGTGAGATGGACGCCGTCTACGTCCCCCTGCAGGCCGAAGCCCTGGGCCCCTTCCTGGAAGCGTTGCCCGCCCTGGGCCTCTCCGGCTTCAGCGTTACCCGTCCTTTCAAGGTCGAGGTGGCTCAGCGGGTGGACCAGATCGACGACATCGCCGCTCTCTCGGGCAGCGTGAACACCATCAAGGTCGAAGGCGGGCGGCTCCTCGGGTCCTCGACCGATGGGGCAGGGGTGGTGATTCCTCTCAGGAAGCGGATTTCCCTCAAGGGTCGCGCGGTGGTGATTCTGGGCGCGGGAGGCGCGGCGCGGGCGGCCGCCCTGGCCCTGGCGGTGCAGGGAGCCGAGGTCACGCTTCTGGCTCGGGATCCGGAGAAAGCGGCCGGCGTGGCGACCGCGGTAGGTGTGAGCGTTGCCCCGCTGGACGAGCTGGCCTCCCAGCGCTGGGACGTGCTCATCAACGCCACGCCGCTAGGCGGACGGGAGGCGGTCGAGGAGTCGCCGGTGCCAGCGTCCTTCCACCTGCCGGGCAGCGTCGTCTTCGATATGGTCTACGACCCGCCCCGGACCCGGCTGCTGCGCGAGGCGGAGGCAGCCGGCTGCCTCACCCTCGGCGGCCTGGAGATGCTGCTGGCTCAGGCGGCGGTGCAGTTCGAGACCTGGACCGGGACCAAGGCGCCGGTCGAAGCCATGGAGGCGGCCGCCCTGGCGGCGGTCGCGGGGCGGAAGCCATGAGCCGGTATTCGCGCCAGGAGTTGTTCGCCGGCATCGGCCGGGAAGGCCAGCAGCGGATCCGCCAGTCGCGGCTGCTGGTGGTCGGCTGTGGTGCGCTGGGGTCGGCGCTGGCGGAGACCATGGTGCGGGCCGGCGTGGGCTCGCTGACCGTGGTGGATCGCGACTACCTCGAGGAGTCGAACCTCCAGCGGCAGTCCCTCTTCGACGAGGAAGACGTGGCTTCGGGCCTGCCCAAGGCGGTGGCGGCCGAGGCTCGCCTCCGGCGCATCAACTCCGAGGTGGAGATCCGCGGGGTGGTGGCGGATCTCGGCCCCGAGAACATCGACGATCTGGTGAAGGGGGTGAGTCTGGTGCTCGACGGCACCGACAACTTCGAGACCCGCTTCCTGGTCAACGACGTCTGCGTCCGCGACGGCATCCCCTGGGTCTACGGGGCCTGCGTGGGCTCCTATGGCCTGGCACTCCTGGTCCGCCCCCGGGTCTCGCCGTGCCTGCGCTGCATCCTCGAAGAGATGCCGGTTCCGGGCTCGGGCCCCACCTGCGACACGGTCGGCGTGGTGGCGCCTATCGTTCAGGTGGTCGCCGGCATTCAGGCCGCTGAGGCGCTCAAGCTGCTGGCGGGCCGTGCCGAGGCCCTGTTGCCGGGGGTGGTGACGGTCGACCTGTGGCAGGGCACCTTTGAGGTGATGGATCTGCACGGCCGCGCTCCCTGGTGCCCGGCCTGCGCCGAGGGACGCTACGACTACCTCGCCCCCGGCGCCGGCTCGGCGGTGCTGTGTGGGCGGGATGCGGTGCAGCTCCGCGCCCCCGCCGGTGCGCAGTTGGACCTCGCCGCCCTGGCCTCGCGCTTGAGGGCAGTGGGCCAGGTGACGGCTAACGAATACCTGGTCCGCTTCCTGGGCCCGGGCGCCGAGCTGGTGGTCTTCGCCGACGGGCGAGCCATCGTCAAGGGAGTCGGCGACGTCGCCCAGGCGCGCGGCGTCTACGCGCGATACGTTGGCAACTAACGAGGTAGGGGTGAACGGGTTGGCGCACAAGCTGGTGCAGGTGCCCCCGGGGGTGCAGTGCTTCGTGGGCGAGGAGGCGCGCCGTCGTCGGCGCATCGAGGAGGCGGTGGTCCGCGTCTTCGAGGGCTGGGACTACGAGGAGATCATCCCTCCCCTCTTCGACTACGCGGACGTCTTCGCCAGCGAGACGCTGGCCGCCAAGACCTACTCCTTCCTGGGCCGCGACGGCTCGCTCCTGGCCCTGCGTCCCGACTTCACGGCGCTTTTGGCCAAGATCGCCGCCGGGCGACTGGCGGACCGCCCCACGCCCATGCGCCTCTACTACTCCGGCGAGGTCCTGCGCTACGAGCCGCCGAAGGCCGGGCGCCAGAGCGAGCTGTACCAGATGGGCCTCGAGCACCTGGGAGGCCCCGGCCCCCAGGCCGACGCCGAGATCGTGGCCATCGCCGCCGAATGCCTGGAGTCCCTGGGCGTCAATGGTTGGGTGCTGGCGCTCGGCCACCTGGGTGTCTTCTCCGGCCTGCTGGCCGGCGCGGCTCTCGACCCGGCCAGCCTGGATCGATTGCGGGAGCGGGTGGAGGCAAAGGACCCGGCCGGCGTGCGCCAGGTGATGCGGACGACCGGGGCTCCGGTGGCGGTGGTCGAGGCGCTGGTGAGCCTGACGACACTGGCCGGGGACCGAGAGGTGCTGGACCGGGCCAGGCAAGCGCTGGCCTTCTCGGAGCCGGCGACGCGAGCGGTGGGGGAGCTTCAAGAGGTGGTCGGAGCGCTCACCGCCGCCGGTCTGGGATCCCACCTCGCCATCGATCTGGGCGAGGTGCGAGGTCTCGACTACTACACGGGCCTGGTCTTCCGCGTCTTCGCTCCCGGTCTAGGCTTCGAGGTGGGTGGGGGCGGGCGCTACGACGGCCTGCTGGCGCGCTTCGGCCGCCCCCTGCCGGCGGTGGGGTTCATGCTGGGCCTGGACCGAGTGGACCTGCTGCTGGAGCGCCAGGGCCGCTCGCTTGCTGTCAGTGCACCCCGGGCCGAGGCGGCACGCGGCGGCGACCTCGGAGCCACGCTGCGTTGGGCGCGCGAGCGCCGGCGGGCTGGCAGCCGGGTGCGCTTCGAGGCCGACGGGAGAACCCCATGAGCCTCACGGTTGCCCTCTCCAAGGGCAAGCTGCTTTCCGGCGCCGAAGCCCTCTTCCGTAAGGCAGGGGTGCCCTTTCCGGCCGGCGACACCCGCCGGCTGGTGGTGGAGACCGGCGGCCTGCGCTTTCTTTTCGTCAAGGACCTGGACGTGCCCACCTACGTCGAGTACGGGGTGGCCGACTGCGGCATCGCTGGGCGCGACGTGCTGCTGGAGGCGGGGAGCGACGTCTACGAGCCGCTGGACCTCGGTTTCGGCCGCTGTCGCTTGGTGGTCGCCCGCTTGCGCCACGCCCGCGGGACCGAGTCCGCCTCCACCGTTCGCGTCGCCACCAAGTACCCGAAGCTCACCGCCGCCTACTTCCTGGAGCGCGGGGTGTCGGTGGAGGTGGTCAAGCTGGCTGGCTCGGTGGAACTGGCGCCGGTCTTGGGCCTCGCCGACTGCATCGTGGACGTGGTGGAGACCGGTCGCACCCTGGCCGAAAACGGCCTTGAGATCGAGGCTGAGGTCGCCGATTCCTCGGCGCGCTTGATCGTCAACCGCGCCAGCTACCACGCCCGTCGCCAGGAGGTCTCGCGCTTGATCGAGACCCTGGGGAGGGCCTGCGCATGAAGCTGCTCCGCTACGGGAGCCCGCCCTGGAAACGCTTCCTGGCAGGCCTGCCTCGGGCCGGGGTCCCTCGCCCCGCGCTCGCCAAGGCGGTGGCTCGCATCCTGGCCCAGGTGCGGCGGGACGGTGACGCGGCGCTAATGCGTTTGACGAAGCGCTTCGACGGTGTCTCCTTGAGCGAGCGCAGCCTTCGGGTGTCGCCCCAAGAGCTTCGGACTCTCGCCAGGCGGGCCGATCGGTCGCTGGTGGCGGCACTCCAGGAGATGGCGGAGCGGATCGAGGCCTTCCACCGTCACCAGCGCCAGAGCGGCTTCACCCTGCGCGCCGCCGACGGGTCCGAGCTTCGAGAGGTGGTGCGGCCCCTCGAATCGGCCGCCCTCTACGTACCCGGTGGAGCCGGCGCCTATCCCTCCTCGGTGCTGATGAACGCCATCCCGGCCCGGGTCGCCGGGGTGACGCGTTTGGTGGTGGTGACGCCGCCGCGCACGCTAGAAGCGAACCCGGCAGTGGCGGCGGCCATCTTGATTGCCGGGTGCCAGGACTGCGTCTACCGCGTGGGGGGAGCCCAGGCGGTGGCGGCCTGCGCCTACGGGACCCGGAGCCTGCCGGCGGTGGCCAAGATCGTGGGCCCCGGCAACGCCTATGTGGCCGAGGCCAAGCGTCAGGTGCGGGGCCTGGTGGAGATCGATCAACAGGCTGGACCCAGCGAGGTGGCGATCCTGGCCGACGACAGCGCCGACGCCGGGCTGGTGTCGGCCGACCTTCTGGCTCAAGCCGAACACGGCAGCGGCGAGGAGACGGCGGTCCTCATGACCACCTCGCAACCGCTGGCGGAGGAGGTTCTGCGCCTGCTGGCCCTGGGCCTCCCCACGGTGGCCAACCCCAAGGCGGCGGGTCGCGCTCTAGCCCGCCACGGCGCCCTGGTCCTGGTTCGCGATCTGGACCAGGGGGTGGTTGCCATCAACGCCCTGGCACCCGAGCACGCCGCGGTCATGACGCGCCGGGCTGACAAGATCGCCGAACGGGTGGTGGCCGGTGCGGTGTTCGTGGGGGCCTACTCGCCGGTGGCCGTCGGGGACTATGGGATCGGTCCCAACCACGTGTTGCCGACCGGCGGCTCGGCACGCTATTCGTCCCCGCTTTCGGTGCGCGACTTCGAGCGCCGGCAGAGTTTGGTCCGGCTCAGCCGGCAGGGACTGGGTCGGGTGACCGAGGGCATGGTGCGGGTGGCCATGGCCGAGGGCTTTCGAGGGCACGCGGTGAGCCTGCTCACCCGCTTCGAGGGAGACAAGGAGGGGCAGCGTGGCTTCTAGCCTGCGACACATCAAGAAGGAGGTCCGTGGCCTTGCCGCCTACACGCTCCTGGCTCGCGAAGCCCCCGTCAAGATCAACCAGAACGAGAACCCCTACGACATCCCGGAAGCGCTGAAGCGGCGGGTGCTGGAGCAGGCCCTGGGCAGACCCTGGTCGCGCTACCCCGCGTTCGATCCCCGGGAGCTGATCGAAAAACTCGCCTCCTTCTCGGGCTGGACGGCCGACGGCATCCTGGCCGGGAACGGCTCCAATGAGCTGATCGAAGCGCTGCTCCTGGTGACGGTAGGCGAGAGGACCAAGGTGGTGGTGCCCGAGCCGACCTTCACCTTGTACGGCCTGCTGACCCGCATCCTGGGTGGTCAGGTCATCGGCGTGGGCCTGGGGCCCGATCTGGAGTACGACGTGACGGCGCTCTCTCGTACCCGGCGCGAATCCTGGGCGCCGGTCACCATCGTTTGCTCGCCGAACAACCCCACCGGCGGCGTGCTGTCGCTTAGCGACGTGGAGCGGCTGTGCGGGGAGGGCGATGGCCTGGTGGTGATCGATGAGGCCTACCACGAGTTCGCGGGCCAAACGGTGGTGCCGCTCTTGGCCCGCCATCAGAACCTGGTGGTGCTGCGGACCTTCTCCAAGGCGATGGGCCTGGCGGGCTTGCGCATCGGCTACTTGTTGGCCTCGCCCGAACTGGTCCGCGAGATCAACAAGGCGCGTCTGCCCTACAACATCAACTTTCTTTCCCAGCTTGCCGCGGTGGCGGCGATCGACGCCTACCCCGCGCTCTCGGAAACGGTGGCTCACCTCACGGCTGCCCGGGACACGCTGTTCCGGGACCTGAGGGCCATCCCGGGTGTCCGGGCCTATCCTTCCCGCGCGAACTTCATCCTCATTGAGATGGTGGGAAGGGCGCCCAGCGAGGTCAGCGAGGATCTTCTGGCTCAGGGCATCCTGGTACGCGACGTCAGCTCCTACCCGCGATTGTCCCGGTGTCTGCGCGTGAGCGTGGGCACCGATACCGAGAACCAGAGGCTGCTCTTGGCCTTGCGCGCCAGTCTGGATGCCGGAGCGCCGACGGCCGCGCAGGAAATGCTCTCGTGAGTCGCCTGCGTTCGGTGAGGCTGAGCGCCCGCACCGCGACGCTCGAGCGCAAGACCCGCGAGACCGACATCCGGTTGGCGCTCCGCCTCGATGGCGGAGGTGTGACGCGCGTGGGGACCGGCATCGGCTTCTTCGATCACATGCTGGAGGCGTTGGGCAAACACGCTGGCTTCGACCTGGACCTGCGCTGTCGGGGCGACCTGCACGTGGATGCGCACCACACGGTGGAGGACGTGGGGATGGTCCTGGGCGACGCTCTGCGCGAGGCCCTGGGCGACAAGGCCGGGATCGCGCGCTTCGGTCACGCCTACGTTCCGCTGGACGAGGCCCTCTCGCGGGCGGTGGTCGATCTCTCCGGCCGGCCCTCCCTGCACTACGGCGTGGTCTTCAAGGCCAGAACCCTGGGTTCCATGCCTACCGAGTTGTTCGAGGACTTCTTCGGCGCCCTCACCGACCACGGCCGGCTGAGCCTGCACCTGGACCTGATCCGCGGCCGCAACGCCCACCACATTGCCGAGACCCTGTTCAAGGCAACCGCCCGTGCGCTGGCCATGGCGGTGGCCTTCGATGGCAGAGTGGCGGGCATCCCCAGCACCAAGGGGGTTCTGTGATCGGCATCGTCGACTACGGCATCGGAAACCTGGGCAGCGTGAGCAAGGCCTTTCGCTGCCTGGGGGCGGAGGCGTTCCTCTCGGCCGATACAGATCGGCTGCGCCAGGCGGATGCGCTGGTGTTGCCCGGTGACGGCGCGTTTGGTGCGACCATGGAGGAAATCCGGCGACGCGGCCTCACGGCGGTGATCGATGAGGCGGCCAGCGCCGGCAAGCCGGTGCTGGGGATCTGCATCGGCATGCAGGTCCTGTTCGAGGAAAGCGAAGAGCACGGCCGACACCCGGGCCTTGGCTTGTTGCCCGGACGGGTGCGCCGCTTCGACGGCGACCTGCCGGTACCGCACATGGGCTGGAATCGGATCGCCCAACGCCAGCAGCATCCCCTGCTGGAGGGGATCGCGGAAGGGGCTCACCTCTACTTCGTGCACTCCTATTTCTGCGACGCCGATGACGCGGTGGTGGTGGCCAGCTCGGACTATGGCCGCGACTTCGCCGCGGTGGCCGGGCGGGGCTCGGTGGTCGGCGTGCAGTTTCACCCCGAGAAGAGCCAGGCCGTCGGGCTGCGCATGGTGGAGAATTTCATTCGTTGGGTGGAGCGCAAGCCGGTCTTGGCCGCGGCCAGGCGTGCCGCCAGCGGGAGGGGTGCGTGATCGTGATTCCCGCCATCGACCTGCGCGGCGGCAAGGTGGTGCGGCTGCGTCAGGGAGAGCTGAAGCAGATCACCGTCTACGGCAGCGATCCGGCCGAGGTGGCACGGCAGTGGGAGGCCCAGGGCGCCACCCGCCTGCATCTGGTGGACCTGGACGCCGCCATCAGCGGTGAGCCGCAGTTCCCGGCGCTGGCGGCGGTGATTGCGGCGGTGCGCATCCCGGTGGAGGTGGGTGGGGGACTGCGCAGCCTGGAGAGCGCAAGACGCTATCGCGAGCGCGGCGCCGATCGCGTCATCTTCGGCACCGCCGCCGTGGCGTCGCCGGCGGTCGTGAAGTTGGCGCTCCTGGAGTGGCCGGAGGCGGTGGCGGTGGCGCTCGACGCCAGGCAGGGGAAGGTCACGGTGGCGGGCTGGACCGAGATCACCGAGGTGGCCGCGGTGGAGCTGGCAGCCGAGGTGAGGGCCTGGGGCGTCCCCCGCATCCAGTACACCGACGTGGTGCGCGACGGGACGCTGGTGGGCCCCAACCTTCCCGCCATCGAAGAGATGGCCCGCACCAGCGGCCTGCGCATAACCGCTGCTGGCGGGGTGTCGCGGATCGAGGACCTGGTCCGCTTGAAGGCCCTGGAAGGCGCCGGCGTGGACGAGGTGATCGTAGGCAAGGCCCTCTACGAGGGCCGGTTCACGCTGGCGCAGGCCCTGGAGGTGGCCTGACCGTGCTGGCCAAGCGACTGATCCCTTGTCTGGACGTGGAGCGGGGCCGGGTGGTGAAGGGGGTGAACTTCGTTTCGCTCCGCGACGCCGGGGATCCGGTGGAGTGTGCACAGCGCTACGATGCCGAGGGCGCCGACGAGCTGGTGTTCCTGGACATCACCGCCTCCTCCGACGCCCGTCCCATCGTCTTGGACATGGTGCGGCGGGTCGCCGACTCCGTGTTCCTGCCCTTCACCGTGGGCGGAGGCGTGCGCTCGCTGGAGGACGCCGATGCGCTGCTCCGCGCCGGTGCCGACAAGGTCGGCGTCAACACCGCGGCGGTGGCCGACCCTGCCCTGATCGAGCGTTTGGCGCACCGCTATGGCTCGCAGGCGGTGGTGCTGGCGATCGACGCCCGGCGTGCCCAGGGCGGCTTCCAGGTCTACGTGCGTGGCGGCCGCACGGCGACGGGGCGCGACGCGGTGGCCTGGGCGCGAGATGGTGCCGAGCGCGGAGCCGGCGAGATCCTGCTCACCAGCATGGACCGCGATGGCACCAAGGACGGCTTCGACCTGGAGCTGACGCGCGCGGTGGCGGAGGCGGTGAGGGTGCCGGTGGTGGCCTCCGGTGGCTGCGGCTCTGTCGACCACATGGCGGCGGTGCTGACCGAGGGCAAGGCCAGCGCGGCCCTGGCCGCCTCCGTCTTCCACTTCGGCGAGATCCGCCTCGCCGAGGCCAAGGCCAGGCTCCTGGCCGCCGGGGTGGAGGTCCGCCTGTGCACCTGACGATTCCCGAGGGACTGAGCTTCGACGCCCTGGGCCTGCTGCCGGTGGTGGTCCAGGACCGGGCGAGCGGCGACCTGTTGATGGTGGCCTGGGCCAATGCCGAGGCGCTGCGGCTGACCGCCGAGACCGGCCTCGCCCACTTCTGGAGCCGCAGTCGTCAGGTGCTGTGGAGGAAGGGTGAGACCTCGGGGAACGGCCTGCGGGTTCGGGATCTCCGCGCCGATTGCGACCGCGACACGCTGCTCTTGATCGCGGACCCCGAAGGGCCGGCCTGTCACACCGGCAACCGCACCTGCTTCGGCGACGACACGGCGACGGAGGCCGGGGTGCTGGCCGAGCTGGCAGCGGTGATTGCCGAGCGATCCAAGCACCGCCCCTCGGGCTCCTACACCAGCAGCCTGTTCGAGAAGGGTCTGGACGCCAGTCTCAAGAAGATCGGGGAGGAGGCCACCGAGGTGATCCTGGCCGCCAAGGGCGAGAGCGATGAACGTTTGGCGGAGGAGTCGGCCGATCTCCTGTTCCACCTGCTGGTGGTGTTGCAGCAGCGGGGCGTGGGGCTGGGCACGGTGCTTCAGGTGTTGAGGCAGCGGAGGCGAGGCCAGTGAAGTGGCTCGGCTTCGAAGAGTATCAGCGTCTCTCCGAAGCCGGAGGCCTGGTTCCCGTCTACCGCGAGATCCCAGGGGACCTGCTGACGCCGGTGTCGGCGTTTCTGGCCCTGGCGGGTCAGGCGGAGCGGGCCTTCCTGCTGGAGAGCGTGGTGGGCGGCGAGCGCATCGCGCGTTACTCGTTCCTGGGCCGCCACCCGGTGTCGACCCTGGAGGCGCGAGGCCGCGGGCTGGTGGAGCGCCGCGACGGAGAAGAGCGGGAGGTGCCTGGTGATCTGCTCGGGGCGCTGCGGGCCCGGGTCGGCCGCTGCCAGGCCGAGGTGCCGGGCCTCCCGCGCTTCACCGGCGGGGCGGTCGGCTACCTCACCTACGACGCGGTCCGCCTCTTCGAGCGCGTCCCCGAGCGCCACCCGGGCGAGGAGCCGATCGCCTCCTTCTCCTTCTATCGCTCGCTGGTCGCCTTCGACCACGTCCAGCAGCGGCTGGTGCTGATCGCCGACGCCGAGCCCTCCAGCCGGCGGGCCTTTGAGGAGGCCCAGGCGGTCCTCGACGGCCTGGAGGCCGACCTCCGCGCCTATCGACAGGCTTCCACCCCTCGTAGGCCCGAAGCCGGCCGAGCCGAGACTCCGGATGACTCGCCGCTCGGCGATGGCGACGCCTTCCGGGCGGCGGTGGCCCAGGCCAAGGAGTACATAGCGGCCGGCGACATCTTCCAGGTGGTGCTGTCGCGCGGGCGCACGCTGGCGAGCGGCTGCGATCCCTTCACCGTCTACCGCGCTCTCCGCATGGTGAACCCGTCGCCGTACATGTACTTCCTGAAGGACGGCGAGACCGCGGTGGCGGGCGCCTCTCCCGAGATGCTGGTGCGGGTGGAGAACCGGCGGGTGGAGACGCGCCCGATTGCCGGCACCCGGCGCCGGGGCACCAGCGACGAGGAGGACGCTCGCTCGGGCGAGGAGCTGTTGGCGGACGCCAAGGAGCGGGCAGAGCACGTGATGCTGGTCGATCTGGGCCGCAACGACCTGGGGCGGGTGTGCCGCTTTCGGAGCGTCGAGGTGCCGGAGTTCATGGGGCTGGAGCGCTACAGCCACGTCATCCACATCGTGAGCTCGGTGACCGGAGAGCTGAGGGAAGGACAAGACGCCCTGGACGCCCTGGTGGCGGCCTTCCCGGCGGGGACTCTCTCCGGCGCCCCCAAGATCCGGGCCATGGAGATCATCGACGCGCTGGAGCCCGGCCGGCGCGGACTGTACGGCGGAGCGCTAGGCTATCTGGATCTGCGCGGGAACCTTGATTTCTGCATCGCCATCCGCACCCTGGTGTTCCGAGACGGCCAGGCGACGATCCAGGCCGGCGCCGGGATCGTGGCCGACTCGGACCCGGAGGCCGAGCAGCGAGAGACCGAAGACAAGGCCGGAGCCATGCTGGCTGCCTTGCGTTTGGCGGAGGGGCTCTAGTCCCATGCTGCTCTTGGTCGACAACTACGACTCCTTCACCTACAACCTGTACCAGTATCTGGGCGAGCTGGGGGCGGAGACGCGAGTGGTCAGGAACGACGAGATGAGTGTCGGCCAGGCGCTGGCCCTGAAGCCGGATCGGGTCGTCATCTCTCCGGGGCCGGGGACCCCCGATCAGTCCGGGATCAGCCTGGAGCTGATAGCCCAGGCGGCCGGCCGGGTGCCCTTGCTAGGGGTGTGCCTGGGCCACCAGGCCCTGGGCCAGGCGTTTGGCGGCCGGGTGGTGCGCGCGCCCAAGCTCATGCACGGCAAGACCTCGGAGATCCAGCACGACGGGCGCACGCTGTTCTCGGGCTTGCCGCAGCCCTTCACCGCGACCCGCTATCACTCGCTGGTGGTAGAGCGAGCCAGCGTGCCCGAGTGCCTGGAGATCTCGGCCTGGACGGACGACGGCCTGGTGATGGGTCTCCGCCACCGCGAGTTCGCCCTGGAGGGCGTGCAATTCCACCCCGAGAGCATCCTGACCGCAGTGGGCAAGACGCTGCTCCGGAACTTCCTCGAACAACGAACATGAAGTGTCTTTGTGGTTGATGTTGCGTGGGTGGCGCGATGAAGCAGTGCCTGGCCAAGGTGATGAAGGGCGAGCGGCTCTCGGAAGAGGAAGCCGGGGCGGCGATGGCTGCCATCATGGACGGCGAGGCGACACCCGCGCAGATCGGGGGGCTGTTGGCCGCCCTGGCGGTGCGCGGCGAGACCGAGGACGAGGTGGTGGGCTTCGCGCGCGCCATGCGGGCGCGAGCCATGCCGGTGAGGTCCCGCAACGCCATCGACACCTGTGGCACCGGGGGAGACGGGGCTGGCACCTTCAACATCTCGACCGTGGCCTCGCTGGTGGTGGCCGCCTGCGGCGTCACCGTGGCCAAGCACGGGAATCGTTCGGCGAGCGGGCACTGCGGCAGCGCCGACGTGCTGGAGGCGCTGGGGGTCAAGATCGAGCTGGCGCCGGAGAAGGTCCAGGAGTGCCTGGATCGCGCAGGATGGGCCTTCCTCTTCGCGCCCTCCTTCCATGCGGCGACCCGGCACGCGGTGGGACCCCGCAAGGAGTTAGGCGTGCGCACCGCCTTCAACCTGCTGGGCCCCCTCACCAACCCGGCCCGCCCGGCGGCCCAGGTGGTGGGGGTGGCGCGACCGGAGCTGGCTCCCTTCATGGCGCGCTGCCTGGGCCGGTTGGGGGTGGAGCGGGCCTGGGTGGTGCACGGTCAGGGTCTGGACGAGTTGACGCTGGCCGGCGAGACCAGCGTGGCCCGCCTCGAGCGCGGCAGGGTCGAGAGCCTCAGCGTCTCGCCCCAGATGGCCGGGCTCACGCCGGCCCCGCTCGAAGCGCTCCACGGAGGCAGTGCCCAGGAGTGCGCGCAGATAACGCGTCGCGTGCTGGAAGGGGAGAAGGGCCCCTGCCGGGACGTGGTCGTGCTCAACGCTGCGGCCGCCCTGATGGTGGCTGGCCGCGCGAGTCATCTGCACCAGGGGGCGCAGTTGGCTGCCGACAGCATCGACCAGGGACGCGCCGCGGCGCTCCTTGATCAGGTGAGGAGCCTCTCATGGTCTTAATTCAAGGTCCCAGCCTGCTGGCCCAAGTGGTGGCGCGAACCCGGGAACGGGTGACCGAGCGCCGGCGCATCTTTCCCATCGACAAGCTCCAGGTCACGGCGCCCACCCCGACCGGTAGGCGTCCCTTCGCACAGGCGCTCACCCGACCCGGGCGCTTCAACGTGATCGCCGAGTTCAAGCGGCGGTCGCCCTCCAAGGGGTCCTTGCGGGCCGACCTGCATCCGGTACAGGTGGCTCAGGCCTACGAAATCGCGGGGGCGGCGGCCCTTTCCGTGCTCACCGAGGAGGAGTTCTTTGGCGGTTCGCTGGAGGACTTGCGGGAGGCGCGAGGCGCCACCCTCTTGCCTACCCTCCGCAAGGACTTCATCGTCGATCCCTATCAGATCTGGGAGGCCTGGTACGCGGGGGCCGACGCCATCCTGCTGATCGTGGCTGCGCTCTCCGATGCCGAGCTTTCCGAGTTGCACGCCACGGCCGTCGAGGTGGGACTGGACGCCGTGGTGGAGGTTCACGACCGGGTGGAACTGGATCGGGGGATGGCCGCCGGCGCGCGCATCGTGGGCGTCAATAGTCGCGACCTGCGCACGCTTCAGGTCGACCTGGACACCGCCTTCTCGCTGGCCTCTCTGGTCCCCGCCGGTGTGATCAAGATCGCCGAGAGCGGGATCAAGACCGGGGCCGACCTCAGACGGTTGCGGGAGGCGGGGTACCACGCGTTCCTGGTGGGCGAGCACCTGATGACCAGCCCCGACCCCGGGCTGGCGCTGGAGTCCCTGATCAAGAGCGCGGCTGTCGCGTCCCCGAACAGCCAGCCGCGGGTGGCCGTCAAGATTTGCGGCATAACCAGTGTGGAAGACGGTCTGGCGGCAGTGCGCGCCGGCGCCGACGCGGTGGGCTTCGTGTTCTGGCCCAGCAGCCCTCGCGTCGTCGATGCCGCCACCGCCCGCCGTATCTCCCAGTCGCTGCCCCCATTCGTCAGCCGCGTGGGTGTGTTCGTCGACGCCAGCCGGGAGCAGATGGCGAGCGTGGCCGACGAGGTGGGGCTCGACCTGGTCCAACTGCACGGAAGCGAGTCGCCGGCCCAGGTGGCGGCGGCTCCGCGCCGTGGCATCAAGGCGCTGCGTGTCGGCCAGGACTTCGACTCGACCCAGGCCGCCCGGTTCGAGGAGCAGGCCTCCGCGATTCTGGTCGACGCCGAGAGCGGCATCGCACCGGGCGGAACCGGCCAGCGCTTCGACTGGTCCAGGGCGCGCGCCCTCCGCAGTCAGGTCTCCCACCTGATTCTGGCGGGGGGATTGGATGCGGAGAACGTGGCCGAGGCCATCGCCACCGTGAGGCCCGACGGCGTCGACGTCTCGTCGGGTGTCGAGTCCTCGCCGGGGAAGAAGGATGCGGCCAAGATGCGCGCCTTCGTGGAAGCGGTGAGAAAGGCGGAAGCATGAGAACCGGGGCCGACCAGCGCGCGCCGACCGCGGTGCCCGACGCCGGCGGCCACTTCGGCCCCTACGGCGGCCGCTTTGTCCCGGAGACGCTCATGGAGCCGCTTCGGGAGCTGGAAGACGCCTACCGAGAGGCGGGGCACGATCCGGCCTTTCGTCAGGCGCTGGCGGCGGGTCTGCGCGACTACGTGGGACGGCCGACACCCCTGACGCACGCCGGCCGCCTCTCGGAGCAGCTGGGCTGTCGCGTCTATCTCAAGCGCGAGGACCTCTGCCACACCGGCGCCCACAAGATCAACAACGCGCTGGGGCAGGCACTCCTCGTCAGGCGCATGGGCAAGAAGCGCGTGGTGGCGGAGACCGGCGCCGGCCAGCACGGCGTCGCCACCGCTACCGTGTGCGCGCTGCTCGGTCTCGATTGCGTGATCTACATGGGCACCGAGGACATGGCTCGCCAGGCTCAAAACGTCCTGCGCATGCGCCTGCTGGGCGCCGAGGTGCGGGGGGTGGACTCGGGCGCCTGCACCCTGAAGGACGCCATCAACGAGGCGATGCGGGACTGGGTGACCAACGTTCGCACCACCCACTATCTCCTGGGCTCGGTGCTGGGGGCTCATCCCTACCCGATGATGGTGCGGGACTTCCAGTCGGTGATCGGCGAGGAGGCGCGCGCTCAGATTCTGGGCGCCGAGGGCCGGCTTCCCGATCTGCTGGTGGCCTGCGTGGGCGGCGGCTCCAACGCCATCGGCCTTTTCTTCCCCTTTCTCGAAGACGCGGTGGAGATGGTGGGGGTCGAGGCGGGCGGTCGTTCGGATCGGCCCGGCGATCACGCCGCCCGCTTCCTGGGCCAGGGCGCCGCCGTCGGTGTGCTCCAGGGCACGCGCACCTACCTGCTGCAAGACGACGCCGGCAACGTGCTGCCCACCCACTCGGTCTCCGCCGGTCTCGACTACCCGGCGGTGGGTCCCGAGCACGCGCTGCTGCGCGATCGGGGCCGCGTTCGGTACGAGTCGGTGAGCGATCGGCAAGCCCTTGCGGCCTTTCACCTGCTGGCCGAGACCGAGGGCCTGATCCCGGCGCTCGAATCCTCCCACGCCGTGGCCTGGTTGCTGGCCGAGGCGGCCGGACTGCGCGACAAGCTGGTGGTGGTGAACCTGAGCGGACGGGGCGACAAGGATCTGGGCATCGCCGCCGGTGCCGGAGACCTGGTCGGCAGGGGAAGTCCCGCATGAGCCGTCCGACCGCCGGCGCGAGTCGAATCAGTGAGCGCTTCGCCCTCTTGCGCTCCCGGGGCGGCAAGGCCTTCGTGGGCTTCGTCACCGCGGGCGACCCCTCTCTCGAACGCACGCCGGAGATCGCCTGGCAACTGGAGGCCGGGGGAGTGGATGTGCTGGAGCTCGGTGTGCCCTTCTCGGACCCGTTAGCCGATGGGCCGGTGATCCAGCGTGCCAGCGATCGGGCCCTCAAGAAGGGGGCCACCTTGGCGGGGGTCCTGGAGGCGGTGCGCCGGATTCGGACCCGCAGCCAGCTGCCGCTCTTGCTGTTCAGCTACTTCAACCCGCTGCTCCGCTATGGGCTTGGCCGCTTGGCGACCGACGCCAGGGACGCCGGTGTCGACGGGGTGCTGGTGATCGATCTGCCGCCCGAGGAGGCCACCGAGTGGCTGAGTATGGCGCGTCCGGTCGGTCTGGATACCGTGTTCCTGGCCGCTCCCACCAGTCCCCATGAGCGGCTGGCGAGCGTGGCGGAGATGAGCCGCGGATTCGTCTACGCCGTTAGCCGCACCGGGGTGACCGGCGAACAGGATGAGCTGGGGAGCGAGGCGCGACCGCTGGTGGAGCGGCTCCGGGGGCTCGGCGCGGTGCCGGTGGTGCTGGGGTTCGGCATCTCCACGCCGGAGCAGGCCCGGGCAGCGGCGGAGATCGCCGACGGCGTGGTGGTGGGCAGCGCGCTGGTGCGCTTCCTGGAAGAGAACCCGCAGGGCGACCTGGCGGAGAAGGTGCGATGGCTGAAGAGCGCAATGTGAACGCCGCCGCCGCCGCCATCGAGGAATGGCGCGTGCGCATCGACGGCATCGACGGCCAGCTGATGCGGTTGCTGAACAGCCGGTCGGCCTGCGCGGTCGAGATCGGCAGGATCAAGCGGCGGCTGGGCCTGCCCGTCTACTCGCCGGAGCGCGAGGCCTGGATCCTGGATCGGGTTATGCGGGAGAACCCGGGGCCGCTCGACCCGCTGGCGGTCAAGCGGGTGTTCGAGCGTGTCATCGACGAGAGCCGGCGGCTGGAGCGGATCGCGGCGCAGGAGAGTGCGCCGGAGGCGCCGGCGCCGGCCGAGGGAGGCGAGGGTCGCCTCGCAGGTCCTGGAACGGTGCGGCAGACCGCGCCGGAAACGGTGGAGGGACGCCGCGAGCGGCGCCCCGGCAAGGAGTCGTCATGATCATCGTAATGGAGCAGGCGGCCAGCGAGGAGCAGGTCGAGAGAGTCATCGAGACGCTGGTGGAGGTGGGCTACGATGTCCACCGCTCCACCGGCGTCAACCACACCGTTCTGGGGGCGGTGGGCACGCCCCGGCGTCCGGTCGAGCCGCAGGCGCTGGAGCTGATCGCCGGCGTGCGCGAGGTGATCAAGGTCTCCGAGCCCTACAAGCTGGTGGGGCGCACCTTCCGAGCGGAGGACACCGTGGTCGACGTGGGCGGGGTTCCGGTGGGCGGCCCCGAGGTGGTGGTGATGGCCGGCCCCTGTTCGGTGGAGAGCCGCGAGCAGCTCTTCGCGGTGGCCCGGGCGGTCGTGGCATCGGGCGCCCGCGTTCTGCGCGGAGGTGCCTTCAAGCCTCGCACGTCTCCTTACGCCTTCCAGGGACTGGGAGAGCAGGCCCTCATCTGGATGCGCGAAGCGGGCGACGAGGTGGGCCTGTCGGTGGTCTCCGAGATCATGGACGTGCGCACCCTCGACATGATGCTCCGTTATGTGGACTGCCTGCAAGTGGGCGCCCGCAACATGCAGAACTTCGACCTGCTCAAGGAGCTGGGCAGGGTCCGCAAGCCGGTGCTCTTGAAGCGAGGCCTCTCCGCCACCATCGAGGAGTGGCTGCTCTCGGCGGAGTACATCCTGGCCGGCGGCAACCAGCAGGTGATCCTCTGCGAGCGCGGCATCCGGACCTTCGAGAACGCGACCCGCAACACCCTCGACATTTCCGCCATCCCGGTGGTCAAGAAGCGGAGCCACCTGCCGATCCTGGTGGATCCCAGCCATGCCACCGGCCGGCGGGACAAGGTGCTGCCCATGGCCCGCGCCGCCGTGGCGGCGGGGGCGGACGGGCTCTTGATCGAGGTGCACAACGATCCCGACAAGGCCCTCTGCGACGGGGCCCAGAGCCTATACCCCGAGCAGTTCGACCGGCTGATGGGGGAGCTG
>DATECU010000294.1:0-13823 GCA_035286745.1 Vicinamibacteria bacterium | reverse complement strand
TAGGCTGGCGGGCCACCTCGATCTCCACCGACGCCGTCATGTCGGGCTGCAGGAAGGGCGGCGGGTCGTCGACGTCCAGCCGCACCTCGACGGTGCCGCGCTGGGGGTCGACCGATGGCGAAACCGAGGCCACCCGGCAGGCGAATCTGTGGTCGGGGAAGGCGTCCGCGAAGGCCACCGCCGGCTGGCCGGGCCGCAACAGGGCCAGGCTGCGCTCGTCGGGTTCGGCCTGGATGTGCGAGCTGCCGGCGAGCGCCATCTCCATGAGGATGCGCCCGGCCTGCACCACGTCGCCGGCCTCGACGGTGCGGGTGAGGATGATGCCGGCTCCGGGAGCGGTGATGCGGGCCTGCCTCAACCGGGCCTGGGTCGCGGCCAGCGAGGCCCGGGCCATCCGCTTCTCGACCGAGGCCGCGCCCTCCGCCTGAGCGTGGGCGATCCGCTCCTGGCTCCTGGCCACCTCCAGGGCCGCCCGGAACTGCTCGAGCTGATCAGCGCTGGCGATGCCCTCCGTGAACAGCCCGTGGACCCGGGCGAAGTCCGCCTCGGCTCTGCGGAGGGCGGCTGCCGCCTGGGCCAGGGTTGCTTCCGAGATCCGGTCCCGCACCCGGGTGACCTGGTCGAGCCCCGCCTGGGCCTGATCGACGGCAGCCCGCGCTTCGGCATCGTCGAGCAGGATCAGCGCCTGACCGTTCGCCACCGTCTCGCCCTCGCGGACCAGCACCTTGGTGACACGGCCGGCCGCCTGGGCTCCCAGGCGCACCCGGGCCGGAGGACGGATGCGGCCGGAGGCCACGACCGTCTGAACCAGCTCCCGGCGCACCGCTCGCATGGCGGGAACCGGACGGGGGTAGACCATGCGGAAGAAGGTCAAGGCGAGCAGGACGCCAGCCAACACGATGAGGGCCATGCCGCCGACCGGCCGCATGAGCTTCATGAGCGCGACTCCGCAGGTCGAAACCAGGCTGATCGAGCGGGATGCATGGCGCCAATCCTAGCGGGGATTGGTATGCTCCGCCAACGAAGCTCGGACGGCCCGAGGGACGAGTCGGCCGGCTGGCTGGCGTGAAAGGGAAGACAGGGATGAGGCGGAGCCAACTCGTGTTGGGGGGCGCCATCGCGATCGCTCTGGCTTTTGGCGCCACCACCCCCGCCTCGGTGGTCGCCGATTCCGCCAGCTACCTCGACCCGGCCCGGGCCTGGGCCGGCGGTTGGGGGCTGTCGGAGATCGACGGCCGCCCGCTCCAGGGTCGCTTGCCCGCCTACCCCTTCGCTCTCGGCCTCCTCATCCGGCTCTTTGGCGAGAGCCGAACCGCCTTCACTCTCCTGAACGTCGTCTTCCACCTGCTGGCGGTCCTGGCTGTGCACGCCGGGACGGGTGTGATTCTGAAGGGCCGCGGCCCGCTGCGCGACGGGATCGCCGCCCTGGCCATCGTCTACCCCCCACTGCTGACCTCGACCGCCTTCGTGCTCCAGGAATCGCTGCTCGCTCTGCTGCTCGCCCTCTGCTTCCTTCTTGCCGTGTATGCGTTAGACAAACCCTCGACTTGGCGCAGCCTTCTGGCCGGCGCCAGCCTGGGCCTGGCTTGCCTGGCCAAGGCTACCGCGCTGCCGCTACTGGTCCCGCTGGCGGTCGCCCTGTGGAGGGTGGGCAAGCCGTCACTCGGGCGAGGGCTCCTGGGCCTTGTGGGATTGGCCCTCGTCACCCTGCCCTGGGCCGTCCACAACCACGCCGTGGCCGGCCGCTTCGAGCTGACCAACAACAACGGCGGCTTCACGCTGCTGGGGGGGACGGTGTCCAACACCCTGGACTGGCGCGACTTCCCCGAGATGCGCGAGGCGATGGCCCGCTGGGACGCGGGGGAGAAGTATCGCTACTCGATCCCCGACCGCTTCTTCTACCGGGTGGCTCTGGAGCGCATCCGGGCCGATCCATTGCGTTGGTCTCGTCTGGTAGCCGGTCGCGTCTTGCGCTTCGTGCTACCCGCCCGGGGCTACTTCGTGGCCGTCGGGCGCTCGCGCCTCGGCAGCTTCGGCCCCTGGCAACTGGCGGCCATCGCCGTCCAGATCGGCCTGTTCGCCTCGATGCTCTGGCTCGCCTGGAGAGCGCTGCGAGACCGCGGCCCTCTGCCGTGCCTGGTGGCCCCCACCATCGTCCTGGTGCACTGGGCCGTGTACGCCCTCACCTTCGTTCAGGCTCGCTACGGCGTCACCGTCGGCCCCGTGCTCTTCGGCTGCCTGACGCTGGCGGTGGCGATGGCGGATGATCGCGCCCACCATCGCCGCTGACCGCTACTGGAAGCCGTCCTTGAAGATCACGTCCGACGCCACCAGGGTGCTGGCACTCGCGCTGTTGTTGGGGGCCGCCGGGTCGGAGGTGGCCGAGGCCACGCTGACCGTGCTCAGGAAGCTGCCTCCGGTGACCGGGGTGGTGGCCAAGATGGTGATGTCCGGGGCGGTGCCCATCGCCAGGCCAGAGGCGCTGCACGTCACCACGCCGCCGCTCTCGCTGCAGCTCCAGCCGGTGCCGCCGCCGCCGCCGTAGCCGAGGCCGGCGGCCAGGGTCAGGGTGACGGTCACGTTGGTCGCCGGGTCGGGACCCAGGTTGCTGGCGGTGGCGGTGTAGGTGATGGGGGTTCCGCCATAGCCCGGATCCGGCGCGTCAGCGATGGCGACGCCGAGGTCGGCCGACAGACCCCGCAGATAGGCGACCGGCGCGTCGTGGTCGGAGAGTCGCTCCGGCCGCAGCGGGTCGTTGCGATAGGACTCGGGGAAGTCGGAGCTGACGCGCGCGAAGTGGAAGCCGGTGAGCTGCGAGGTCGCGTTGGCCGTCATCAGGATGTGGTCGAGCTGCTGGGCATTGCCGTCGAAGCTGAAGGAGTACTGCTCGGCCGAAGGACCATCGGTCAGTCCCAGCAGGTCGGGGCTGACCAGGTCGCTGGAAGCCAGCACCACGTTGTCGGGGTGAGTGGGCGTGCCCTTGATGGTGCCGATCAGGTCCACGTAGCCGTCGTTGACCTGGAAGGCGTTGAAGTCGCCGACTGCCAGGATTCGCTCGCCGGGGTTGGCGAGCTGGCGATCCTGGATCAGGTCGGCCAGGTACTCGGCTTCCGCTCTCCGTTTGGCGCGCACCCGAGGCCCATCGGTGGGGTCGTCGATCCCGGACAGGGAGCGCAGGTGGTTGGCGATGACGGTGACCGGGAAGGGGTTCCCGCCTACCGGGTTCACCGTCGCCTCCAGGACCAGCGGTGGCCGGTCCCAGAGTGTCTCCGGCAGGCCGGTGGTGGGATTGATGTAGGTGGCGGTGAGGCCGAACTGGGTGACCGCGGCGACGCCGACCCGGGTGCTCTTCACCAGGAAGCCCACGTCGATGCCGCCCGGGTCGTTGCCCTCCTGAAGGTAGGCCTGGTAGACGGGATCGCTGCCGGTAGCGATCACCGTGTCGGCGTTGACCTTGGTGGCCAGGGCTTGCAGCGTCGAGAGGTTCTCCATCTCCACCACGCCCAGGATGTCGGGCGAGCGCAGGACGTTGCGGATGGCGAGCGACGCCTTGTTCAAGCGGTTGGCAAAGGCGGTGGGCGTGAGGACCGGTTCGCCGCCGGTAGGTGGATCGTCGACGGTGTTGAAGAACCGCTCCAGGTTCCAGGAGGCCACGGTGGCTTCGCCAGCGGCTGGAACCGGGACCGCGCCAGCGGTCACGATGCCGCTGACCGCGGGAGGCGTCGCCGGGTCGGGCACCAGCGTGTAGGTGCGGTAGGCGTAGTCCAGCGGGCTGGTGATGCCGGTGACCACGGCGCCCGCGGTCACCTCGAGGGCAGTGGCACCGACCTGACCGTCGGAGTCCACCCGCAGCCGTTCAGGGTTTTCGTCGAAGCGCGGGATGCAGCAGGGAGGGCTGGGAGGCAGGGGATCGCTGGCGGCGATGCCGGCCTCGCGGAAGGGCCGGGGCAGGCCGGTGATCACGCCGTAGAAGACGCCGTTGCTCGTGGAAGTGGCGTTAGGCTCGCTGGAGGACGCCTTGCCGGTGGGCGCTCCCACGGTGAGCGAGGGCACGGTCACCCGCATGCCCTCCAGACGCTCGAGCTGCCACAAGGTGCCGGTGGGGCTGGTGTCGGCGGTGGTCAGGATGACCGGTGTCGGCAGGGGGTTGCCGGTGCTCAGGCTGGTGACGGTGATGGCGCCGGACAGCTCGGTCGTGGGCTGGCTCGCCGGGTCGCTCGGGGGGATGAACTCCGCCACCGTGCCCGTCACCCGCACCTCGTTGCCCACGGCGGCGGCCGGAGGCGGTGCGCTGCCGGTGTAGACCAGGATGGCCTCCGAGGTGTTGGGGTCGAGGTCGGCGTCGGGATCGGCGGCCTGGACGAAGAAGCCGCTGTACTTGACGCCGGTGACGATGCCTCGGATGGTCACGCCGGTTCCCACCATCGTTGAGGTCAGGCCGGAGCCCTGGATGTCGTGGACTGCCGTGTAGGTGAAGTCGTCGTTGGTGATGGTGCCCTGGCCCTGGCCGTCGCCGACCACCACGCCGGTACCGGTCACGTTGGTGACGTTCACGAGGAAGGTCTCGTCGGGCTCGGTGGTGCCGTCGCCGTTGACGGTCACGTCGAAGGTGTAGCTCGAGTTCCCGGCGGCGATGGTCTGGCCCGTCAAGGCGTTCGAGGCATAGTCGCTGTCGCCCACAGTGGCGGTGCCGTCGGCGGTGGCGATGTCGAAGGTCACGCCGCCTACCGGGGCCGGGGCGGAGAGGCTCACCGTGAAGCTGGCGAGGGCGGTTCCGCTGTTGCCCTCGGTGACCGTGACGTTGTTGATGCTGAGGACAATGCCCCCGCCTGTCCCCTGGGCGGTCAGCGAGAAGTCGTCGGCGGCCAGACCGTCGTCGGCGCCAGTGGCGCCGAAGTCGGTCCAGCGGATCCAGAAGGTGGCCCCAGGAGCGATGCTCAGCCCGGTGATGGACGCGGTCAGCGCCGTTCGGTTGGCGGAGGCGTTGCCGTCGAGGGCTCCCGTCGATGGGCCGGTGACCGGAGCGGTGAAGTCGAGGGTGTTGACATCGGTCCAGGTCCCGGTGCTCAGGCTGGTTGCGTCGAGGCTGTACTGGAAGTCAATCCGGTCCACGCGGGACAGCGTCCCCAGGCGCCACTGCTCGCCCGTGTAGGCGATGTCCAGGCTGGTGATGGTGCCGCCCGTGTTGTTCGCGAAGCTGGCCCCGAAGGTGGGGACGAGCGACGAACTCTGCAACCCACCCAGTGCGCGCTCCGAGTTGGATGCGGCGCCGAAGCTGTACGTGTCCCCGGTTCCCGAAGAGCCTGTCCCGGCCGTGTAGGTGCCGTTGGCGTTGGTGCCGGTCTCCACGAACGCCCAGCCCGTGGGCAGGGCACTCGACGTGCCCGTGTTGGCGAGCGTGTCGAAGTTCTCGGTCACCGGGGTTCCCAGCGAGGTGATGCTCACCTGGGCCAAGGCCGGGCCGGCCAGCAGGCAGAGGAAGGCCCCGACGGGGGCGAGCCGGGACAGGCGCAGCAAGGACGCTGGAGGAGTGGTTCTCATCATGGCTTCCGTTTCCCTGGATCGTGGTTTCCTGGACGGCCCGGGGGCCGCATGGGTAGGCAAGACCGCGGCAGTATAGTTCAGAACCTGCCATCCCCACGTGATCTTTGCCCGGGGGATTGAGGGGCCGGGCGAGGTAGAATCGACCCCTGCCCTCCGAGGATGTGCGATGAAGGCCAGGGACCGCTACTACGTCCAGGGGGTCTACTGCCAGATCGACGGCGAGACCATGCGGGTGGCCAACCTGGGGCTGAACGGGCTCTTTGCGGTGACCCGGCGCCCCCCGTCGGTTGGCGAGACGGTGGTCGTCGAGCTGCAGCTCAGTCCCCGGGATTCGTTTCGGGTCATCGGCGAGGTCTCCTGGGTGAACCCCGTCGAGAAGCGCGCCACCCCGGAGTTGCCTGAGGGCGTCGGCGTGCGCTTCACGCGCATCGCCTCCAGCGACAAGGAGACGCTGATCGAGGTCCTGAAGCGAGCCGATCCTGTACTCGGGGGCGGCGACCGCGTCGACAGCTGAACCAACAGGCCCCGATTCCGCACCATCGCGCAAGACCGCGATGAGTCGGCGGGTGCGGAAACCACCGGGGTGGGGCACACGGACGGGACACGTTCACGTGCACGGGTGCGACCAGTCCCCCGGCAAGGACCTTGCCCCGGGGGACAGGGGGGTAGGTCGGCGGTCGCGAGTCGCGGGCGGCCTCGGCTATCATGCTCCCGCACCATGGATCCACGTCTGCGGGCGCTGGCCGTCGCCGGTGCCGCCATCGCCAGCCTCGGCTGTCGCGACAAGCCGGGGCGAGCCGCCAGCCCGCTACCCTCGGTGAAGGTGGTGGAGATGCGCTTGGGCCGCTCGGTCGGTGAAGACAAGCGGGTGCGGCTGGCGCAAGAGGTCTTCGGGCCGCGGGACACGTTCTTCCTGTCGGTGGAGACCGAGGGGACGGTGCCGCGCGCGGTGCTGAAGGTGCGTTGGATGCGGGGGAGCGAGCTTCTGGCCGAGACCGAGCTGGCGATCGCCGGCGACGGGCCGGCGGTGAGCGAGTTTCACCTGAGCAAGACCGGCGGCTGGCCGGCCGGTGGGTACGGCGTGGAGCTGCTGGTCGATCAGGCTCCGGCGGGGCGCCACAGCTTCTTGGTGGAGGAGACGCCATGAGATTCCGAAGGTCGGGATTCCGAAGGTCCGGGCGACTGGGGGGGCTGGGAGGCTTCGGCCGGTTGCCGGTCAAGGCGCGACTCATCATCGCCCTGGTGATGGCGCTGGGCGGCGTGTTCAGCTACTTCCGCTCCCGCCAGGTGAACCCGGTGACCGGCGAGACCCAGGCGATCGCCCTCACCACCGATCAGGAGGTGGCGCTGGGGCTCAAGTCGACGCCGCGGATGGCCGCGCAGTTCGGGGGCCTGGACCGGGATTCCGAGCTCACCGCCCGCATCGAGCGCATCGGCGAGCGGCTGGTGAGCAGCACCGCCGCCAAGAACACACCCTACCGCTTCAAGTTCCACGTGCTGAAGGACGCGGAGACGGTGAACGCCTTCGCCCTGCCCGGGGGCCCCATCTTCATCACCAGGGGCCTGCTCAAGCGCCTGACGAATGAGGCGCAGGTCGCGGGGGTCCTGGGTCACGAGGTGGGTCACGTGGTGGGCCGACATGGCGCCGAGAAGCTGGCCAAGGGGCAACTGGCCAAGATCCTGGTGGGGGCGGTAGGCGTCGCCGCTTCCGACGAGCGAGGCCGGGGTCGGGAGGCCGCCCAGGTCGCCTCTTTCGTGGCCAACCTGGCCAAGCTCAGCTACGGTCGCGAGGACGAGCTGCAAGCCGATTCGTTGGGCGTCGAGTTCATGTCCGAAGCGGGCTACGATCCGCGGGCCCTGATCGACGTCATGGAGGTGCTGGCCAAGGCCAGCGGGGGCCGCCGCAAGGCCGAGTTCCTGAGCAGCCACCCCGACCCCGGGAACCGCAGCGGCAAGATCCGGGAGCTGATCGCCAAGAAGTACCCCCAGGGACCACCCTCGAACCTGGAGCTGGGGCGAAACCCGCTGGGTGGCTCCGAGGACTCCGAGGAGAGGAGAGAGCGCGGCCAGGGGGTGTCGGGTTCATTGCGCTGAGGGGGTCGTGGTCGCGTGGTCGCGAGCAGGGCTTGACGCCCGGACCCGAAAAGGAGCAACGTATCCCCAGGATGCAGGCGAAGCCCAAACCGGCCCGAGCCAAGCGGACGCCAACCACCCGTGCTCGCACCAACCGGGACCGACAGGGTGGGGCGGCTCGGTGGCTGGGCGATCCGCAACATCAGGCCTCGCCGACCGCGGTGGCCGCCGAGGCCCTGAAGACCGGCCTCCTGCCCGTTTCCTCCGACGCCCACCAGCGACGCCACGAGATCCCTCATGAAGACGAACTCAAGGTGGGGGATCCGGACGACAGCACGCTGGAGAACGAATACGCCGGCGAGGACCTGCCCGGTTCCGGTTCCCCGACGCCGGATCAGAACAACGTGGACGAGATCGGACGGGCCTACGGCGTGCAGGAGGAGGATAGCGGAGCGCTGCGCACCTCATCGGAGGTGATGGCCCGCCGCGACCGGCACCGCGAAGAGCTGCAGCCGCCGGGTCGCCCTCGCACCTAATTCAAACCCTCCCCGGGAGCCCATGGATCTCAAGCCAGTCCTGGACCAAGCCCTGGCCGCCGCCCGCGCGGCCGGCGACATCCTGCGTGCCGACTTCCATCGGGTCGGAGGCCCCCGCGGCCAGGTGGACAAGGCCGAGGCCGATCTGGAGGCCGAACGGCTGATCCGGAGCCGGCTCACCTCGACCTTCCCCCACTGGGGCTATCTGGGCGAAGAGACGGGCCGGCATGAGGGTGTCTCCGGGGCGCCCCGCTGGCTGGTCGATCCCAACGACGGCACCCGCGACTACCTCGAGGGACGTCGAGGCAGCGCGGTCTCCATCGGCCTGTTGGTGGACCGGCGGCCGGTGCTGGGCGTCGTCTTCGCCTTCGCCTATCCCGACGACGCGGGGGACCTCTTCGCCTGGGCCGAAGGCACGGGCCCGCTCACCCGCAACCAGCGGCCCGTGGTGGCTCGGCTCCCCGTGACGCTGGGGGCGGCGGACGTGGTGTTGGTGTCCAGCAAGGGCGACCTCGATCCCCGGGGGAACCTGGCCTGCGTGGCCCCCGCCCGCTACCGTTCGGTGCCCAGCATCGCCCATCGTTTGGCGCTGGTGGCGGCGGGAGAGGCGGCGGCCGCCACCTCGCTCTTCGCCCCCGGGGCCTGGGACTATGCCGCCGGCCATGCCCTGATCCGGGCTGCCGGTGGTCTGCTGGTCAACGAGTCGGGACAGGAGATCGTCTACGGCGAGGACGGCAGCAGTCGGGCGCGCCGGGCTTTCGCCGGCTCGGGGGAGGTGGCGATCGAGTTGGCGCGGCGGCCCTGGGAGGAAGTGACCACCCGGGGCGTGCTGGACCTGGGGTCAGGCCTGGCTCCGGGCCGAGCCGTGACCGAAGCCGGGCGCCTCTCTCGCGCGCAGGGGTGTCTTCTGGGCCAGGTTGCCGGCGACAGCCTGGGCGGACTGGTGGAGTTCCAGGGAGCCTCCGAGATCGCGGCTCGCCACAGCGACGGCCCGCGCCTGCTGGCCGATGGCGGTCAGTGGCGACTGCTGGCCGGCCAGCCGACCGACGACTCGGAGCTGGCGCTGGCCCTGGCTCGCTCGATCCTGGCGAACCGCGGATACAGCGCAGAAGCCGCGCTCCACGCCTACCGGGTCTGGCTGGCTTCCGATCCCTTCGACTGCGGGCGCACGGTGCGAGCCGCCCTCTCCGGGCAGCCGGATCCCGAAAGCCAGGCCAATGGCTCGCTGATGCGGGCGAGCCCGCTGGGCATCCTGGCCCACGCCGAGACCCCGGCCGAGACCGCTCGTCTGGCGCGGCAGGATGCGGCCCTCACCCATCCCCACCCGGTGTGCGGTGACGCCACCGCCGCCTACGCGATCGCCATCGCCCATGCGGTACGAGCCGGCGACGGTCCCCGGGCGGCGTTTACGGCGGCCCTGGACTGGGCGCGGGCCGAAGCCGCCGAGTCGGTGGTGGGGGCCCTGGCTCGGGCGCCGGAGCAGCCGCCCAACGCGGAGGGAGCCCGCACCGGCTGGGTGCTGGTCGCTTTGCAGAACGCGTTCTACGAGCTGCTTCACGCTCCGACGCTGGAGGAGGGCGTGGTCGCCAGCGTGCGCCGGGGCGGCGACACCGACACCAACGCTGCCGTCACCGGGGCGCTGTTGGGAGCCGTCTACGGCCGCAACGGGGTGCCCCCCCAGTGGCGCTCGCAAGTGCTGAGTTGTCGGCCGATGGCCGGTGCCAGCCCGCGGCCGCGACCGCTGGCCTGCTGGGCCACCGACGCGCTAGAGATCGCTGAGGGGCTGCTGCTCGCGGGGCGGGCCTGCGCTTAGAGCCGCATCAATCGCGCCAGGAGTCGCGTTCTTGGCGGATCTGGCGATCGATGTCCTCCTTCGAGCGGCTGCCAGGAGGAAGCTGTCGGATGTACGCCCCCACAGTCAATGCACGCCCTCTACCGCGGGGGCTTGGCGAAGCCGCTGTCGCGCTCGGCCAGCCGGTCGCGGTGCCACCGGGGCGGCAGAATGCCGAGGGCGCGCAGCGCGCTCGCGTACTCGTAGCGCAGCGTCACCTGCTCCGCCGGCGTCGACTGCGGCTCGAAGGCGACCACGACCGCCCGGTCTTCGGCCGGAGCACCCCAGCCGGTTCCCGGGTAGGACTGGCGATCGGGCCGCGGGCCCTCGGCCCGAGCCGAGGGGGCTGCCTTGGCGGCGCCCTCTCCCGAGGACCGGGCCTCGCCGTCCGCTTCCTCGCGCTCGCGCGCGGGGGGCGGCGTGATCGACCAGCCCGGGGTCATGGGACGCGGCCGATGGCGCTCCCGGAAGACCGCCACCTCGATCCAACCCATCTTCTCGTTGGCCTTGCCGGAGCGCGCGGCGTAGGAACGCTCCTCGTCGACGAAGGTGAAGAGCCGCACCTCATCGAGAGAGGTTCGCCAGCCCCGAACTACAGTCGAGCCCCAGGGGTCGAGGACGTACATGCGCCCGGGTCGCCGCCCTTCCCACCAGGAGGTCTGGTCGCGTTCGCCGCTCACCGCGTTCAGGCCGTCGACGGTGAGGCGAACGCCGATGCGTTCGGACGAACGGCTGGCGATTCGGACCTGGTAGCGTGAGCCCGCCCGGGCCTCGAGGTAGTAGCGGCCCGAGCCGTCAGTGGCGGCGTAGAGCGGGGCCGAGCGCCCGTCGACCTCGACGGCGACCGAGACCAGAGAACCCGGCGCCTCCCAGAAGCCCGAGTCATGAGCCCGGCCGATGCCGGGGGCGACCAGGGTGACGGCGGCGGTGAAGAGAGCCAGTGCGCGCATGGTCAACCTCCTGTGGCCGGTACAGCCGGGAGGGATGCACTATTCCCCTGGGTCGTTGTGTTCCTCGCTTGGTTGTGGTCTTCTCGTTGTCGGCGGCGCCCGTGGCGGGCCCCATGCATGACAGGAATCCCACCATGGCGCTCTGGCACCGGGTTCGGGCCTGGGTTCGGCTAAGGACCAGCCTCGGGCTCTACTACCACCCCGAGTACGCGCCCGAGTGCCTGTCGCGCACCTGCCGGGTTCCAGGCCTGCCGGTGAACCGGGTCGAGCAGGCGGTGGGGCGGTTGGCCAGCGAAGGCGTCCTGCGCGCGGGCTCCCTCCGAAGCCCGCGCCTGGCCTCGTTCGACGATCTCGGCCGCTTCCACACCCGCGAGTACCTGGAGAGCACGACCGACCGCGAGACGCTGGGCCACATCTTCGCCATGGACCCCCAGGAGATCGAGGTGGATCCTCTCATCTACGCCCAACGCCGTGCGGTGGGGGGGACGATCGCCGCTGCCCGGGCGGCGGCGCGGGGCGGTCTGCGGGTGGCGTTCAACCTGGGAGGCGGCTTCCACCACGCCGAACCCGACCGCGGTGGTGGCTTCTGCGTGTTCAACGACGTGGCGGTGGCCATCTCCCACCTGCGTGGTCTCGGGTACCAGGCACCCATCCTGATCGTGGACCTCGACTACCACCAGGGCAATGGGAACGTGGTGGGCTTCTCCAGCGATCCGTCAGTCTTGGTCTATTCGTTGGACGGTTCGATCTGGGTCCATGAGCACCCGGCCAGCAGCGAGTCCTATCTGTTGCCTCCCGGCATCGGCGATGGCGCCTACCTGGAGCGGCTCGCCGCCACCTTGCCCCGGGCCCTGGAGCGCTTCCGCCCCGGCCTGGTCTTCTACCTGGCGGGCAACGACGTGCTGGCCGGCGATGCGTTGGGCGGCTTCGCGCTCACGCCGGAAGGGGTGCTGGAGCGCGACCTCTTCGTCGTGCGGCTGGTCCGGGCGGCGGGGGCGCGTCTGGTCATCACCCTGGCCGGGGGCTACCGCAAGGACGCCTGGAACTCGTCCGCCAGCCTGTTGCGCTTCCTGCTCACCGGAGAGGCTGAGGTGAGGCCGATCCTGGACGGCGATCTGAGGGCCGAGTTCGGCCGCATTGCCCAGAGCCTGGAGCCGCGGGAGCTGCGGCGGGATGACCAGGTGGCTTTCACGCTGAGCGAGGCGGAGCTGTTCGAGGACCTGTTCGAGCGCCTACCGGAGCCTCGGGTGCTCGGCTTCTACTCGGCCAGCGGCGTCGAGTACGCCCTGGAGCGATACGGGATCCTGGAGAAGCTGCGCCAGCGCGGCTTCTCGGACCTCCTGGTGAGCATCGACGCCTCCGATCCCGAGCGGCAATTCGCTCGCATCCACGGCAGCAAGGGGAGCCAGCAAGGCTTGCTGCTCATGGAGCTGGTGATGCGGCGCCGCTCCCTGCAACCGGAAGGAGAGGTCGCTCCGCCCTTCGAGCTGCTCTCGGTGGAGTGGCTGCTCTTGCAGGACCCCACGGCCAACTTCAGCCTGGAGCGACCCCGGGCGCCGGGCCAGCGCTTCCCCGGTCTCGGCCTGGCCGCCGAGATCCAGGAGCTCCTGGTGCAGGCGTGCCGGCGGCTGGGCCTGGACGGGCTGGTTCAACGGCCTTCCCACTACCACCACGCGGCGGTCGAACGCGAGTACCGCTTCTGGGATCCGGAGGCGGAGGGACGCATGGAGGCCTTGCGTCAGGTGCTGGCCCCGTTGGGCGTGGCCGAGGCTTCAGATCTGCTGCAGTCCGGCGCGGTGAGGCTGGGGGACGGCTCGGCCGTGGCCTGGGAGGCCGCCGACTTGATCCTGGCGGTCAGCCCGCGGCTGGGGGCTCACTGGGAGTCGGCCGGGTACCGGGGGGTGCGAGACCGGACCCGGCAGGCCCTTCTTGATGCCGGCCTCCATGTGGCCTCGGTGGCTCTCGAAAGGACGGCCGTATGAGCGACGACTTCACCCTGGTTCCGGAGCTGGCGGAGCCCGGGCCGGCGACCGCGAGCGCCGCCCCCGTCCTGCGGGAGATCCTGTTCCCAACCGACCTGAGCGTGGAGTCGGACCGCGCCTTCGAGCACGCCCGGTTCCTGGCCGAGCGCTTTGGCGCCAACATCACGCTCTACCACGCGGTGGAGCTGGCGCGGCGGGAGTACTCTCGCTGGGTCAAGGGGAACGCCGAGGAGGTGTGGAATCGCCTGGGCGAAGAGGCGAGGGCCGAGCTGGCGCGGCGCACCGAAGGCCTGGGGTTCCCCTTCAAAGTGGTGGTCACGGTGCCGGCCGCTCCGGCGGCGGTGGACGTGAGCCTGCTCGACTTCATGGGCCGGAAGCAGCCCGACCTGACGGTGATGGCGACCCGCGGCCGCAAGGGCTTCTCCGGGCTGTTCCTGGGCAGCGTGGCGGCCGAGGTGATTCGCAATGCCGGCCGACCGGTGCTGGTGGTCCGCGAGCCCGAGCATGGTCTGCTGCTGCCGTACCGGCTGCTGCTGCTGGCCACCGACCTATCCCCGGCATCCCGGCGCGCCTTCGGGTTAGGTGCGCTTCTGGCCCGGGAGTTGGACGCCCGAGTGCTGGTCGTCCATCAGGGCCGTGACGGGGCAGGCCTGGAGGAGACGGTGCGACGCTTCCTGGAGCCGGAGTTCGTGGGGCTGCCGCTGGAGGTGAAGGTCGTGGAGGGCGGGGCGGCCTCTGAGGCCATCGTGCGCGAGGCCCGGGCCGTGAGGGCCGACCTGGTGGTGATGTCGACCCGGGGCCGAGACAGCGTGTCGGATCACCTGGTGGGCAGCAATGCCGAGCGGGTGGTGCGGCAAGCCCCCTGCCCGGTGCTGGTGACGTAGGCGCGGCGGCCGAAGTGAATTCG
>DATECU010000293.1:0-16626 GCA_035286745.1 Vicinamibacteria bacterium | reverse complement strand
CGGCCGCCGTGCGACGGGCGCGCCCCGGCTTTCCCTGGTGATGACGAGGACTCATGACACGAGAGCGAGGCGTGGCTGGCGGCACGCCGGCCGAGGGCCTTCTAGGGCCGCTGGAGTCGGCCGCAGTCGATGCTGAGGCGGTAGCGGCAAAGGCCTCTGCTCTGGCGCCTGCCGACCGACAGCGCCTGATCGCAGAGCTGGTCCGCTCCTTCCGCGAGAAGAGTGCTCTGCTCGAGGCCTCGGAAGCCCTGGGCAGCCAGCTCGGCCTGGTCCCCCTGATCGAGCAGATCCTGGAGCGGGCGTCTCGGCTGCTTCAGGCCGATCGGGCCTCGGTGTTTCTGCTCGATCGGGAACGGGGTGAGCTCTGGAGCAAGGTGGCCCAGGGTCTCGAGACCGCGGAGATTCGGTTCCCCCTGGACCGCGGCGTTTCCGGACACGTGGCTCGCACCGGCGAAACCCTGAATATCGAGGACGCCTACCAGCATCCCCTGTTCAACCGCGACATCGACCAGCAGACCGGCTATCGAACCCGCACCATCCTGGCGGCCGCCATTCGCAACAAGCGGGACGAGATCATCGGTGTGGTCTCGGTCATGAACCGCAAGGAGGGGGCCTTCACCCCGGCCGACCAGCGGGTGATCGAGAACCTGGCGGGCATCCTCGGCATCGCCCTCGAGAACGCCATGCTCTACGAACAGGTGGTGGCGCGGCAGCAGGAGGTCTCGACGCTCTTGGAGGTGGGCCGTTCCCTCTCCGAGACGCTCGACCTGGCCAGCCTGATCGAGATCATCCTGGAGAAGGCCAGCGGGATCATGGGCGCCGAACGCAGCTCCCTGTTCCTGATCGACCGCGCGACCAGCGAGCTGTGGAGCAAGGTGGCTCAGGGGACGGCGGAGATTCGTTTCCCGATGACCCAGGGCATCGCCGGCAAGGTGGCCTCGACGGGCGAGACCCTGAACATCCAGGACGCCTACGCTCACCCCCTGTTCAACCCCGAGATCGACGTCAAGACCGGTTACCGGACCCGCACCATCCTCTGCATGCCCATCAGGAACGCCGACGGCGAGACCATCGGCGTCACCCAGATCATCAACAAACGGACCGGCGTCTTCACCGCGGCCGATGAGCACATGCTGGCGGCCATCTCCTCGCAAGCGGGGGTCGCCATCGACAACGCTCAGGTCTACGAGCGGGTGCGGGGCATGAAGGCGTACCTGGAGAGCATCCTGCAGAGCCTGTCCAACGGGGTCATCACCGTGGATGCCGGGGGCCGGGTCACCAGCGTCAACCTGACCGCCGGCCGCATCCTGGGAACCGAAACCGGGACCTCGGTGGAGGAAGGCGGCAGCATCGGCCGGCCTGCGGCCGAGGTTCTGGGCCGGGCCAGCGAGGATCTGCCGTCGCTCATGGCCCACGTGCAGGAGACGGGAGAGGCCTCGATCCGCTACGACCTGGAGTGCCGGACCGCAGCCGGGAAGGACGTGACCCTGAACGCCAACGCGGTGCCTCTGGTCGACAGCAGCGGCCAGAAGCAGGGGGTGGTGGTGGTGCTGGAGGACATCACCCGCGAGAAGCGGGTGAAGAGCAGCCTCTCCCGCTACATGTCCAAGGAGATCGCCGAGCAGCTGCTGGCGGGAGAAGGCGCACTCGTGTTAGGCGGGGTGCGTCAAGAGGTCTCGGTTCTCTTCTCCGATATCCGTTCCTACACCAGCCTGACCGAGAACGCCGACGCCGGCCAGATCGTGGCCATGCTCAACGAGTACTTCACCTACATGGTCGATGTGGTTTTCGAGTTTGGTGGGGTACTCGACAAGTTCATCGGCGATGCCATCATGGCCGTGTTCGGTGCTCCCTTCTCCAAGCCTGACCAAGACCCGCTGAACGCGGTGGGCGCGGCGCTCGAGATGCAGCGCCAGCTTGCCGTCTACAACCAGGTGCGCCGGACCCGGGGCGAAAAGCCGATCGATGTGGGCATCGGCATCTCCACCGGCGAGGCGGTCTGCGGCAACATCGGCTCCGAGAAGCGGATGGACTACACCGCCATCGGCGACGGCGTCAACCTGGCTTCGCGCCTGGAGAGCGCCACCAAGCAGTACGGCGCCAAGGTGATGGTCTCCGAGTTCACCGAGTCGAGGCTCAAGGGCCGCTTCCTCACCCGGGAGCTGGACTGGATCCGGGTCAAGGGCAAGCAGCTTCCAGTGCGCGTCTACGAGGTGCTGGCGCCCTCCGGCCAGCCCTTGCCCGCGGAGACGGCGCGCCTGCTGGATCTTCACCTCCCGGCCATGGAGCTGTACCGCCAGCGCCTGTGGAACGACGCGCTGACTGCGTTTGGCTTGGCCCGGCAGTCCATTCCCGGTGACGTGGTTTTCGAGCTGTACAGCCGGCGTTGCCAGCACTTCGTGGACCATCCCCCGGCGGCCGACTGGGACGGCGTTTGGGAGTTGAAGGAAAAGTAGCCATGTTGAACACCACCGAGTTGGCCATCGATGCGTTCGTGAAGCACCTGCAGGAGGGCTACCGCCGAACCTACGGCGGCTACAAGCTGGACTACGCGGAGATCCTCAGCTGGGCCGGGAACATGGCGCTCGAGAACATCGCCAACAGCGACGCCCTCTACCACAACGTCAACCACACCATCCTGGTGACGCTGGTGGGCCAGGAGATCCTCCGCGGCAAGCACATCCGGGAGGGGGGCGTCAGCTCCGAGGACTGGCTGCACTACAGCTTGGCCCTGCTGTGTCACGATATTGGTTATGTGAAAGGGGTATGCCGGGCCGACGGCAACGGTCACTACGCGACCGGGGTCGCCACCCCGGCGATCACCCTGGCCGCGGGCGCCACCGACGCCAGCCTCACCCCCTATCACGTGGATCGGGGCAAGCTCTTCGTTCAGGAGCGCTTCGGCGGCCACAAGCTGATCGATGTGGAGCGGCTCAAGGAGGCCATCGAGCCCACCCGCTTTCCGGTGCCGATCGCCGGCGAGGGCGGAGACCCGATCAGCTATCCCGGCCTGGTGCGAGCCGCCGATCTGATCGGCCAGCTCAGCGATCCCCGCTACCTGAAGCGCATCCCGGCGCTCTTCTATGAGTTCGAGGAGACGGGTGTCAACGAGAAGCTGGGCTACAAGAACCCCGGGGACCTCCGTCAGAACTACCCCAAGTTCTACTGGGGCAGCATCTATCCCTACATCAAGCACTCGCTCAAGTACCTGACGCTGACCCAGGCCGGCCAGCAGATCAAGGCCAACCTGTACGCCAACGTCTTCGTGGTCGAGCACGAGAACCAGGACGGGGCGGCCGCGGCCTTGTGACTCCGATCCCGCGTGGGGTGATCAGGACAGGGCCTGGCCCGGAGGGCGAGGCGTCAGCTCTTCCCACTCCGCGTCGCTGACCAACCACCGGCCCTCCACCAAACGCAGTCCCAGATCGAAGCGGTAGATTGCGGACGGGGGCAGAAAGCCGCCGAGACCGCCGAGCTGGAGCGGCCTCCCATCGAAGTCGGCGCGAAAGCGGACGCGGGCCGTGCCCTCACCGCGCTCGATCGCGATGTCGTAGAGACTCAGATTGACCTTCTCGCAGGCGGCGAAGTAGCGCCTGAGGACCGGGCTCACCTCGGCGCGCCCAACGCCACTCGCCCCCCGGAAGTCGGGCGCCAGGTGACCCACCACGGCCTCGGCGTCCCGCTGCTCGGCCGCTTCCTCCAGATCGTTGAGCAGAGCTTGGATCGGGTCCTTCGGCGGGCCGCAGGCCGAATGCGCCGCTAGCGCAAGCGCGACAACGGATTTGCTCAACTCACGGCCGATGCCCCTTCGTGTTCTTGGCAACCGGCACCTCCCGCATCCCGCCTGCCTCGCTCCCTCCTGACGCCGAGTGGGCCAGAGCGGGCAGCCCGATCATACCGGCTCCGCAGACGGCCCGGGTGCGGTCCCCCCGATCGCCAAAGACCCCGCGGGGCGTTCAGGTCGCTGCAAGCACACCTTTTTGCCAACCCCTGGCGGGATCTGCGGCGTCTTAAGCAAGGTAGACTGGAGAATCCACCGATGCTCTTGCGCTGTCTCCTCATGGTTGCGCTCTGTCTCCTGGCCGCCGCCGGGTCGGCCAAGGACCAAGAGCCCGAAGACGTCCCCTCCTATCGCGCGGTGCGGACCGCCGCCGAAATGGTCATCGACGGCAAGCTCGAGGAGCCCGCCTGGAGCGCGGCCACCCCGGCCGATGGCTTCCGTCAACGCGATCCCAAGGAAGGGGAGCCGGCAACCGAACGCACCGAGGTCCGGGTTGCCTACGACGACCACGCCCTCTATGTGGGCGCCCGGCTCTACGATCGGGAGCCCGGCCGGATCAACCGCCGGCTGGCTCGCCGGGACGACGATGTCGAGGCGGATTCCCTGCGCGTCTACCTCGACCCCCGCCACGACCACCGCAGCGGCGTGATCTTCGAGCTGAGCGCGGCGGGAGTTCAGAGCGACGCGGTTCTCTTCAACGACTCCTGGGACGACTCCTCCTGGGACGGGGTGTGGGAATCGGCGGTCGCCGTCGACGCCGAGGGTTGGACCGCGGAGATCAAGATCCCCCTCTCCGAGCTTCGCTTTCCGGCCGGCGATCAGCAGACCTGGGGCTTCAACGTGACCCGCTTCATCCAGCGCAAGAACGAGTCCGACTGGCTGGAGTTGGTCCCCAAGAAGGAGAGCGGGCTGGCCTCGCGTATGGCGCATCTGACGGGCCTCGATGGCCTGCGGCCGCGGCCTCACCTGGCGCTCCTGCCCTACACCGTCAGCAAGGGCGAGTTCATCGCACCCACCTCCTCCTTCGATCCCTTCAACGATGGCTCCCGGATGAGCGGTGCGGCGGGGCTCGACGTTAAGGTAGGTGTCAACGGTAGCCTGGTCCTGGACGGCACCATCAATCCCGACTTTGGGCAGGTGGAGGTGGATCCCGCGGTGGTCAACCTCACCGATTTCGAGACCTTCTTCGACGAGAAGCGACCCTTCTTCATCGAGGGCTCCCAGCTCTTCTCCAACTTCGCCCGCAACGGCTCCAACAACTTCTGGGGCTTCAACCGCTCCGACCCCCAGCTCTTCTACTCGCGCCGCATCGGCCGGGCCCCCCAGGGCGAGATCGAGGCCGACTACGTGTCGCAGCCGGCTGCCACCAGCATCTTGGGGGCCGGCAAGCTCACCGGGAAGACCAAGAGCGGCTGGAGTCTGGCGGTGCTCGACGCCGTCACCGGCCGAGAGTGGGCCGACCTGAGCAATGGTGTGGGTGCCCCCGGCCGCCAGGAGATCGAGCCCTTCACCAACGCCCTGGTGGCCCGCGCCTTTCGTGAGGCGGGGCAGTTCGGCTACGGCGTCATGGGTACCGCGCTCAACCGCAACCTCCGTGACCCCCAACTGGCGGACGACCTGGTGGAACAGGCCTACGTCGTCGGCGCCGATGGTTATGCGTTCCTGGACGCCAAGAAGGAGTGGGTGGTCTCGGGAGGCGGTGCCTGGAGCCGAATCGCCGGCAGCGAGGCCGCCATCGATCGCGTGCAACGGCTGCCCCAGCACTACTTCCAGCGCCCCGACGCCGCCCCCTCGATGCTCGACCCGGCGGCCACCTCGCTTTCCGGCTGGAGCGGCAATGTCAATCTGAATCGGCAGAGCGGCCGCTTCCGAGTCAACTCCGCTCTGTGGGCCACCTCGCCCGGTTTCGACTCCAACGACCTGGGCTTCAACTGGAAAAGCGATCGCTGGGGCGGCCACCTGGTAGGGGAGTACCGCAAGACCGACCCCGGCCGGCTGTTCCGGAACGCTTTCGTGGCGATCGCCAAGTGGTACACCTTCAACTTCGAGGGCGACAAGCAGGGCGACGGCGTCAACCTCTTCAGCAACGTCCGCTTCCTCAACTACTGGGGGATGGGGCTGAACCTCAACCACCGCTTCCGCGCCCAGGACGATCGCTTCACTCGGGGTGGACCATCCGCCCTCTCGGGCTCCTCGAGCGGTGGTGGGGTCTGGCTGCAGAGCGACTCCCGGAAGAAGATCTCGGGCCGGGTCAACACCTTCTACCAGCGAAACGAGTTCGGAGGTTGGGGATTCGAGGGGAATCTCTCCCTCGACCTCAAGCCCTGGTCGTCTCTCACCGTCTCTCTGGGCCCCGAGTGGAACCGGACCCACGCCCGGGCGCAATGGGTCGGGGCCATCGAGGACCAGAGCGCCGCCCATGGGCAACGTTATGTGTTCTCGGACATGGAGCAGCACGAGCTGATCGTGACCGCCCGCATCAACTGGATCCTGAGCCCCAGGGTGTCGCTGCAAGTCTACGCCCAGCCCCTGATCTCGGTCGGCGACTACGACGGCTTCAAGGAGTTCTCGCGACCGCGCGCCTTCGAGTTCCGTGGCTACGGCACCCAGGCGGGAGCGATCGCCTATCGAGCCTCGACCGACGAGTTCGAGGTGGACCCCGACGGCGCCGGGCCAGCCGCCCCCTTCCTGTTGACCAATCCCGACTTCAACTACAAGTCGCTGCGCATCAACGCCATCTTCCGCTGGGAGTACCGGCCGGGTTCCACTCTCTACGTGGCCTGGACCCAAGCCCGGCAGGACTCCGCCGATCCAGGCGACTTCGAGCTGGGGCGCGATGCCGACCACCTGCTGGGTGCCCCCGCGGACGACGTCTTCCTGATCAAGCTCGCCTACCGGTTCGGCAAGTAGCGGACCTGGTGGCCGGCGCGCCTCGACGCCGATCGTCAGGTCCGGCTCCCGCAGCAGATCGATCTGGCTGGCTGTCGCGCGGAGCGGGCTATCCGAGATCGAGGGCGGAGCGGAGCCCGGTTTCGACCCCAGCGAGTTCCGGGTGAGTCAGCGCTCCGGCCTTTTCGACGAGCTTGGCCCGATCCAGCGTCGTGACCTGATGGCAGAGGGCAATGCTCGCCTTCTTCAAACCGCCCGCCCCTGGGGCCAGCCCGATCGCCGTAGGCCCGCGCCGGGCTTGGGCCTTGGAAGTGGAGAGCGGCACCACGATGACCGAGCGCCAGCCCGGTGTCCTGTTGAAGCCGTCGTGCGAGACGACGATGACCGGCCGGCGTCCGCGTTGTTCCGACCCTGAACGCGGCTCCAGGTTGGCCCACCAGACCTCCCCGCGGTTCATCGGCTCCGCCTGGCGGAGTTCAACCAGTCCTCGATCGACGCGGCCTCGAGCGCTGGGTCGAGGTCTGCCCGGCTTCCGGCGACCGCGGCGGCGTAGGAAGCGATCTGCTGGGCGCGAGCCCGTCTCTCCCGGTCCTGAAGCCATTCCTCCAGGGCCCGCCTGGCAACGACGGTCGCCGGCACCCCTTCGCGTTCCGCGGCCTCCCGCAGTCGAACCTGGACCGGCGCAGGAAGCGGCAGGTGGAAGTTCCGAAGGCCAGCGTTCTTCATGGCAGAAGTCTGCCATGCCTGACTGGCAGCTACAAGGGCCGCCTTGGGGCCGGGTCTAAGGGTGCGGAATGGCAAACAGGGAACGCCCAACGCCGGCTGGTTCCCGTCCGTTGCCGTACGTTTGTAGCCTGCTCGGTGTCCCTGTGCCTCTGTGGTTGCGTTGCGTCAGCCCAGCCTACTGCCGGGGCTCGATCCGAAGCTCCACCGTGGCGCCCAGCTTGAGCGGAGTTCGCTCGCCGAGGGCCACCTTCACGGATACGATCCGGGTGTCGGTGGGTCGGCTGGGGTCCTGGGGTTTCAGGCGGCGCAGCGTCACCGAGTCGGCCACTTCCTCGATCCGGCCCCGGAAGGCGCCCGGATAGCCGTCGGCGGTGATCGCGACCGGGGCCCCCACCACCAGCACCGCGGCGTCGGCCTCGTCCGCTTCCCCTTCCACGCGCAGCCGATCCAGATCGGCCAGGGTGGCAATGGGGTCGCCGGCGGCCACCGTCTCGCCGGCGTCGGCCTGGCGCGCCGTCACCGTGCCAGCGATAGGCGCCAGGACCCGGCTCTTGCGGAGCTGGGCCTGGTAGCGTTCGACTTCGGCTTGCGCGGTGTCGCGCCGGGCCCGTGCGGTTTCCAGATCGCGCCGCGCCTCGTCGACCTCGTGGGCGGAGACCACATCTTCTTCGCGCAGTCGGCCTCGCCGCTCAAGCGTCAGCTCCGTCAAGCGAGCCTGAGCCTCAGCCTCTGTTACGCGTGCCTTGGCCTCGGCGAGCGCTGCCCGCAGTTCCTCGGAATCGATCTCCGCCAGAAGCTCACCCCTCCGAACCTTCTGGCCCTCCACCACACGCACGCTCAGCAGACGCCCGCCGCGCTCGGCGGCGACGCCCACCTCCGCGCCGGGGTAGGCCACCACTCGGCCTTCGGCCGCCACCCCGCGCTTGCCGAGGGCCGCGGGTGCCGTAGGCTCGACGTCCTTCCCGCCACCCAGGCCCGCATTTCGAGCCTGAATCGCCGTCCCCGCCAGCAGAGCTGCCCCAATCACGCCGGTCGCCAAGATCGTCCGCGTCTCCATCGCTCCCACCTTCGTCCTCTCTGTGCTCCCTGCCGGCGGTTTTCTGGTGAATCCGTTCGTTGCGCGCTATGCCTCTGTGCCTCTGTGGTTTGTTGCGTCAAGCAGAGAGCCGGCCGTCCCGAATCCCCACCACGCGATCGGCGACCGTTCGCACCTTGGGGTCGTGGGTGACGATCACCAGCCCCTTGCCCTCGGCCTTGGCCAGATCGCGGAACAGCTCCAGGATCTGCATGCCCGCAGCCGAGTCGAGGTTGGCCGTGGGCTCGTCGGCCAGCAGCACCTGCGGCGAGCCAGCCAGCGCGCGGGCGATGGCCACCCGCTGCTTCTGGCCGCCGGAGAGGTCGCGAGGCAGGAAGGCCAGCCGATCCGACAGGCCTACCGCCGCCAGGGTCCTTCGCGCCTCCTCCCTGGCGGCGCTACCCGCCAGACCCTTGACGTTGAGCGCGTACTCGACGTTCTCGAGCGCGGTGAGCGCCGGGAACAGGTTGAACTGCTGGAACACGAAACCGATGGCTCGCCGGCGCAGCTCGCGCAGTCGGGCCGGGCCGCCCCCGTTCGGAGTCTCCCCTGCCACCGTCACCTTGCCGGATGTGGGCGTGAGGATGAGGCCCATGATCGAGAGCAGCGTGGTCTTGCCCGACCCGGAGGGACCTTCGAGGGCGACCACTTCGCCCGCCGCCACCTCCAGGGAGACGCCACGCAGCACCTCGACCTTCTGCGACCCTTCGTCGAACACCTTCACCACGTCGCGCGCTTCCAGCACCCGGTCGCTCATCTCACTCACGCTCCTAACCGAACCCGTGGTAGCGATCAGCAGACAGCGATCAGCGTTCAGCCACCGCCGGTCCACCTCTCCAACCTCTTGCGCGGCCCGTCTCAACTCCCCTGCCTCCGGCTCTCCTCGGCTTCTCCGTTCTCTGTGCCTCTGTGGTGATCGTTATGTGCGGAACACCAGAGCCGGGTCGATCCCGGCCACTCTGCGGAAGGACAGCACGGCCGCCCCCAGGCACATGAGGACGGTGCCCAGGAAGACGGCGGCGGCGAAGCCGGCGGAGATCTGGACGTTCAGATACAGCCTGGCCATGGCCGGCCGCATGGCCCAGGACAGGGCGCCGCCCAGGGCGAAACCGAGGACCGCAGCGATCAGCGCCTGCTCGCCCAGGATGCGGTAGATGTCCCAGTTGGAGCCGCCGATGGCCTTGACGGTGCCGAACTCCTTCACGTGCTCGACCGCCGAGGTGTAGAGGGTCTGAGCTACCACCACGATGCCGACCAGCACGCCCAGGAAGACGGTGATGCCCATGTTCATGCCCAGGCCGGTGGAGGAGACCCAGTAGCTGCGCGACTTCCGAGCCCACTCGGCTTTGGTGTACACGTCGTTGAAGGGCAGCGTCTGGCGCAGCCGGGCGGCCACCGCCCCGGGATCGGCTCCGGGCGCGACCTTGACCAGCACATAGCTGGTCTTGTGGTCGGCCGCCTCGGAGAGCTCCTGGGCGTTGCGGTAGTCCATGAACACGATGGGCGCGGTGGTGAAGGACGCCGCGTCGCGGGTGGTGCCCACGATCTTGAAACGCCGGCCCAGGATCTCGCGATACTCACCGACCCGGAAGGGTCCGAAGCGTTGCTCGGCCGAGCGGTCCATCAGGATGTACTGGCCTCGCCGGAGATCCCGGGGATCGCCCTCGGTCACCGTCCAGGGGAGCTTCCAGGCCCCGAAGTCCTGAAGCCCGTAGACCAGGCAGCCCTCCTCAGCCCCCGACGGAAGCTGGATGTTCATGAACTGGACCAGCAGGTTGTCGGCTCGGGCCACCCCCGGCACGCCGCGCACCCGGAGCACCGTGGTCTCCGGGAAGTTGTGCGCGAAATCAACGTTAGGTGTCTCCCGGGAGGTGATCCAGATGTCGGCGGCGGCCTTTTCGATGGTCACCGTGGACTTGGCCAGCAGGCCCACGAACAGGCCCACCTGCACCAGCACCAGGGTCACCGCGAAGGCGACGCCGGAGACGGTGATGGCGAAGCGCAACCGGTCGTGAAGCAGGTTCTTGCGAGCCAGCGAGACCATCAGCGCTTCTCCTGGGGGGGCGGCTCGCGCAGGAAGCCGCGGATGCTGTTCTCCAGGACCTGCTCCACCAGGTCCGGGGGCACCGGCACCGGCCAGTGCTCGGGCCGCATGGTGATGAGCAGCGAGATCGCGCCGTGAAGCGCGATCCAGAGGTGGAGCGCCATGGTGTCCACGCTACCGGCGCGGAAGCGACCGCCCTCGACCGCGCCCGCCACCGCGCGCCTCAGCACGCCGAAAGCCAGATGGCCAGGAAAGCTCTCGTGGTCTTCGTGAACCTCGATGTCCGGGGCCGTCATGAACATGAAGCGGTAGTGGTTCGGGAAGGAGAGGGCGAAGCGGGTGTAGGCGAGCCCAAGCTGGCGGATCCAGACCACCGGATCGGCCGGCACGGGCTGGGTCTGAAGCGCGCTCAGCAACTGGCCGAAGTCGCCGTCGCAGAGGCACCGCACCAGGTCGTCCTTGTCCTCGAAGTGGTTGTAGATGGTGGTGGGGGAGTACTCGATGGCCTCGGCGATTCGTCGCATGGTGACCGCCTCGTAGCCTTCCCGTGCGAACAGGTCCCGGGCCGCGTCCAGGATCTTGTTCCGGACTTCTTCCTTCTCCCGCTCCCGCCGCTCTGTGATCCCCATAAGCCCTCGGTCAATTAACTCCGTGAGCAATGATAACAACGTTAAGCCAGAAAGCAAAGTTCCATCAGAGAACGCGGTTCCGATGTCCGGCCCGGGTTGCTCGCCCCCGGGGCCGAGGAATAGACTGGCGGGCGCGTCGCAGCCACGAAGCACCGAGAATGACGACCATGCTCCAGAACCCGCCCGACCCGATCCTCGACCGCCTGGTGACCGACTTCGGGGGCAACTACCCCTTCGCTCTCGACCTCCTGGAACTGTACCGGGGCGACCCCGCCTCCGTGGACCTGTCCTGGCGCGCGTACTTTGACCGGCTTCTGGGCGTGCCGGCCGCCCCCCCGCCGGCACCCGCCCCGGCCCACGAGGCGCCGGCGGCGCCGCCGCGCGAGACTGCTGCGCGCGTCGCCACCCTGGTCCGCCAGGAACCGACGGCACCAGCGCCACTGGCGGTCGGGCAGAAGTCGAAGGCGCTCGTGGTCCCAGCCATCCTGCCCGGCGACATAGCCCAGCCCATCCGCGGCGGGGCTCTGCGGGTGGTCGAGAACATGGAGGCGAGCCTGGCCATGCCCACGGCCACCTCCGTCCGCACCATGCCGGTGCGCACGCTGGAGGAGAACCGCGCCATCCTCAACAAGCAGCGGGCGACCCAGGGGGCTGCCAAGCTCAGCTTCACCCATCTGGTGGCCTGGGCCGTTCTGCGCGCGCTCGACACCTTCCCGCGCCTGAACGACGCCTACGCGGAGTTGGAGGGGCAGGCCCATCGGGTTCAGCGCGACTCGGTACGCCTGGGCCTGGCGGTGGACGTGCAGAAGAAGGACGGCACCCGGACCCTGCTGGTGCCCAACATCAAAGACGCCCACCGCCTCGACTTCGCGGCCTTCCTGGCCGCCTTCGACGATCTGGTGGCGCGATCCCGCAAGGGCAGCATCTCGCCCGACGACTTCATGGGCACCACCGTCAGCCTCACCAACCCGGGCACCGTGGGCACCACCTCCTCGGCGCCGCGTTTGATGCCGGGGCAGGGGCTGATCGTCGCCACCGGCGCTCTCGACTACCCGGCCGAGTATCGCTCCATGGCCCCGCGCACGCTGTCGCTTCTGGGCATCAGCAAGGTGATGACGGTGACCTCCACCTACGACCACCGCATCATCCAGGGTGCGGAGTCGGGGCTGTTCCTGGCCCGCATCGAGGAGCTGCTGAAAGGCGAGGACCGCTTCTACGAGCGCATCTTCGACGACCTCAAGGTGCCCCACCGCCCGGTGCGCTGGGAGATCGACTCCGCCCCTGGCCTGGCCGGACCCGGCGGCGGCCGGGAGGAGGTTGAGAAACAGGCACGGGTGCTGAGGCTCATCCACAACTACCGGGTGCGAGGCCACCTGGTGGCCGATCTGGATCCGTTAGACGTGGAGCGAACGCCCCACAAGGACCTGGACCCGGCCACCTATGGCCTCACCATCTGGGATTTGGATCGCGAGTTCATCACCAACGGCCTCTCCGGCCGCGACCGGGCCAGCCTGCGCGAGATCCTGGACATCCTGCGCGAAACCTACTGCGGGACCGTCGGCGTCGAGTACATGTACATCGCCGACCCCGAGCGCAAGGAGTGGTTGCAGGAGCGCATGGAGTCGGCCAGAAACAACCCGGGTCTGGATGCGGGGGGCAAGCGGCGGGTGCTCCAGAAGCTGGTCGAGGCTGAGAGCTTCGAGCGCTTCCTGCACGCCAAGTACGTGGGTCACAAGCGCTTCTCCCTGGAAGGCGGCGAGGCCCTGATTCCGCTCCTCGACCGCATCCTGAACCATGCCGCCCAGCAGGGCATCAAGGAGGTGGTGATCGGGATGCCGCACCGGGGGCGCCTGAACGTGCTGGCCAACACCGTGGGCAAGCCGCTCCGCCAGATCTTCTCGGAGTTCGAGGAGAACAAGGACCCCAACGCCACCCAGGGCTCGGGCGACGTCAAGTACCACCTGGGCTCGACCGGCACCCACCGCACCGACAGCGGCGAGACGGTGGCGGTCACCGTTGCGCCTAACCCTAGCCACCTGGAGTTCGTGAACCCGGTGGTGGAGGGCATGGTGCGGGCCAAGCAGGAGGCGCTGGGCGACCCCGAGCACGCCCGGGTGGTGCCGGTGCTGCTCCACGGCGACGCCGCCTTCGCCGGCCAGGGAGTGGTGGCCGAGACCCTGAACCTGGCGAGCCTTCACGGCTATCGCACCGGCGGCACCATCCACGTGGTGGTCAACAACCAGATCGGCTTCACCACCTCCCCGGAGGACGCCCGCTCCTCCACCTACTGCACCGACGTGGCCAAGATGGTCCACGCCCCCGCTTTCCACGTGAACGGGGACGACCCGGAGGCGGCGGTGTACGTGGCGGGTCTGGCGCTCGAGTACCGCCAGCGCTTCAAGAAGGACGTGGTGATCGACCTGGTCTGCTATCGCCGCTTTGGGCATAACGAGGCCGACGAACCCAGCTACACTCAGCCCTTGATGTACTCCAAGATCAAGGCCCACACCACGGAAGCCCAGCTCTACGGCGAGCAACTCCTGCGCGAGGGCGTCGTCACCCGCGAGGAGCTGGAGCTTCTGTGGGCCGAGAAGAAAGCCGCCATGCAGCGGGAGGGCGAGGCGGGTTCGCTCTTCTCCCCCGAGCGGCGTCCGGCCAGCGAAGCGGCGCCGGTGGACGGGCCCGCCATGTGGGGACGCCTGCGCACCGTTCTGCGCGCGCTTGGCACCGCCCCCGACGGCTTCGAGGTCCACCCCAAGCTCTTGCCCTTCCTGAGGAAGCGGGCCGAGCTCCTGGAAGGCCGGGGCGAGGTCGACTGGGCCACCGCCGAGGCGCTGGCGTTCGGTACCCTGCTTCTGGAAGGGGTTCCGGTCCGGCTCTCCGGCCAGGACTCCGGCCGGGGCACCTTCAGCCAGCGCCACGCCGTCCTTTGCGACGCCCGGACCGGCAAGGAATACGTGCCCCTGAACGCGGTGGCTCCGGCGGGCAGCCGGTTCGAGGTCTTCGACAGCCTGCTCTCGGAAGCGGCGGTGATGGGCTTCGAGTTCGGCTACAGCGTGGTGAACCATCGGTCGCTGGTCCTCTGGGAGGCCCAGTTCGGGGACTTCGCCAACGGCGCCCAGGTCATCATCGATCAGTTCCTGGCCGCCTCCGAGACCAAGTGGGGCCAGCCCACCGGCCTGGGCTTGTTGCTGCCCCACGGCCACGAGGGACAGGGCCCCGAACACTCCAGTGCCCGCGTCGAGCGTTTCCTGACGTTGTGCGCGGAAGACAACCTGCGGGTCGCCTGCCCCTCGACGCCGGCCTCCTACTTCCACTTGCTGCGCCGGCAGGGTCGCGAGCAGCTGGAAAAGCCGCTGGTCGTCTTCACGCCCAAGAGCCTGCTGCGCCACCCCCGCTGCCTCTCCAGTCTGGAGGACCTGGCGGCGGGCGGCTTCCAGCCGGTGGTGGACGATCTGGCCGCCGATCCCGCTCGCGTTCGGCGGGTGGTGCTGGTGAGCGGGAAGCTCTTCTACGACCTGCTCAAGGGTCGGGAGGATCGGCGTGCGGAGCAGGTGGCCGTGGTGAGGCTGGAGCAGCTCTATCCCTTTCCGGCCGAGGAGCTGAGCACGCTGATCGGACGCTACCCGGTGGCGGCGGAGCTGGCCTGGGCCCAGGAGGAACCGCGGAACATGGGGGCCTGGCGCTATGTGCGCGAGCGCTTTCTCGACGGCGAAGTGCCGGCGGCTGGGAGCCGCCACTTGCACTATGTCGGCCGGAGGCCAAGCGCCTCGCCGGCGCCCGGGTCCCACAAGACGCACCTGGAAGAGCAAGACGCCATCGTGCGGGAAGCGCTTGAGGGTTAGGCATTCGCCGGGAGGGTGAGAGATGGCGTCCGGTCGCAAGCCGTGGATCATCGGGGGACTCCTGCTGCTGGGTGGCGGCTGCGGGTTGGGACTGGCGTTGGTACTGGCCCTCGCTTTCCTCGGTGGGCCCACCGTCGTGTGCGTGGCTGACAGCAACGCCAGCTTGACGGCGCGCGGGCCGCTGGCCTTCTACCTGGGCCGCGAGTGGCGGAAGAACCCACGCCTGGTGAGCTGCGGAGACAGCGAGCCCACCCACCTGCCGACGATCTGCCGCCGGGAGCTGCTGGGGACCGAGATCTCGGTTCACGACCGCGGCTTCCTCGGCATCACCTTGGTCGGCTCCGACCTGTGCGAGCAGTTGCAGCAGGCGGACGGGATCGGGGATATCACCGCCCTCCGACCGCTGCCACCCATCGCCTCCCGCGACTGAACCGCCATTCAAGGCGGCGGGCGGCCCCGCGGCCCCGCCTCGGGCCTTGTACCAATTGTCGGAAGCAGAAGCGTGAGGTCGACTTCCTGGTCCTGCGCGACGGCTAGCCCTGGTTCCTGGTGGAGGTGAAGGTCGCCGAGCGCACGCTGTCACCGTGGCTTGACCATTTCCAGAACCAGACTCGAGCCGAACACGCCTTTCAGGTCGTGCTCGACATGCCCTATGTGAACGCCGACTGCTTCAAGCAAAAGCGGCCGGTAGTGGTGCCGGCCCGCACCCTGCTCTCTCAACTCCCCTGACGGGTCCGTTAGTCGAGCGCCAGCTCGATTACGACCGGCGCGTGGTCCGAGGGCTGCTGGCCCTTGCGCTCGTTCCTGTCGATGAAAGCGGAGGTGCAGAGCGTGGCCAGAGGCGCGGTCAGCAGGAGGTGGTCGATGCGCAGGCCGTCGTTCTTGGGGAAGGCCAGCATCCGGTAGTCCCACCAGGAGTAGAGGCCGCCCTCCGCATGGTGGAGGCGGAAGGCATCGACGAGGCCAAACGCGAGCACCTGTTCGAGGGCCGCCCGCGCTTCCGGGCAGTACAGCACGCTACCCTCCCAGGCGGCCGGGTTCTGCACGTCCCGTGCCTCGGGAGCGACGTTGAGGTCGCCGCAGAGGGCCAGCTTGTCCTTGGGGTCGGCCCTCTCGTCAAGGTGCCGGCGGAGCCTCTGCAGCCAGGCCAGCTTGTACGCCCACTTCTCGGAACCGACCACCTGTCCGTTCGGCACGTAGGCCGAGAGCACGCGCAGATCTCCAACCCTCGCCGAAATCAGTCGAGCCGCCGGATCGTCGTCCTGGGGCCCGAAGCCGACCTCGATGTCCTGGAGCGGAGACCGCGACAGGATGGCGACGCCGTTGTAGGTCCTCTGGCCGAAGACGGCGGCGTGATAGCCGGCGGCCTCGATCTCGGGGAAGGGGAACTGCTCCTCGCTGACCTTGAGCTCCTGGAGGCAGAGCACCTCGGGCTGCCTGAGACCCAGCCAAGCGACCAGGCGCGGCAGCCGGGCCCGGATCGAGTTGAGGTTCCAGGTGGCGAGCTTCACGGCTCGCGGTCGGATTCGCCCTTGTGCTTGAGTGCGAACATCAGGAGCACGGTGCGCTTGTCTTCGTCGAAGTCGTCGTCGGAGATGAGGTAGACGAGCGGCTCGCCGTCCTCGCCCGCGCGGCAG
>DATECU010000292.1:0-6200 GCA_035286745.1 Vicinamibacteria bacterium | reverse complement strand
CTCCGAGGCGCCGCCCTGCCACTCCACCTCGACGTCCTCCAGCCAGAGGTGGAAGCGCGACAGCAGCGGGCGGGTGTCGAACGCCCACTGCGCGATCAGGTCCTTCTTGGGGACTTTGCTGGACCGGGTCATCTCTCCTCCTCAGAACGGGATTGGCGTGGCGCATCCTGGCACGACCCCGGGGGCGACGTCGAGGCGTACCCTAGGATGCCGGTCAGGAGCCGCCGAACACCCGGCAGGCGTTGTCCCAGAGCAGCTTGCGCATAACGTCAGGAGGAAGGTCCAGAGCCTCGAACTCCCGCCGACTGCCCGCCAAGCTCTTCACGCCCGGCCCCGGCCAGTCGCTGCCGTAGAGGACCTTGTCGGCGATCTCCAGCAGTCGCGGGAAGTAGCGGAGCACCGCTTTGGGCGGGATGCTGGAGACGTCCATGAAGACGTTGGGGAAGCGGCGCACCAGGAAGAACGCCTGGTCCATCCACAGTGGCCGCCCCCCGTGGGCCATCACGATGGTGAGATCGGGGAAGTCGACGGCGACGTCGTCCACCGCCATCGGCTCGCCGCAGCGGCTGCGGGCGCCCGGGAAGATCGAGGTTCCGGTGTGGATCATCACCGGCAAGCGGAGGCGCTCGGCCTCCTGGTAGATGGACCGCAGGGCGTCCAGCCCCCGGAGGTATTCGTTGGGTGCGATTCCCATGTGGGGCGGGTGGACCTTGAGGGCCCTGACGCCCAGCTCCGCTGCCCGTCGGACTTCGGCCCCCGCGTCCTTGGTGAAGCGGGGATGCACGCCGCCCATCGCGATCAGCCGGGAGGGATCGGCCCCGCAGTACTCGGCCACGTAGTCGTTGACCCGTTCGGTGAAGCCGAGCATGTCGGGGCTGGGATAGTTGACCAGCACCGTTCGCTCGATGCCGTCGGCGTCCATCTTGCGGAGGAGCTGTTCCGGACTCTTCATGAGCTCGAGCAGTTCCTCGGTGTCGGTCCGGCCCCGGGTCATCACCTCCAGCATGGCCGGCGTCAGCTCCCACCAGGGCTGGACGTGGATGTGGGCATCGAAGACTGGCATGACCGGCGAGGATAGCACGCCCGATCTTCGGTGATAGGCTTGGGCGATGTGGGTGCTGGCCCTGGCTCTTCTGGCGGTTGCCCCGCGCCCGTCCAGCGAGGGCAGGCCTCTTTTCTACTGGGGCGCTCGACCGCCGCTGCTCCAAGTTCAGGGCAGCGCTGCGCCGGGTCCCGAGGCGCAGGTGGTCGAGGTTCACGCCGCTTTCGATCGCGGGGATCTCGTCTTGCGCCTCACCTTCGACCGGCCCCTGCGCGAGGCGGTGGCGCTGCCCGACGGCACGCCGGTCTCCGGACGCCTGCGGGCCGTGCTCTACATGGACACGGACGACAACCGGCGCACCGGCTACCAGGCCGGGCCCGACGACCTCTTGACCGGCTCCGAGCAGCGCCTCGAGGTGGGGGCGATCAGTGTCGGCGAGGACCCTGAGGAAGAACGGCCGGCGGAGTCGCTGCTGGCGGCGACCCTGGTCTCCCTGTCCCCTGAAGGCCGCCGGCGAACCGTTTGGCGAGCCGACGACCAGGCGGAGCCGGGCCGGCTCTCCCGCCATGGCGAATGGGTGGAGCTGAGGCTGCCCGCCGACCTGGTCCAGGCCGGCCCCGGGACTCGGCTGGTTCTGGCTCAGGCGCCCCGCCCGCTGGCGGCCAGGCTGGGCTCGGAGGCCGGCCGGGAAACCAAACGACCATGACCGAGGGGCAGCGGACGGTCCTGGTGGTCGAGGACGAGGGTGACGTCCGCCGGATCCTGCGGCTGATGTTGGAAGGCGCCGGGTATCGCGTCATCGACACCGGAGAGCCCGAGGACGTCGCCGATCTGGCTCGGGAGCAGCGGCCCGATCTCGTGATCTGCGACATCGCCATGCCGGGCATGGACGGTTACGCCGTTCTGCGTTCGCTCCAACTCGACGCTGACTCGGCGGCCACGCCGGTGGTCTTTCTCTCCGCCCACCGCGACTTCTCCGAGAGGATGCGGGCCTTCCGAGCCGGTGTGGTGGACTACATCACCAAACCCTTCAGCCGGGACACGCTCCAGAAGCGCATCGAGCGGATCTTCGACGGCCTGGCCCGGCGGGGGAGCCTCCTGCCCGAAGCCGGTGACCTCGAGGAGGCGGCTGGCGAAGCCGAGCCCGAGGACGTCGGGGGCGCGGGGCAGGACGCCTTGGCCGACGATCCGGGGGAGCTATCCCAGGGCGGGGGCATGCCCAGCTTCGAGGGCTTCCCCGAGGTGCTGCGCGACGTGCTGCTGGTGGACGACAATCCCAGCTTCCGGGCCTTCCTGGGACGGGTGTTCCGTGCCGCCGGCTTCACCGTCCACGAGGCTGGAGACGGGGAAGAGGGCCTGGAGATGGCCCTCGACCGGCGGCCCTGGCTGATCCTCACCGACATTCGCATGCCGGGAGCCGGGGGCCTGGAGTTCTGTCGCAAGGTGCGCAGCCACAGCCTCATTCGTCAGACGCCTCTCCTGTTCCTCTCCGGTCTCGACGACTACCGCCAGCGCTATCGGGCCCTGGAGATGGGGGCCGACGACTTCCTCTCCAAGCAAACCTCGGTGCGCGAGCTGCTGATTCGCATCCAGCTCCTGATGAAGAAGTACGCGGACCTTCGGGTCCGGGGCCGCAAGGGCCCGGGGATGGAAGGGGAACTGGCCATGATCGGCGTCCCCGGGATCCTGCAGATGTGCCACCTCTCCCGGCTCACCGGCGTCCTGACCGCGCTCGAAGGGGCACGCCCGGCGCGCGTGCGCTTTCGATCCGGCGAGATCGTGGGGGCCGATTGTGACGGGGCCCAGGGCGCGGACGCCCTGTTCGCTTTCGTGGGGTGGACCCAGGGCCACTTCCGGTTCGAGCCGGGGGAACCTGGTGAAGGGGTGCCGCTGGGCCGGAGCTTCGATGGCGTGCTGCTCGAGGCCTGCCGCCGCCTGGACGAGGCCAACCGGACCGCGGCCGGGGAGCAGGCCGAGCGCTGAGAGGCGGTCGACGAATCGGCAGCGATCAGCGGACAGCGATCAGCATTCAGCCACGGCAAGGGGCGAGAGGCGAGCGGTCAGCGAAGAGCCGTCCGCGTTCAGCGGCATCCCATCCCAGCCTCGGGGCCTTTCCGTAGCTGAGTGCTGAGTGCTGAGCGCTGATTGCCGCGGCTCCGACTGCTGCCGTTCGCCTCTTACTGAACCGCCTCGACCAGCTCCGTCTCTCGCAAGGCCTGCCGCCGGAGCAGGCCCAGCCGCTTCATCTTCTCGTGCAGCGTGGTGGGCAGCAGGCCCAGCGAGGCGGCGGCGCGGCGCTGGTTGCCGGCGGTGGCAGCCAGGGCCGATGCGATGATCCGTCGCTCGTAGGCGTCGAGCATGGTCTTGAGGGTGGTGGGGGGCTCAACCCGGGTCCAGGGCTCTTCAAGCATGGGCGCTCCTCGATCGATGTGGCCCCGGGCGACCACCTCGAACGCCGCCGTTCGCCCCCGTCCGCGGCGCCCAGGGACCTGCCTCTTGGTCTAAGACGACAGCCGAGACAGGAAGGTTTCTTTTCTTGAACGTGGATCGAGGTCCTCCCCTTGCTCCTCCTGCCCGCTTCGCGCTAACGTCTCGCCTCGTGAAACCCATTCTCAAGATCCTGCTCTGGACCGGGGTGGCCCTGCTCGGTGCTGGGGCCCTCTCCGCCATTGCCCTCTCGCGCGGGGAGCCGCCGTCCGGCGTCTTCTTCGTGGTGGCCGCCGCTTGCACGTACCTGGTCGCCTACCGCTTCTACTCCGCCTTCCTGGCCGCCAAAGTGCTGTGCCTCGACAACACCAGGGCCACTCCCGCCGAGCGCCTGAACGATGGCCGCGACTTCGTGCCCACCAACAAGTGGGTGGTGCTGGGCCATCACTTCGCCGCCATCGCCGGCCCCGGCCCGCTGGTGGGACCGACGCTGGCCGCACAGTTCGGCTACTTGCCCGGGACCTTGTGGCTGATCGTGGGCGCGGTCCTGGGCGGTTGCGTGCAGGACTTCGTCATCCTCTTCTGCTCCATCCGCCGCGACGGCAAGTCGCTGGGGCAGATGGCCCGCGAAGAGGTCAGCCGGCGTGGGGGCTGGATAGCACTGCTGGCCGTGCTCGCCATCATGATCATCCTGCTGGCGGTGGTGGCGCTGGTGGTGGTGAATGCCCTGAAGGCCTCGCCCTGGGGCACCTCCACCCTGGCCATGACCGTCCCCATCGCCATGCTGGTCGGTATCTACATGCGTTATCTGCGTCCGGGTCGCGTGCTGGAGGCCTCGGCCCTCGGCTTCGCTCTCATCGTGGGCAGCGTGGTGGCCGGGCAGTGGGTGGCCGAGTCGCCGCAGTGGGCCGCCGTCTTCACCCTCAGCGGGCCGGCGCTGGCGGTGGCCGTCATCGTCTACGGCTTCGCCGCCTCGGCCCTGCCGGTGTGGTTGCTCTTGGCGCCCCGCGACTACCTGTCGGCTTTCATCAAGGTCGGAGCCATCGTCGCCCTGGCCGGGGGCATTCTGCTGGTCCAGCCCGCCATCCACATGCCGGCTCTCACGCGTTTTGTGGACGGCAGCGGCCCCGTGTTCGCCGGCAAGATCTTCCCCTTCTGCTTCATCACCATCGCCTGCGGCGCCGTCAGCGGCTTCCACGCGCTGATCTCGTCGGGCACCACACCCAAGCTCTTGATGCGCGAGGGGCACGCGCGTTTGGTGGGCTACGGTTCGATGCTGATGGAGTCCTTCGTCGGCATCATGGCCATGGTGGCCGCCTGCGCCCTGCCCCCCGGCGTCTACTTCGCTATCAACAGCCCCGCCGGCATCGTGGGTACCACCACCGTCGAGGCCACCGCCAAGATCAGCTCCTGGGGCTTTCCGGTGGATGCCGCCACCATGGAGGACCTGGCGCGAAGAGTGGGCGAGGAGACGCTCATGAACCGCACCGGCGGTGCGCCCTCGCTCGCGGTAGGCATGGCCCAGATCTTCTCCGGCACCATCGGCGGCGAGCGCTTGCTCGGCATCTGGTACCACTTCGCCATCATGTTCGAGGCCCTCTTCATCCTGACCGTGCTGGATGCGGGAACCCGGGTGGGCCGCTTCATGGTGCAGGAGCTGCTGGGCCACCTGTGGAAGCCGCTGGGCCGCACCGGGTGGTACCCCGGCATTCTGGGAACCAGCGCCCTCATCGTCGGCGCCTGGGGTTACTTCCTGTACCAGGGTGTGATGGATCCGCTGGGTGGCATCAACTCGCTGTGGCCGCTCTTCGGCATCGCCAACCAGCTCCTGGCCTCGGTGGCCCTGGTGGTGGCCACCACCATCCTCATCAAGATGGGGAAGGCTCGGCTGGCCTGGGTCACCGTCTTGCCTACCGTCTGGCTGGTAACCGTCACCATGACCGGCGCCTACCAGAAGGTCCTCCATTCCGACCCCCGCATCGGCTTCCTGTCCCAGGCCCGCGTGCTGACCGAGAAGATCGGCTCCGGTGCGGTTCCCGCCGCCAAGATCGCCGACACCCACCGGCTCATCTTCAACAACCGGCTCGACGCCGCCGTCACTGCGCTGTTTGCCGCTCTGATTCTGGTCTTGCTGCTGGAGGCGGCCCTGGAGTGGTACCGCATCCTGGCAGGGCGGAAGCTCGCCCGCGTTCAGGAATCCCCCTACGTGCGCACCGACTGGGCCGAGGCGGGGTAGGCGTGTCGCTGCTGGCTCTCTGCCGCCGCGCGCTCACCCGAGCCTGGCACTTCCTGCGCGAGGTGTCGGGGGATCGCGCCTACGAGGTCTACGCCGAACGCTGGGGCCCCAGCGCTCTCTCCCGTTGCGACTTCTACCTGGACTCGCTGGAGCGCCGCTACAACCGCATCAGCCGCTGTTGCTGAGGATCGTATCGGTAGCGATCAGCGGACAGCGATCGGCGTTCAGCCACGGCTGGCGGCGAGAGGTCGGGGATGCGGAGCCGTCAGCGTCGGCTTTCAGCTACGACCAGCGGCGAGACGTTGGAGCGCGGCATACCCTGCCGTAGCTGACTGCTGAACGCTGATCTACTACTCCCGAGAATCGTCGCGGCGCGCGAAGAAGTCCGTCGTTTCTCGACTCTTGACTCTCGACTCTCGACGCGCGGCTGCGCCACTTTCGGTTGCAGCGGAGCCGCGCTAGGAATAATACGGCTCGAGGAGGGGTCGGGCCACA
>DATECU010000291.1:0-17068 GCA_035286745.1 Vicinamibacteria bacterium | reverse complement strand
GCGAGGGCGCGATCGTGGTGACCTCGCCGGCCGCGGGCCGGGGCTACCTGCCTGAGCCGGACCCGCGCCTGCACCAGGGGCGCTTCCAGAGCAGTGACCTGGCCGCCTGGCGGAATGGCGAGATCGTTCTGCTGGGGAGGCTGGACGGCCTGGTGAACGTCAAGGGCAAGAAGGTGAATCCGGCCGAGATCGAGAAGACCCTGCTCAGCCTCTCGGGCGTCGAGGATGCGGTGGCGCTCGGGGTGCCGGCACCGGAGAGAGGCGGGGAGATGCTGCGGGTGGTGATCGCTTGCGCTCCGGGCCGCCTCGCCTACGAGGACGTCCTGGCCTTCTGTCGGGCGCGGTTGGCGGATCACAAGGTCCCCCGGAGCATGATCCTGCTGCCCGCGATTCCCCGGACCGCGCGGGGCAAGATCGACCGCCGGGCGCTGGTCGCCCTGCAAGAGACGGCCGAGGTCGCGGGTGAATGAGGCCTCCCCGGCGGCCGGACCTCGGCCCTGGCGTCCGTCCCTCTTCATGCAGGTCGGGTTCGGCCTCCACGCCGGAGCTGCCGGCCTGCTGCTGGCGTCGCCGGAACGCTGGCCTCTGGCGCTAGGCGCGCTGGCGGCCTGCCACGTCGCCATCACCGCGGCCGGGATGTGGCCGCGAAGCCGTCTGCTGGGGCCCAACCTGCTGCGGCTCACCGCGAGCCAGGCGGCAGCCGGCTCGGTGGCGCTCACCCTTGATGACGGCCCCCATCCCGAGGTGACGCCCCAGGTCCTCGACCTGCTCGACCGGCACCAGGCCCGGGCGACCTTCTTCTGCGTGGGCCGCAAGGTCGAGGAGCACGCCGCGGTGGCCCAGGAGATCGTTCGCCGCGGCCACGACATCGGCAACCACACCTACGGGCATTCCAACGCCTTTGCCTTCAACGGGGCGGCGGGCATGCGGCGGGAGATCGAGCGGGCGCAGCAGGCCATCGAGCGAGCCACCGGGCGTGTGCCCCAGCTCTTTCGAGCCCCCGCCGGGATCCGGAACCCGTTTCTGGAGCCGGTGTTGTGCGGGCTGGGACTTCACCTCACGGCCTGGACTCGTCGCGGCTTCGACACCGTCACCGGGGACCCGGCGCGCGTCGCCGCGCGACTGACGCGGGGCCTCAGGGCCGGGGACATCTTGCTGCTCCACGACGGCCGCTCCGCCTCGGATGCGCGGGGCCGCCCGGTGATCCTGGAAGCGCTGCCGCGGGTGCTGGACGCGCTTGGGGAGAGAGGTCTCCGCAGCGAGGGCATTCACCTCCCGCCCGATGCCCGGTCGAACCGAGGACCGTCTGGCGGCTAGGCGAAGCTAATGAGTAGCTCGGACCGATTCGGCCCTTCCGTCCACCAGGGCCGGGAAGTGGCGGCGTGCCAAGCGCAGCGGTGAGAAGGAGAGGAGTGCGGGCAGGAAGCGCCAGTGCGGCGGGGGAACTCCGGCCAGGTGGAGAGCTCGCCGCAGCAGCCGCTCCAGCACCGAGGTTCCCTCCTCCGCTGCGTGGACGATGTTCGAGTGCCGCGAGATGGCGCCGTTGATGCGGCGCAGCACCCACTCCTCGGTGACCTGGGGCGACAGGTAGAACTGGGGCTGGTAGAGGTCGGCGTCGGCGGCTAGCTCGCCCTGCGCCACCGCCTGCCGAGCCAGCTCGGTGCCGGGGAGGATGCGAACGCCGGTCATGAAGAGCGACAGGCAGCCCTTCCAGGTGAGGTGCTGCTCGACGAAGGACACCGTCTCTTCCACCGTCGCCTGGGTCTCTCCCGGTCCTCCGAGCATGAAGAACCAAAAGCAACTGATGCCGGACTCGCGGGCCAGCCGCTGGCAGCGGTGCACGTGCTCCATGGTGAAGCCCTTGCGCAGGTTCCGCAGCATGGTGTCGCTGGCGGCCTCGGGGGTGATCATCACCGCGTTGAAACCGGCCTGCTTCATGAGCGGGAACAGCTGATCGGGCGTGTCCAGGGGGTTCAGCCCCTGTGCCGTGAGGTTCAGCCGGAGCTTGCGGCGGAGGATCTCGCGGCAGAGGTCCAGGGTGTGTTGGGCGGGCACGTTGAGCGTGGAATCCACGATCTCGAAGCTGCGCGGTCCGATGCGGGCCGCCACCTGCTCGATCTCGTCGACCACTTCGGGGGCGGTCCGCCGGCGCAGCCCGTGCCCTTCAGTTGCGGAGTAGGCGCAGTAGGTGCAGCCCAGCGGACAGCCCCGCTTGGTCTGGATGGCCCAGGTGCCGCCGGCTCGCTCGTAGGCCGGCCAGTCGATCCATGCCTCCATACCGGAACGGCCGAAGCTGGGAAGCGGCACCGGCGGCGTGGTCCTGATCCGGTCCCCCTCACGCCAGGACAGACCACTGACGCCGGAGAAGGACGGCGATGCGCCGAGCGCACCGAGCAGCTTCGGGAAGCTCTGCTCACCCTCGCCGACCACGGCAAAATCGGCGTCCAGTCTGGCCAGGACGCCGGGGCCCAGGATCGAGATCGCCGGTCCGCCTAGGACGATAGGCGCCTGGCTTTCCTCGCGCACCACCGCCAGCAGTCTGGACAGACCGTCCAGTTGCCAGGCCACGCGCTGGCGGACCAGGTTGTCGATGTTGCGGACGGAGAAGCCGACTGCCTCCGGGCGGAAGCTCCTCAGGACCCGTCGGAGGTCGCTCGCCGGTTGGCGGCTGAAGAGCAGGTCGAGGAAGGAGACGTCGTGACCGGCGTCTCGAGTGGCGGAGGCCACATAGCTGAGGCCCACCGGCGGCGAGGCGACAAGCTCACGGTTGGAGTTCGCGTAGACCAGGAGAACACGCATAGTTGAACCGTGCGTAGTGTAGCCGACTGCCGGCGGGGTCCGCACAGGTGTCGGGGGTCGATGGATCGGCGGTCAGCATGTTTGACGCTCCCGGCGGCGCAGGGTAGCCTGTCCTCGATTTCCATGATTCCGGGCAGGGTTGCGGCCAGGCGCCCCTTCGGGCGCTTGCCGGAGAAGGCGCTCATAGCGGTCCTCGCGCTTGGCTTCCCGTTGGGAGGGGGGTGCGTGGGGCGGCGCGTGCAGCCGGTCCGGGAGCTGCGCCTGGTCTTCGCCACCACACCGCTCACCCTGGATCCGCAGCGGCATCGGGAGGACCTCACCCGCATGGTCCTCGCCAACTTCTACGAAGGGCTCGCCAGTTTCGACGGCAACCTCCAGATCCGTCCCTGCCTGGCCGTCGAGTGGACGAACCCCGCCGACACGGTCTGGAGGTTCCGGCTGCGCCCGGGAGTGCGGTTCCACGATGGCACCGCGTTCGGCGCGGAGGACGTTCGGAGGACCATCGAGCGAGCGCGGCGCGCCGAGGGGACGGCGGTTGAGGCGGACGTGCGAGCGATCGTCGAGGTTCGAGTCCTGGATCCGCTGACCGTGGAGCTGGTCACCGATCGAGCGCGGCCGCTGCTGCTGGCCAAGCTCGCTCACACGCCGATCCTGCCCCGGACCGTCTCTGATGCGCCGATCACGGCGCCGATCGGCACCGGACCGTATCGGTTTGCCGGCGCCTCCGCCAACCTGGACCGCGTGTCGGGCATTCGCTTCGATGGGTACTGGGGCCCGATTCCTGCCCATCCCGGCTTCCGAATCGAGGTCGCGGATGGAGAGCAGCGCCGGCTGGAGCTGGTGCGCCAGGGCGCCGACCTGGCCACCCCGGTCTCCGGCGTGCGGGCAGGGTCCGACGGCGTGCGGATCCTCAGCCACCGCACGGTGACCACCACCTTCCTTCTCTGTCGAATCGCTCCCCTGGCCGGCGGGCAGCCGTCCCCGTTTCGGGATCCACGCGTTCGGCACGCCATCAACCTGGCGATCGACCGGCAGGGGCTGGTCGATCGGACCAGTCCGGGTGAAGCGGAAGCGAGCTGGCAGCCGGCGCCCCCCGGCGTCAGTGGACACCTGCCCGACCTGGCGCCGCCCACGCCCGACCCAGCGGGCGCCAGGTCCTTGCTGCGGGGAGCCGGCTTTCCGTCCGGGATCCGTTCGACGCTCCTGGTCTCGACTCGGGGGGTGGATGCGGGACGGGAGTTGGCTCGCCAGTTGGCTGCGGTGGGCATTCAGCTCGAGGTCGAACCCCTGGAGTGGGCCGAGCTCTACGCAAGGATGAAGGGCGGCCAAGCGCCCCTGGCCCTCGCCTCGTGGAGCATGATCACGGGGGACGCCTCGAGCCTGTACGAGCCGGTCCTCCACAGCGCCTCCGGGCCGCCGGGCTTCGGCGAGGAGAACACCACCGGGTACGCCAACCCGGCGCTCGACGCGGCGATCGCCGCTGCAGCCCAGGAGATGAGATCGCCGGCCCGGGTCCTGCTCATGTGGCGGATCGTGCGGCTGACGCTCGACGACCTTCCACTGATCCCGGTCTACACCCCGATGTGGACGTATGCGGTTCGGAAGGACCTTGCCTTTGCGCCGCGCCTGGATCTCGCTGTGGTGGCGGCCGACCTGCGCCCTCTCCCCCCGTCTTGACGGGCGCCGACGACCAGGACCAGCGGTCCTACTTCCTCCCCCGATACTCGCTCAAGATGCCGCCCATCACCTTCCGCTGCACGTCGGCGAAGCCCACATCGCGCAGCGCGGAGAGGATGGTCTCCGGCGGCACGCAGCCCTCGATGGTGTCCCAGTAGTACTTCATGAGGTGCTCCGCCTGGCTCGAGTGGGTGCCCCAGCGGGTGATCAGCGGCACCACGGTCTTGAGGTAGAAGCGGGTCGCCACCATGCCCGCCTTGGAGCGGGGACGGGTGATCTCCAGGATCAGCACCGACCCGCCGGTGCGCAACACCCGATGGTACTCGGCAAAGGCCAGGTGCAGGTCGGGGACGTGACGGAGCGCATAACCCATGCTCAGGAAGTCGAAGTGCTGGGAGGGAAAGGGGAGGGCTTCCCCTCGACCCTGAACCAGGGACACCGGAAGCTGCCGCCGGCACTCCTGCAACATGCCAGCCGAGGGATCGAGGCCGATCACGGATCGCGCGTCTCCGGTGATCTGGAAAGCCGAGCGGGCGACCAGGCCGGTCCCGGTGGCCACGTCGAGCACCCGCTGGCCGGGCTTGAGGCCGGCGCGGAGCAGAGCGTCCTTGCGGTAGGTCTGGCCGGAGCCCAACGACATCACCCGGCAGATCCAGTCGTAGTGGGGAGCCGAGGCGTCGAACAGCCCGTCGACATAGCCCTGGCGCTTCTCGTCGCTGCCGTAGTGCTGGGCCAGGGTGGGATGGGGCTTGAGGGGAGGGTTGCTCACAGTGGTTTCAGAACCATGATCTGGGCCGTGAAGGTGCCGGAACCCGCGTACAGGTCCGGCAGGAAGCTCTTGCCGAGGTCGGCCCGGATCATCGTGTGCCACGGCCCGCGCAGGTTCACGCTGATTCCGGTCCCGGTTATGTTCTGCCAGTCCTTGGCCCGCTCCGGGGCCCGGCCCAGAGCCTGGTCGAGGAAGAGGTCGAGCCGGTACTGGTCGAAGAGGTTGAAGGAGTACTGGGCTCTCACCATCGCCAGCTCGGAAAAGCGCACGCCCGACGAGGGCACGCCGTGCATCCGATTCTCGTCGAACAGGCCGAACTGGTAGGTGCTGAAGCGGTCGAGGTGGCGGCCCCCGAAGTAGGCGGCGTTCAGGTGGATCTTGTGCACGGCCTGGAAGAAGAAGTCCTTGGAGAGGCTGGCCGCGTACTTCTCGTAGTTCCGGGTGTCGGGGTCGAAATCGGTGGTGCCGTCGCCCCAGGCCGACCAGGAGCCGCGGCGATACGCATAACCCGAGCTGGTGAGGGAGTAGCCGGCCCGCCGCCACTCGTAAGCCAGGCCGAAGCCGTGGGTGGCCGTGCTCTCCGGCAGCCGAAAGCCCGGCGTGGTGGCGTCGTCGAGTCCGAAGGCGTCGTAGCGGAACTGGTAGCTCAGGGTGAGCTTCTGGAAGTCGGTGAGCTGATGGCCGAGGTTGAGGCCAAGGGAGAAAGGTCGGCCCTTCAGCCGGTCCCGCTCGCGTTCGCCGGCGCCGTCATAGACCTTGTCGTTGCTGGCCACCGCGATGGCGAAGAGGTCGAAGCTGGCATCGGTATGCTCACCAATCAGCTTGGGCCGCTGGACGTTGACCAGAGCCAGGATCCCGGCGTAGAGGACGGCGAGCTGGCTGTCCTTCCGGCCCAGGAACTCGAAGTCCAGGTAGTTCAGGCCCAGCATGGGCAGCGGGTAGTCGTAAGAGGGATCGATGATGGTCCCCACCGCCAGAGCCTTGGCCTTGGTGGTGGGGCGGTCCTGCACCACCCGCTGGCCCTCTTTCTTCACGAAGTAGCGCAGTCCTTGGTCGGTGTCGCGGTACATCACGTGGTCGGTGGCCCGCGAGGCGGCCCGCAAGGCCTCGAAGTCGGGGGCGTTGATCCGGAAGTTGGAGAAGGCGACCTCGCGTTCCACCAGCAGGTTGCGTCCCGCCACCAGCATGATCTGTCGGCCCTTCAGGTGGCTGAAGAGCCAGAGGGCGCGCCCGGCGGTCGAGCCCTGCGGGCTGAAGGTCTGGATCTCCTCGTTCGACACCACCGGCGGCGAGAGGTGGTTCTGCACCGCCTGAACCTTGACCTTGTGATAGGTCTCCTTGTCGATCCAGACGGTGCCGCGGTAGAGCGAGCGGGTGTCGTCTAGGGGATCGAAACGCACCGCGTAGCAGTCTCGATTCTGAACCCGCTCCTCGCCGCCTAGTCGATAGGTGTAGTCCTTGTTGAGGCGCAGGTCGAGGGGCAGCGACAGCACCTTCTCCGGCTGCAAGAGCGGGATGGGAGGGCGCTTGGGTCCCCACTTGGAGCCGTTCAGGGTGAAGGACAGCTCCTCCCACTCGGCTCCGCTGCTGTCGAAGTAGAAGCGGTTCTCGGTCACCACGTCGTAGCCGGCGTCGGTCGGCGACGGGCGAAAGTGCTGTTCCATGCGAGCGTCGGCCAGGTAGCTCTGGACGATCGCGTCCTGGGCCGACTGGGCCTGCTGATGGCGGGCGATGATCTCGGCGACGGTGGGGAGGATCGACCCGCTCACTTCCGCCCGAGCCGTGTAGCCGGCATCGCCCCCGTAGTTGAAATCGAGCAGCAGCGGCCGGTCGGCCAGCGGGACCTCGGCACGCGAGCGCTTGGTGTCCGGGTTCCAGGCGAAGGCCTTGGCCGCTTCTTGGGTGGCTCGGAGCGGGTCGCGCACCACCGGGGGCTTGCCGGTGGACTCCGCGAGCTCGACGCTGACCCGGCCCACGGCTTCGCCCTGATAGATGAGGTAGGTGGCGAAGCTGGTGGCGTTGTAGAGCAGGCGGTGGCGGATGCGATCGGTCACCTCCTGGCCGTCCAGGGTGAGCTTGAGGCCGGCGGTCTTCTCGTCCAGGGTCACCACCTCGGAGGTGAGGACGTCCTTGATGGAGGCGGCGGCGGCGAGAACCCTGGGGAGGCTCGCGGGGCTGACGCTGTGAATGGTGGTGAGCTTGCCGGCGAGGTCGGCCAGTTGCCGCTCCAGAACGCCCTGGGCCGCCATCGCGGGCTCGCCAGGGGTCTCGTGCCCGGAGATCAGGATCTCCGCCGAGGCATCCTCCCGTTCCAGCAGCCCGGCCAAGGGAGCGAGGTCGCTGGCCCCGGCGGGCGCCGACGCCGCGGTCACCGCTACGCCGTCGAGGTAGGCGGCCACGTCCTCGCCGAACAGGCGCTCTAGCCAGGGGAGATCGCCAAGCGTCAGGTCCCCGGCGATCACCAGGGCGTCCTTGTCCTCCCCGCGGACCGCCACCGCGCTGAGCTTCAGCAGGTAGGCGAGGTCCTTGGGGTCGGGGCGGGCCTCGACCGGGCCGGGCAGCGCGAACTCGTAGGCCTTGGCCCAGCGGCGCTGAACCAGGCCGCGAAGCAAGAGGCGCCAGGATTCGGCGTCCTCGGGCTTGACCGGGAAGCCGGAAAGGGCCAGGACCACCGGGATGCCGCGGCCACCGTAGAGGCGCATTCGGGCCTCCAGCGGCGAGAGGTCGAGCTGGCCGGGAGTGGGCTCGATCTCCTGGCGGGTGAGCTGCACGCGGACGAACACGGGGACGTGGAGGGGCGTGAGGCGAGCGGCGTCAAGAGCGGGGGCCAGGATTGGCTCCCCGCGCAGGGTTTCGGTCACACCGAGGCCGCGGAAGACCGAGGCCTGGACGGTCTGCGGCAGCAGGGCCAGGGTCACGGCGAGGAGGAAAGGGGCGCGCTTCATCGGGCGCCTACGGTAGCACGCGCTCCGGCGGGGCTCAAGGTTGGGTTAGGATTGCATCCCGTTCGCCGAAAGGAGACACCTATGCGCCCTGTCCTGTTCCACGCAGCCGTCGCCGTTGCTCTCACCGCCAGCGCGTCCGCCGTTCGGGCCGAGTCGGTCAGCAAGACCGTGCCCTTTGAGGTGGATCGCTGGTACGAGCTCAAGGTCGAGGAGGGGCCGGTTACCCTCCACCGCATACGCATCGCGAGCAAGGAAGGTCTGGTCTCCAAGTCGAAGATCTTTCGCCCGGGCAACAGCGAGTATCTGGAGACGGTGCAGATCCAGATCGAGTACTCGAACACCGCCTCCAAGGACTGGAAAGCCGAGCTGAAGATCCACTGGCTGGACGAGCAGGACCGGATCATCGACGGCTACAACGGGTCGGAGGACCTGGGGGACGACGAGAAGTTCCAGCACGCCCACGTGTCCCTGTCCACGCTGAAGTACGGCCTGGATCGGGCCAAGAAGCTCCGCATCCGAATCGACGCGGTGCCGTAAGGCGCGGAGGCAGCCGGCCGGGTCCTCAGGCTTCCGCCAAGCCTTCGATCTCGACCAGCAGCTCGGCCCGGCACAGCTCGGCGCTGATCAGCTCGACCCGCCTCAGGGAGCGGAAGCGCTCCTGGACCGAGGACAGAATGGACCCGCGGTCGGCGAGACGCGGGTGGTAGATGCGCAGGTCCCGGAAGCGGTCCAGCCACGGACCCTGTTCCAGGTCGCTGTCGTCGCCGTCTCCACCCAGCGCCGAACGGACCAGAGCCGCCAGGTTGCGGAAGGTCTCCCCAGCCTGCGCCTCCAGGTGGTCCACGTGCATGGAGTCCTCGCCGCGAATGCTGGCGGTGCCGCCCACCAGGAGCAGCGGGGCGCCGGTCACTTGCACCAGCGTGCTGCGGGCGAAGCAGGGTGGCATGGGCCCGTACTTGCGCGAATAGCGATAGGCGGGGATCTGCCGGGGGTTCTCCGCCGGCGTCGCCGGCGCGGCGGCCGCCAGGCAGTAGAGCACCAGGTCTTCTCCCCAGGTCCCCACCGCCGAGGCGGTCGGCACCGACTTGCTGAACGCCTCGCGCCCCCCGCACCAGGCTGAGTAGGCGGCGAAGCGGCCGGCGTTGAAGACCATGTAGCGATCGAGCCCCGGGCTCATGACGGCATGGATGCCAGGGATGAAGGCCCAGAAGCGCACCGGCCACGGAGCCGGTCCCACCCGGAGCTGCTCGAACACGCTCTGGTACGCCTCGGCCACCACCTGCTGCAGGGTCAAGATGTCCATGGCTCGGATCCCGGGCACCAGGACCCGAACGGCGGCCAGCGCTGGGGTGCGTGCCGCGCTCACCCGGGCCGCTTCGTGCCAGCTCGACACGTCCTCAAACGGCGCGTTGCCGAGAAGGTCGAAGACCCAGGGTGGCGGAGCTGGGGTTGTGGTCGGCGAGACCTCGATGACCGAGGCCGGGGAAGTGCTGCGAGCGATCGCCATGCGTGGAGATTCTAAGGCAACTAGTCGGGAACCGAGGAGAGGAAGACCTCGAACCCGACGATGGACCCGAGAGCGCCCCCGCTCAGCTTGAGCTTGAACTTGACCTTGCTGGTTTCGCCCTCCTCGATGCCGCTGGTTCCCTGCCCCTTCATCACCGTTCGGCCCTCACCGTCCAGGAGCGCGAGGTTCACCGTCACCTTCTGATCCTTGCCATCGCCGACCTTGGCTTCGGCTTCCACTTGCAGCTCGTCCCCCGACTGCTTGAAGAGGACGCTCTTCAGGGTGGTGGGGCCGGAGACCAGCTGTGGGATGCCCACCGGTGCGCCGAGCCTGAAGGGATACCCCACCTTCTTCGGCGCCGGCGGCGGGGTCGGTACGGTCTCGTGTACCGGTTCGGGGGTGGCCGCGGTGGTGGGCGGCGTGGTCCCGAACGTGATCGTGGGCCTGGGAGTAGCCGAGGAGGGACGGGGCGTGGCCGCCGGCGTGGTGACCGGAGGTAGGGTGATCGGGGGGAGCGCCGGCTCGGCGTCGGTCGCTGGCTCCGGCATGGTGCCGGGGGGCTGCGTCAGGGGTGGGACGGTGACCGGTGTCTCCTCGCCCGCGGGTTCCGGCGGGGGAATCTCGGGCTGGCTCTGGGACCAGAGCACGAGCGCCAGCACGCCGCCCGCCAAGGCGAGGACACCGATGCCCCCGGCGATGGCCAGGGCGATGAGACCGGAGCGGCCCTTCGGCGCTGGCCCGGCCGCCTGCATGCCGCCGGGAGCCGTCATGCCGGGGCCCGTACGCGGCGCCGTTACGTAGGTCTGGCCCACCGCCGTCGCGGCCACCGCGGTGGTGCCACGCCCGGGCGTCATCCTGCCCAGTGCCGGGACCACAGCCGTGGGCATGAGCCCCAGCCCCTCTTGCAGCGCGTGAGCGAACTCCATGCCGGTGCCCCAGCGGTCGGCCGGCTGCTTGGCGGTGCACTTCAGGATCGCTCGCACCACCGGCTCCGGCACCGAACCCGGCGGGGGCAGCGGCATCGGCTCCTGCACGTGCTTCATCAGCACCGCCACCGGCGTATCGGCGGAGAACGGGACGTGGCCCGTGAACATCTCGTAGGCCATGATCCCCAGGGCGTAGATGTCCGCCCGGTGATCGACGTTCTGGGCCGTGGCCTGCTCGGGAGCCATGTACTGCGGGGTGCCGCTGATCATGCCGGTCTGGGTGAGGCCGCCGCCGACCTCCACCATGCGCGCGATGCCGAAGTCGGCCAGGTACACCCGCCCGTCTTCGTCCAGCAGCACGTTCTGGGGCTTCACGTCGCGGTGGATGGCGCCCTTGCCGTGGGCGTAGTCGAGGGCGGCCGCCACCCCCGCCAGGATGGCCACGATGCGGTCGTTGGGAAGCGGGCCCTGCTTGAGGATCGCCGACAGCGAGCCACCGCCGATCATTCGCATCGCCATCCACGGTGTGCCCTGCTCGATGTCGAAGGCGAAGATGGGGATGATGTTCGGGTGCTCGAGGCGGGCCACCACCTTGGCCTCGCGGCGGAACCGCTCGGCGAAGGTGGGGTCGTGCAGGAACTCGGCGGGCAGCACCTTCACGGCCACGTAGCGATCGAGTGCGGCTTCGTAGGCCTTGTAGACCGAGGCCATGCCCCCGCGGCCGAGCGGTTCCATGATGCGGTAAGGGCCGAAGCTGGATCCGGGGGCGAGAGCTGCCAAGGGCCTCCTATCCTCCCTAAGGACGGCGGATGATAGCACGGCCGCCCCGGGGTCGCCGCTCAAAGACGGTGCCATCACGGGGCTCGCCGGCGGGGGAGGGAGGAGGCCGCCTCATCGGCCGCAGGCCCACGTGGTGGGGAAGCGGCACGGCGGCCGCGAGGTATTCGTCAGGCGATGGTGACGTCCTTGCAGAGGTACACGTCCTGGATGGCGTTCAGGAGCTTCACCCCCTCCGGCATTGGCCTCTGGAAGGCCTTGCGCCCGGAGATCAGGCCCATGCCGCCGGCCCGCTTGTTGATCACCGCCGTCTTCACGGCCTCGGCGAAGTCGTTCTCCCCGGAGGCGCCGCCGGAGTTAATGAGGCCGGCGCGGCCCAGGTAGCAGTTGGCCACCTGATAGCGGGTGAGATCGATGGGATGGTCGGAGGTGAGCTTCTCGTAGACCCGCTTGTCGGTCTTGCCGTAGGGGTTTTCCTTGCTGCTCACGGCGTTGTAGCCGCCGTTGTTCTCGGGCAGCTTCTGCTTGATGATGTCGGCCTCCAGCGTCACCCCCAGGTGATTGGCCTGACCGGTGAGGTCGGCCGAGACGTGGTAGTCCTTCTCCTTGGTCTTGAAAGCGGGGTTGCGCAGGTAGCACCAGAGCACGGTGGCCATGCCCATCTCATGGGCCATCTGGAACGCTTCGCCCACCTCCACGATCTGGCGGGCGGATTCGGCGGAGCCGAAGTAGATGGTGGCCCCCACCGCGGTGGCTCCCATGTCGAAGGCCTGCTTGATGCGGGCGAAGAAGATCTGATCGAACTTGTTGGGGTAGGTCAGGAACTCGTTGTGGTTGAACTTGAGGATGAAGGGGATGCGGTGCGCGTAGCGCCGGGCCACCGCGCCCAGTACACCTAACGTAGAGGCAACGGCGTTGCAGCCGCCTTCCAGGGCCAGCTTCACGATGTTCTCGGGGTCGAAGTAGGCGGGGTTCTTGGCGAAAGAGGCACCCGCCGAGTGCTCGATCCCCTGATCCACGGGCAGGATCGACACATAACCCGTGCCGGCCAGCCGGCCGTGGCCCAGCAGCGCTTGCAGGCTGCGCAGGGCGGCGATCGGCCGGTCGGAACTGCCGTGGACCCGGTCCACGAAATCGGGCCCCGGCAGATACAGGCTCTCCTTGGGGATGCCCTGGGCCTGGTGCCCGAGAAGCGACTTGGCCTCGGCGCCGAGGGCCTCTTCGATGTTCTGGATCGTGGTCATGTGGGTCTTCCTCTCCTTGGCAGGGTCAGTCCTCGATCGCCCCCGAGCGCTCGATCTCGGCGGGTTTCGGCGGAGCGGCCCGACCGCCAGCGGCCTCGATCCGTCCGGCCCTTGGAGATGCGATCGGGTCGGGTCCCGACGTGGAGGACCGGTGGCCGGGGATGGGGTCGCTCACAGGCCGCGCTCAGGCGTGCGGATTATAGCATCGCCGGCTGAAGACCAACCCTCATCCGCCAGCCCATGATCGGCGGCTCACGGCCTTCACACCCAGTTCTCCACAGCGAGCCCTGGCACGCGACTGAAGTGCTTGGTGTTGTTGGTGACGACGGTCAACCCTAGAGACAGGGCGTGAGCGGCCATGAGAGTGTCGAAGGCCCCGATAGGCTCTCCACGCCGAGCCAGTGTCGCCGCAACCACGGCGAACCGATCTGCCGCCAGCTGATCGAAGGGAAGGACGGCGACATCCTTGACGAAGCTGCGTATCAAGCGGTTGAGCTTCTGGGAGCGCCTCGCCTCCGCGCCAAACCGCAGCTCGGCCAGCGTCACCGAACTGAGGCAGACCTCGGAGGGTGGATGGAGCAGGAGGCGCGCGGCAACCTGGCCCTCGCCCCGCATGGCGAAGCTCACGGTGTCGGTGTCCAGCATGTAGCGCGGCATCAGGCAAAAGGATCACGAAGATCCACAAGCCTCTGTTGCTTGGGCCGAGGGATCTCGCCCGACCAGGCGCCCAGGCAGGCCCGGAACTCGTCAGACCACTCGTCCGCGGGCTCGAGGATCACGCGGCGGCCTTCCCGGTGCACCAGGACCTCGCGCTGGGCCACGAACCGACACTCCTTCGGCAGGCGCACCGCCTGACTGCCACCGTTCTGGAAGAGCTTGGCGCGAGCGGGTTTCATCCCGGCAGTATAGATGCCGTCTATACCGAGGTCAAGGCCGCGCTGCGCGGGGACGTGGAGGTGCAGATTCGGGTTGACTGGGCCCAAGGTAGGGGCGTATGAGTCGGGGTACGCGCCGCCGGCCTGAGGCGTGATCGGAGCCCGCATGCGACGAACGCTATCCTTCACCGTCAACGGAAAGCCCGTTCGCCTGGAGGCGGACGACAAGCGGTCGCTTCTTTGGACCCTCCGCACCGACCTCGGCCTCACCGGCACCAAGTACGGGTGCGGGGTCGGGCTCTGCGGATCCTGTACCGTGGTGGTGCAGGGCAAGGCAGTCCGTTCCTGTCTGACCTCCCTTGGCGAGGTCCAGGACAAGAAGGTCACGACCATCGAGGGGCTGGCGATCGGCGACAAGCTCCACCCACTCCAGCAGGCCTTCATCGACCACGGCGGCTTCCAGTGCGGCTACTGCACGCCGGGGATGATCATGAACGCCTATGGCTTGCTCCTGGCGGACCCCCGCCCCTCGCGCGCGAAGGTGCTGGACGCGATGGAGGGCAACCTCTGCCGCTGCAGCGCCTACAAGAGGATCCTGGAGGCCATCGAGTCGGTCTCGGGAGCCCCGGGAGGCCGGCCATGACCCCCGGGCTCGATCGTCGCGCGTTCCTGAAGCTCCTCGGCGGCGGCATCATCGTGCTGGTCCGGCTCCGGCCCTCCGGCGTCTGGGCCCAGGGCCGCGGCTATCCCACCGACATCAACGCCTACCTCCGGATCGGGGAGAACGGCCGGGTCACCGTCTTCTCCGGGAAGATCGAGATGGGTCAGGGCGTCATGACCTCGCTCGCCCAGATGGCGGCCGAGGACTTGGGCGTCAGCCTGGACTCGATCGAGATGATCCTGGGCGACACCGACCGCTGCCCCTGGGACATGGGGACGTTCGGGTCGCTCACCACGCGCATGTTTGGGCCGGCGCTGCGCACGGCGGCGGCCGAGGCCCGACAGGTCCTGATGGAGCTGGCGGCAAAGCAGTTAGGCGCGCCCGGGGGCCGGCTCGTCGTGGAGAGGGGCGTCGTCTCCGTGAAGGGCGAGCCGAATCGCAAGGTGAGCTACGGCGACCTGGCGCGGGGCAAGACGATCGCCCGAACCGTCGACGAGAAGGCGGTGCTGCGGGCGGTACCGGAGTTCACGGTCATGGGCCGCTCGCCTAACCGGCTCGACGGCGTGGACAAGGTCACCGGCGCCGGGAGGTACGCCGGCGACATCCGCTTGCCCGGCCTCCTGCACGCGAGGATCCTGCGCCCACCCGCTCACGGGGCGACGCTCGCAGGCGTCGACACCTCCGAGGCCGCCAAGCTGGAGGGCGTGGCCGTGGTCAACCAGGACGGGCTGGTGGCGGTGCTGCACGCGGACCCCGAGCTGGCGGAGGCGGCCCTCGCTCGCCTCCGGCCGGAGTGGAACGCCGCCCCGCCGGGGGCGGACACGGAGAGCATCTTCGACGACCTTCTCCGACGGGTGCCCGAACCGCAAGTGAGTGGCGGCGGCCGGGGAGACGTGGAGGCGGCCCGCGCCGCGGCGACTCGGCGCTTCGAGAGCACCTACCAGAAGGGCTACGTCGCCCACGCGCCGCTGGAGCCTCACGTGTCGACGGCCAGCTTCGAGGGCGGGAAGCTCACCGTGTGGGCCTCGACCCAGACGCCTTTCCCGACCCGCGATCGGCTGGCGCAGGGCCTCTCTCTTGACCCGAAGAACGTCCGGGTTCTCACCCCCTATGTCGGAGGTGGCTTCGGTGGGAAGAGCGCCGGCCGCCAGTCCGAGGAGGCGGCGCGCCTGGCCAAGATCACCGGACGCCCGGTGCAGGTGGCCTTCACCCGGGCCGAGGAGTTCTTCTACGACACCTTCGACCCGGCCTGCATCGTGAAGATCACGTCCGCGCTCGACGGCGAGGGGAAGATCAACCTCTGGGACTACGACGTCTACTTCGCGGGCGACCGGGCGGCGGAGCTGTTCTACGACGTCCCCAACGTCCGCATGCGGGTCTTCGGCGGCTGGAGGGGCGCGGGGACGGACGCCCATCGCTTCGGCGTGGGCCCCTGGCGCGCCCCCGGGGCGAACATGAACGTGTTCGCCCGCGAGTCGCAGATTGACGTGATGGCGGCCGCGGCCGGCGTGGATCCCGTCGAGTTCCGCCTCCGCAACCTGAGCGACCAGCGGATGCGGCGGGTGCTGCAAGAGGCGGCGAAGGCCTTCGGCTGGAAGCCGGCCGCCGGCCCCAGCCGCCGCGGCTGGGGCGTCGCCTGCGGGATCGACTCCGGGACCTACGCGACCCTCGCCGTCGAGGTGAAGGTGGACCAGGCGAGCGGGGCGGTCCGGGTCGAGCGCGTCGTCTGCGCGCAGGACATGGGGGTCGTCGTGAGCCCCGACGGGGCGACCATGCAGGTCGAGGGCTCCATCACCATGGGCCTCGGGTACGTGCTGCGGGAGGAGGTTCAGATCCGCGACGGGCGGGTTCTCGACGAGAACTTCGACACCTACGAGCTGCCGCGCTTCTCCTGGCTCCCCCGGATCGAGACGGTCCTGGTGAAGAACGACGCGCTCGCGCCGCAAGGAGGCGGCGAGCCTGCAATCGTGCCCATGGGGGCGGCCATCGCGAACGCCGTCTTCGACGCGACAGGGGTCCGGCTCTTCCGGCTGCCGATGACCCCGCCGCGCGTCAAGGCGGCGATAGCAGGGACGGCCCCGGCGGGCCGGTAGGCGAAGCCGAAGGACTACGGCCGCGCGCCGCCGGGCACTTCGCTGGACAGCCGTGGCACCGCCGCCAAACGGGCAGGTTCGTCCCGCGTCCTACGCCGACGCCCTCCATTCCATCGAGAGTTGTCGCCGTTGTGCCGCACAGTCGCGAAGGTACAGGTTGATCAAGGTCTGGTAGGGGATGCCGGTGCTCTCCGCGACAGCCATGAAGTACTGGATTGTCGGGAGGTCCAGCCGGCACTGCAGGCTCTTGGTGTCACGTCCGGCGAAGCCATGCAGTCGCGGCTCGGCCAACACCTACGCGGTGGCCGCCATCGACGCGGGCCGAGGCAGGCGCTGCTTTTCGTTAGTCGTGGCCAGTTCGGGTGGGGTGGCGCTGGACTGTCCGCCGAATCTCGCGCTGCTCCGCGGGGACTGCAGGACGCGGTGGGTGACGCCTCCTTGAAGTCCACCCAGGTGTGCCTGGGAGGTGGCGGACCTGCACCGTACGCTGGAGAAGAGCCACCGGCGGGGGCGGCCTTCCTGCCACCGGGGGCCCAGATACGTAGCGCGAAGGGGGATACCCTACGTATATGTACAAGCTGACCCTGAGCGTGGACGAGAGGATTGCGGGCCGAGCCAAGAGGTACGCCGAGCGGAAGCGGACCTCCGTTCGGATCTGGTCGAGCGCTTCCTCGATGTCGTCTCGCTGCCGGCCCGAGCTGAGGATTTCCCTGAAGCTCAACCGGCTCCGTGGATGCCTCAAGGGAACGGACCCTGAGGCCTACCGCAGACAGCTGCTGCGGAAGTACCAGTGAG
>DATECU010000290.1:0-5107 GCA_035286745.1 Vicinamibacteria bacterium | reverse complement strand
CTCATCTGCGACTTGTAGTAGTGCGGGGTCAGGACCAGGGCGGCGTCGGCGCCCAGGTCCGCGACCTTGCGTGTGAAGGCGGCGGTGGCCTGCGTCGACTCCTGGCCGGTGCCCACCAGCAGCGTCCGGCCTGAGGACAGGCGGCGTGCCGCCGTCACCAGGGCCAGTTTCTCGTCCTCCTCCAGGGTGGCGGCTTCGCCGTTCGAGCCCAGGACCAGGTAGCCGCCAAGATCCCAGCCTGCGTAGGTCTCGAGGTTGGCCTCGAAGGCGGCGAGGTCCAGGGCGCCGTCGGCTCGGAACGGCGTGACCAGGGGAGGGATGATCCCGCGCACCGGCGATCGCCGCTTGACGGTGTGGTTAGGCGGCCGGGGTCTTCTTGGCCAGGGCTTTGGCCACCCGGTCCAGCACCTTGAGGTCGTTGTGGCCGAAGGCGTCGCGGTATTCGCACCACACCTCGACGATGGCCCACAGGCCAGCCTCGGTGCGCACCGGGGCCACCATCAGGCTGCCCTTGGCCAGGCCGACGCCGTGCCAGCCGGGCTTGTCGGAAAGATCGGTGACCACCAGGGGGGCGGAGCCGTGGGCTGCGTCGGCCAGAGGTCCACCGCCGGCCCAGACCCGCTCCGGCCCCTGGGGCCGGTCCAGGTTGATGTGGACCGCCAGGTCCTCACCGTCCGCCACGTAGACGGTGACCGCGCTGTAGCGGGCAAAACGTCGCTTCAGAAGCTCGGCGCCTTGGCGCAGGGCCTCCTCGAAGGACGGGGCTTTCTTGATGGCCTCTTCCACCTCGCCGGCCACCAACTCCCGGCGCTGGGCCGATTTCCGGGCCAGGTCGGTCTTCCAGGGCTTCTCCTCCTCACGCGTCAACGCCATGTTCACCTCGAACTCTCCTCTCCTTGCGACCTTCTTATGAGGCGTTGCCGCCCCTCGTCATGGACGTTAGACGAGGGCGCGGCCGCCGTCGACTCTCAAGACCCCTCCGGTCGTGTAGCCGGCCGCGCTGGCCAGGTACAAGACCGCCTCGACCACCTCGGCCTGGGTCCCAAAACGACCGAGCGGCACCTTCTTCGCCAGCCCGGGTTCGGCACCTGGCGGCTCCAGGATCCCGGGGGCCACCGCGTTCACCCGGATCTCGGGGGCGAGGGCCAGGGCCAGGCACTGGGTGGCCATGATCAGGGCCGCTTTCGACGCGCAGTAGGCGAGGTGCGCCTTCCAGGGCATGAGGCCGCCCAGGCTGGCCACGTTCACGATGGCGCCTCCCCCTTGCTTCCTGAGGTGGGGAGCCGCCGCCCGCGCCGCCATCACCGCCGCCTTCACGTTCACATCGAAGGCCTCGTCCAGAACCTCCTCGGTCAACTCCTCGAGGGGTACTCGGCGAAAGACCCCCACGTTGTTCACCAGGACATCCAGCCCGCCCAGGGTCGCCACCGCCTCATCCACGAAGCCCGCCATTTCCCCCGGCACCCGAGCGTCGGCGGGAATGGCCACCCCTCGTCTTCCCAGGGACCGCAGGACCTGGGCTTCCTGCTCGGCACCGGCCCGACTGTCCCGGTACGAGAAGGCGACGTCGGCCCCCTCGGTTCCCAAGGCCCGCACCAGGGCGCGGCCGAGGCCCCGTCCTCCGCCCGTCACCAGCGCGATCTTTCCTCGGAGTCTCTGCTCCCCCATGCGAGCGGGCGAAATGTGCCAAACCCACAGAGTTTATCACGCCCGCCGGAGAAAAGGGGGGCGGGGACCGCCGGCCGGCTAGGCGTTCACTTCCTCCAGGAAGCGGACGCCGATGTGGAACTCTCGGGTGGGGAGGCGAACCGAACGGCAAACCACCGCCTTCACGTGGTAATCGGCCTGGCCCCCGAAGTGCTTCCGCAGCGCCGGAGGCAGGGCAATCCTGAGCACGATCCGGCTGCCCGGGGCCACCGCTCGCCCACACTCGAAGCACATGCCGCCGCCGCTGATGTTGAGGCTCTTCGCTTCTTCCGTCACCAGACCGCCGGCTACATCGTGCCCGCGCACCTCCACCGGCAACCGGATCTCAAGACGCCGCTCCCGGGCTGCCAGGATCGTCATGGCTTCTCTCCTCGACTGGAGAAGACCCAGATGGCCAGTGCGGCGATGGTAGGCTCCGCTGGCCGAGGTGTCAACGGGAGGGTCGGGATCGGAGGGGACGCGCGGAGCCGGAACGCTCGCGAAGCACGTCCGCCAAACGTTCGTCGTCGGGGGCGATGAGGGCCAACTCGGCCAGGGCGCGACGGGCCTGCTCCTCGGAGGCGCCACGCGAGGCGGCCTTGAACAGATCGTCCACCCGCCGCACCAGTTGCGGATCGGTGGGGGCGTTGGTCACCCGGCTCCGGAAGCGATCCCGCGCCACCCGCCAGGAGAGCTCGGCGGCTTCGGCATGACCCGGATCCAGGGCCAGGACGGAGGTGCACTCGTCCTGTGCCTCCTCGAAGCGCTGGTCCTCCAGGAAGCGCCGGGCCCGAGCCAGGCTGTCCCGCACCCGGCTCCGCGTGTCTTCGGACAGCGCGCGCGGTGGCTGGGGAAGGGCGGAGCGGCCCCGGGAGCGGCGCAGGGCGTCGTGAATGGGTGAGAGCTCCCGGGCCACCTCGTCCATCGATGCATAACGTCTCTCGGGCACCTTCTCCAGCATGCGATGGACCACCCCGGCGAGCCGCACCGGCAGCGACGAGTTCAGGCTGGCCAGCGGATCCGGCTCCTCGGAGAGGATCTGGTAGAGGACGGTGTGTATGGTCTTGCCGCGGAAGGGCTTGCGCCGAGCCAGAAACTCGTAGAAGACGGCGCCCGCCGAGAACACGTCGCTTCGCCGGTCCACCGGGTTGCCCATGGCTTGTTCGGGCGACATGTAGTCGGGGGTGCCCAGGATGGTGCCCCGCTTGGTGATGGTGGTCTTGGCCAGCAGGCGGGCCAGGCCGAAGTCCAGGAGCTTGGCCCGCCCCCCCGAGGTGACGAAGATGTTGGCGGGCTTGATGTCCCGGTGCACCACGCCCCGCGAGTGGGCATAGGCGAGGCCGGACGCGATCTCGCCGAGGACGCGGGCTGCGTCGCCCAGGGGCACCTCGCGTCCGCTCTCCAGGAGCGCCCGCAGGTCTTCGCCCTCCAGCAGCTCCATCGCCATGTAGAGCTGCCCCTCTTCCTTGCCCACGTCGTAGACGGTGAGGATCGAGGGATGGCTGAGGCGGCCCACCGCCTCCGCCTCCCGGAAGAAGCGCTCTTCGGCCTCGGTTTCGGCCGAATCGGTGGCCATCGTCTTCAGGGCCACCACCCGGCCCAGGGTCTGGTCCCGGGCCCGGTAGACGACGCCCATGGCCCCTTCGCCCAGCTTCTCGATGATCTCGTAGCGGCCGAAGGTGGCCAAGGGCCTCGCGCCGCCTTACTCGGTGTAACGCACCAGGACCACGGAGACGTTGTCGCGTCCGCCAGCTTCGTTAGCCGCGTCGATCAGGCGCTTGGCGGCGTCCTCCAGCGCGGTCGGGGGGGGCGTGAGCAGTTTCAGGATGTCGGCGTCGTGGATCATGGCGTGCAAGCCGTCGGAGCAGATGAGGGCGATGTCGCCCGGCTGCAGGCTGTGCTCCTTGATGTCCACCTCCAAGCTGTCCTTGGCTCCCACCGCCTTGGTGATGACGTTGCGGAAGGGGTGGCGCTCGATCTCGTCCGCGGTCAGGATGCCCTCGGCCCAGGCCGCGGAGACCCAGGAGTCGTCGCGGGTGAGCTGGCGGAGCTCGCCGGCGCGCAACAGATAGCAGCGGCTGTCACCCGCCGAGCCCAGGATCATGCGGTTTCCACGGACGATGGCGGCCACCAGCGTGGTGCCCATGCCCGAGAGGTCCTCGCGGTTGTCGGCGGCGCGGAACACGCTGCCGTTGGCCAATCGGATGGCGGTCTTCAGCCGATTGGCCTCCAGCGACAGGTCTTCCTCGAAGCCGAAGGGCCAAGTCATGTCCTCGTCGCCCTCGGCGCTCTTGCGGACAAAGGAGACCATGGCGTCGACGGCCATGCGCGACGCCACCTCGCCGGCATTGTGCCCCCCCATGCCGTCGCACACTGCGTAGATGCCCAGCTTGTGGTCGACGAGAAAGCTGTCCTCGTTGAGCTTGCGCCGGCGTCCGACATCCGTCAGGCCGTAGGCCTCGATCATCCGGTCTCTCCCGGTGTGTCTTTGAGCAGGACCGCCTCAGCCCCGGTGGCGGGTCCGGCCCGGATGGTGAATAGGATAAGGACTTCGCAAAAGGGGGTCAACGACGAGTCGCTCCCCCGCCCATGGCCGACGTCATCTCGTAGACGGCGCGCTCCATCCCCACCAGCACCGCCCGAGCCACGATGCTGTGGCCGATGTTCAGCTCGCTGATCTCCGGGAGGGCGGCGATGGGGCCCACGTTCTTGTAGTTGAGGCCATGGCCGGCGTGGACCAGGAGCCCCAGCTTGCGGCCGAGGCGGGAGGCGTCGACCACCTTGCGAAGCGCGGCCTCCTGAGCCCGTTCGTCGCGGGCATCGGCATAGGCTGCGGTGTTGACCTCGATCGCCTGGGCGCCCAGCTTGTGGGACTCCTTGACCTGCTCCAGGTCGGGGTCGACGAACAAGCTCACCGCGATCCCTCCCTCGCGGAGCGTCTTCACGGTCGGCCTGAGCTGGACAGCGTTGAGCACCGCGTCCAGCCCGCCTTCGGTGGTGACCTCCTCCCGCCGCTCGGGGACCAGCGTCACCTGGTCGGGCTTCACGGTAAGGGCGATGCGCACCATCTCCTGGGTGGCCGCCATCTCCAGGTTGAGCCGCGTCTTCACCACCTGGCGCAGGATCTCCACGTCGCGGTCCTGGATGTGGCGGCGGTCGGCGCGCAAGTGGACGGTGATGCCGTCGGCACCCCCCAGCTCGGCCAGCACTGCGGCTTGGATGGGGTCGGGCTCGGCGGCTCGCCGCGCCTGGCGCACGGTGGCCACGTGGTCGACGTTGACTCCCAGTCGAGGCATTCTTCCCTTTCGTTACGCGGCGCCCGAAGTGAATTCGGTCGCCGCTACCAAGCGGGGGGCTCCCGCCCCCCCACCCCCCGACACGAAACGCGGCGCCCAGAGCCAAGACGCTCGCCGCTACCAAG
>DATECU010000289.1:0-8612 GCA_035286745.1 Vicinamibacteria bacterium | reverse complement strand
GGAACGTTGGGCGCCCGGCGCACCCGGCCGTCTTGGTCCACGATGGCGGGCAAGCCGACCCCCACCGCGCAGATGGGCTCGGCCGCAACCTCGAGCTCAGCCACCGCCAGGCTGAGCTGGTGAAGAAGGCCCTCGGCGGTGCCCTTGGCGATCGGCTGGTGAAGGCGGGCCCCGATGGTGCCGTCGGCGGCGACCCGGGCGCCTTTCAAGAAAGTGCCGCCAACGTCGAGACCCACGGCCCACGCTCTCGCAGACACCGGCGGATTATGTCACGATGGTGCGAGGCTCAGCGGGCGGGGGCTCCCTGGTTTCTTGAACGCCGGTCGCTTCGGTGGTAGAAACCTAGGCCTGACCGCGGTGTGGCGGGAAGGGTCTAAAGAGGCCCGCAGGAGAGAGACGATGCTGAGGAAGATCCTCGCGGTGGACGACTCGGCGCTGATCCATCAGATGTACAAGCTGTTTCTCTCCCGCTACAAGAACTGCAAGCTGGTCTCCGCCATGAACGGCCTGGAGGCGCTCGACAAGCTGGCGCAGGAAGAGGGCATCGATCTCATCCTGCTCGACATCAACATGCCGGTGATGAACGGCCTGGAGTTCCTCCAGCGAGTGCAGAAAGAGCCCGCCTACCAGACCATCCCGGTCATCATCATCTCCACCGAGGGCAAGGAAGAAGACACCATCCGGGGGCTCAAGCTGGGCGCCAAGGGCTACGTCAAGAAGCCGTTCCAAGCCTCCGAGCTGCACGGCCTCATCGAGAAGATCACGGCGGCCTCATAAGCGCGCGCACGGCTTCTGCCATGTCGGACTTCCAGGCCTCGGTCGAGCTCCTCGCCATCTATCTTGAGGATGCTCGCGGGCATCTGGAGGCGCTTGACCAGTGCCTGCTGTCCCTGGAGCGGGACGGCCTCGATGCCGAGACGGTGGCCGGCCTGCTGGGGCCCCTGCACACCCTGAAGGGCAACAGCGGGATGATGGGCTTCTCCGGCATCAAGGAGTACGTTCACCGGCTGGAGGACGTCTTCGGCCGCATCAGCGAGGGCGGGATCGCCCTGACCTCGCCGCTCTTCGACCGCCTCTTCGCCGGTGCCTCCGCCCTGCGCGACGCCGTGGAGCAGGCGTGCCAGGAGGCGCGGGAGACCCGCTCCCTGGAACGGGAGCGGCAGGACCTGGAGAGCCTGCTGGCTGGCCCCGTGCCGCCGCCCACCGAGGCCTTGCTCCCCCGCCAGGGCCAAGCGGAGGCCCCGAAAGTGCCGGTGGCCGACGACGAGGCGGCCCCGCCGGAGGCTCCCGGGGTCACCGCCGATGCTCGTTATGTGTCGGCCCGCTCCAGCATGGTGCGAGTCAATTTCGGCCAGCTCGACAACCTGCTGAACCTGGTGGGCGAGCTCATCATCTACCGCACCAAGCTGGAGCAGGTGGGCAAGGAGATGGCGAACCGCCTGGGCGGCCGGGGGGCGGGGGCCGACCTCCTGGACGCGGTACAGCACGTGGCTGGGGTGGCCAGCCAGCTCCAGGAAACGGTGATGGACATCCGGATGCTTCCGGTTCGCCACATCTTCGACCGCTTTCCTCGTTTGGTGCGTGACCTGGCACGCCAGGAGGGCAAGGAAATCGAGCTGATCCTGGAGGGCGAGAACACCCGGGTGGACAAGGCCATCATCGACGAGATCGGGGAGCCCCTGGTCCACATGGTCCGCAACAGCGTGGACCATGGCATCGAACCGCCCGCGGTCCGGGTGGCTCGCGGCAAGACGCCTACCGGAACCATCCTGCTCTCGGCTTCCCAGGAGTCGAACAACGTCCTGCTCACCATCATGGACGACGGAGGCGGCATCGACGCCGACACCGTGCGCCGCAAGGCCATCGCCCGCGGCCTGCTCAAGGGCGACGAGAACCTGACCGAGCGGGAGATCGTCCAGCTCATCTTCGCCCAGGGCTTCTCCACCAGCGATGAGGTGAGCGAGATGTCGGGCCGCGGTGTGGGCCTGGACGTGGTGCTCAAGGCCATCGAGCGGCTGAACGGCCTGATCGAGGTGGAGTCGGTGCCCGGGGTGGGCAGCAAGTTCATCATCCAGCTCCCGCTCACCCTGGCCATCATCTCGGCGCTCTTGGTCGAGGTGGCGGGGGCCACCTACGCCATCCCCCTGGCCTCGGTGGTGGAGAGCATGAAGTTCCACCGCGATGAGGTCCACCAGATCAACGGCCGCGATGCGCTGCGGCTCCGGGATCGCATCGTACCCCTGTTCTCCCTGGCCCAACTGTTCGGCATGGAGAGCACCGACCTCGGGGATCGCCGTTACGCGGTGATCCTGGGCCGCGGCGACAAACGCATCGGTCTGGTGGTGGACCGCCTGCGCGGCCAGCAGGAGGTGGTGATCAAGGCCCTGGATCCCGCCCTCGACTCGTCCGGGGTGGCCCTGGCCGGGGCCACCATCATGGGCGACGGGCGGGTGGTGCTGATCCTCGACGTGGCCGCCCTCTTTGGCGGCAAGCGCCGCGCCCGAGCCCTCTCCGGCCCCGAGGCCGAGGCCCTGCTTCCCGGGGGGCCTAACTAATGTTCGAGGACTACTACGGCCTCCGCGAGAAGCCCTTCAAGAAGACCCCCGATCCTCGCTACCTGTTCTTGAACCAGGCCTACGAGGAGGCGCTCGAACAGCTTCTCTACGCGGTGGAGGAGAGGGAGCTGGCCCTGCTGAGCGGCGAGGTGGGCTCCGGCAAGACGCTGCTGACGCGGGCCCTCCTGGACCGGCTGCCTCCCCTCTACCAGGTGGCCATGGTGCTGAACCCGCGACTCTCGCCCAGCCAGTTCTTGTGGACGGTGGCCAGCGAGCTGGATATCCCCGAGCCCGCCAGCCGAGTGGGGGAGCTTCTGGAACAGATCCACGGCCGGCTGCTGGACCTGGACGCCGAGGGCAAGGCGGCCCTCTTGATCGTGGACGAGGCACACCTGATCCCCGGCAAGGCCACCTTCGAAGAGATCCGGCTGCTCACCAACTTCCAGCTCGACGACCGCAACCTGATCGCGGTGGTGCTCTCCGGCCAGCCGGAGTTAAGGGAGCGGCTGCTCAAGCGGCGCGCCTATCGAGCGCTGACCCAGCGCATCGGGGCTCATTTTCACCTGCTGCCGCTGACCGTCGAAGACACCGGCGCCTACCTGGATCACCGCCTGAGTATCGCCGGTGCCGAACGCCGCCTCTTCACCGAGGCTGCGGTGAGGCTCCTCCATGCCGCCTCCGGCGGGGTGCCCCGGGTCATCAACCACCTGGCCACCCAGGCCCTGATCGAGGGCATGGCCCGGGGGTCTCGACTGGTGGACGAAGTGGAGATGGCGGCGGCCTGCGAGGACCAGCCGTTCGTCATGCACATGGGTCGCGGCCCCCTGCGCCCGGTGCGGGGGCCGTTGGCCCAGGGTAAACCCCTGGTGATGGCGAAGACGAGGAGCCGATAAGATGGGGCGCATGTCCGACGCTCGGAAGCGCGCGCGAAAAGCGGAGCCCGCACCCAAGGCCCCGGACCCGGTCCGGCCGCCTGAGGCGCCGCCGCCCTCCCGGTCCCGGGCGATCGAGGCCCCGGAGCCGGCAGCCACCGGGGCCTGGGTCGCCAAGGACGAGAGCTTCGGCTTTCGCGAGGAAGACGTCGAGCGCCCGGCCGCCGAGAAGCCGGGCCGGATGTCGCTTCCGTCCTCCGGTTTGGCCGAAGACATCCTGGCCATGGCCCAGGCCGCCGAGGTGACACCCGCCCCCAGCCCGCCGGTCCCCGAGAAGACCCAGCCCGCCTTGCCGGCGGTCGCAAACGCCGAGGCGCGGGCCCACGCCATCTCCTTCTTCGCCACCCCGCTCCGGGAAGAGCGCAAGGCGGTGGAGGCCGCCGAGCACCTGGCCACCTTCTTCCTGGCCAGGGAGGAGTACGGGGTGGATGTTCGTTTGGTGCAGGAGATCATCCGGGTCAGCGAGATCACCCAGGTTCCCCGGGCGCCCGAGTTCATCAAGGGAGTGATCAACCTGCGGGGTCGCATCATCCCGGTGATCGATCTCAAGAGGAAGCTGGGGGTGGGTGAGGTGGACGTCTCGTCGCGCCCGGCCCGGATCGTGGTGGTCAAGCTCAAGGACCGTCAGGTGGGGCTCTTGGTGGACGGAGCCTCCCAGGTGCTCCGGGTGCCGCTCAGCAGCATCGAGGCCGCCCCCGATGAGGTGTCGGAGATCGACAGCCACGCCATTCGCGGCGTGGCCAAGCTGACCGACCGGCTGATCATCCTCATGGATCTCGAAAAGGTGCTCTCCTTGGAGCTCAAGGAAGCTTCTCAGGCCACCTCTTGAAGGAGACTGGTGACGGCATGAAGAGAGCAAGACGCGGTCTCGGATGGGGGCTCGCCCTGGCGGTGCTGGTGCCGGCGGGCGGGGCGTCCGCAGCGGAGGTGGCGATCCTGAAGAGCCAGGAGGTCGCCGCCTGGCGTCCCACCATCGATGCCCTGCGGCGGGCCACCGCCTCTCACCAGTTGACCGAGCACGACCTCCGCGGCGATCGCGCTGAAGGGGAGCGGGTCCTGGGTGGTCTCAAGGGCCGGCCGGTGATCCTGGTGGCCCTGGGGCCCCTGGCCGCGCAACTGGCGCGCGATCTGTTGCCGGAGGCTCCGCTGGTCATAGGCATGGTTCAAGACCCGGCCAAGCTGGGACTGACCGGGGGCAACATCACCGGGGTCAGCTTCTCGATTCCCGTCCGGAACCAGTTGGCGGCCTTCCGTTTGGTGAATCCCCGAGGCGTCCGCATCGGCGTGATCTACAACGAGGACAACACCGGCCGCCTGGTGCAGGAAGCCCTGAAGGCGGCTGGGCTGGTCCGCCTGGCCCTGGTGGCCAAGCCCATAGCCTCCGACCGGGACATCCCGCAAGCCCTGCGAGCCCTGCTCAGCGGAGAGGAGGCGGTGGACGCGCTCTGGATGCCGCCGGAGCCGCTCATCATGGCCGACGAGTCGCGCCGCTTCCTGCTCACCGAGACCTTGAAGGCGGGCAAGCCCGTCTACGGTTTCTCCGCGGCTCTGGTCAACGAGGGCGCCCTGGTCAGCAACGGGCCCAGCTTCGTGTCCATTGGCGAGCAGGCGGGGGAGCTGGTGAACCGCATCGCCTCCGGGGAAAAGGGCAGGATCGAACAGGTGGTCCCCCAGGCTGAACTGGTGATCAACACCAAGATCGCGGCGCGCCTCAAGATCGAGATCCCCCCCTCTGCTTTGAGCGCTGCCAACAAGAAGCTCTAGTGCCGCTCCGGCAACCCCGGAGGAGGAGTTCCATGCCGAGTCTCAGTTCCTTGTCGATTCGCACCAAACTCCTCACCCTGGTGGTGGGAGTCACCCTGCTCATGGGCGGGGCTTCGGCCATCTACTCCTACGCCAGCACCAACGCGCTGCTGCGCGAGGAGGTGGTGAAGCGAGGCCGCTACATTGCCCAGAACCTGGCGCTCAACAGCTACTTCGGCATCCTGACCGAGGACAAGCCGATCCTGATCGCCCAGATGGAGAACGCTCTCTCGGCGGGTGCCGAGAAGAAGGCGGAGAAGACGCCGGCCGCCGCGGGCGCCACCGACATCCTGGGGGCCGCCATCCGCGATGCCAAGGGACAGATCCTGGTGCAGACCGGCGAGGTGGTCAGAACCCAGGACCTGCCCAAGAACGCGGCCAAGGAAATGGAGCAGATGGACGCGATGACCTCCAAGGGCGAGGAGGTGATCCTGTTCCGGGCCCCGGTGGTCACCCCGCCTACCGCCACCGGTGGCGACATGGCGGCCGAGCTGGGCCTGGGCGCCGCAACCGCGACTAGGAGCGACGAGCAGAAGGGCGGGGTCGAGATCATCATCAGCAAGCGGCACCTGGTGAGCCGGCAACGGGGCGTGCTGCTCAGGACGGTCCTGGTGGCGCTGGCTCTGGTTGGCTTCGGTAGCACCGTCGGCTGGTTCTTGGCCGGACGGTGGCTGCGTCCGGTGCGCCATATGGTCGACCTGGCCAGCGGAGTGGCCAAGGGCGACCTCACCACCCAGGTCGCCATCGACAGCGGCGACGAGATGGGCATCCTGGCGGGCAGCCTGCGCGAGATGGTGGGCAACTTGCGCAAGGTGGTGGACAACATCCAGGAAGCCTCGGTCCAGGTGGCGTCCTCGGCCGGCGAGATCTCGGCCAACGCCAAGCTCATCACCCAGGGTGCGCAGAGCCAGGCCCAGGCGGCGGAGGAGACATCCACGTCCATGGAGGAGATGGCAGCCTCCATTCAGACGGTAGCAGCTAACGCGCAAAGCCTGGCCACCCACGTGGAGGAGACCTCCAGCTCCATCACCCAGATGGGGGCCTCCATCGAGCAGATGGCCCGCTCCAGCCAGACCCTGGCCACCACCGTCACCGAGACCTCGGCCACCGTGGAGGAGATGATCGTTTCCATCGACCAGATGGCCCGGAACCTGGAGAGCCTGGCCGGCACCGCCACCGAGACCTCGGCCACCGTCGAGGAGATGACCACCTTCATCGCTCAGGTCGCCCGCAACGCGGAGTCCCTCACCCAGGCCGCTCACAAGGCCAGCCAGACCGCGTCCGACATGGCCTCGGCGGTCAGCGAGGTGGCCAAGATCGCCGACGAAGCCGACCGCATCAGCAAGAAGGCCCAGGAGGACGCCCGCTCCGGCGACGAGGCGGTGGGGCGCACCATCGCCGGCATGAAGACCATCTCCGAGACCATGGAGAACACGGCCCGGGTGATCGTGGGCCTGGGCAAGCGCTCCCAGGAGATCGGCAAGATCCTGGAGGTGATCGAGGAGATCGCCGACCAGACCAACCTCCTGGCCCTGAACGCGGCCATCGAGGCCGCCCGCGCCGGCGAAGCCGGCCGCGGCTTCGCGGTGGTGGCCGACGAGGTCCGCAAGCTGGCCGAGCGCTCGGTGGAGGCCACCAAGGAAATCGGCGAGGTCATTCGTCAGGTGCAGCAGGAGACCACCGACGCGGTGGACACCGCCAAGGCGGGCGCCGCCGAGACCAAGGAGGGCATTACCCTGGCCGACAAGGCGGGGCTGGCCTTGCGCAGCATCATCGACTCGGTGGGCACCTCCAGCCAGCTCATGGGCCGGATCGCCTCCGCCACCACCCGCCAGTCGCGGGCGGCGACCGAGGTCTTGGAGACGGTCTCCGCCATGAACACCGCCACCGACCAGGTGGCGACCGCGGTCCGTGAGCAGGCCGAGGGCTCCAAGCAGATCCGGGAGGCCATGGAGAACATCACCCGGATCATGACCCAGGCCGCCTACTCCACCAAGGAGCAGGCCGCCGGCGGCCGTCAGGTGCGGGTGGCCATCGAGAACATGAACAAGATCGCCTCCCAGGTGAACATCGGCACCAAGGAGCAAGCCGAAGGCAGCCGGCAGATCGTGCGGGCGGTGGAGAGCATGAACCGCATGACCCAGCAGGTCTCCTACGCCACCTCCGAGCAGAAGCGCGGCGGCGAGCTGGTGGTGAAGGCGATGGAGAACATCTCGGAGATCGCCCGCGACAACCTGGGCACGGTGGAGGAGATGTCCCGGGCCACCGTCAACCTGGCCCAGCAGGCGGAGAACCTGGCCAAGCTGGTCTCCGTCTTCAAGGTGAGCTGACGACTGCGTCCAACGGTATCTGAACCTGTGTTGAACGGTTTCGCAGCACCATGAGCTGGGACCTGGCTGCCACGCTGGCCGCCCTTCGCGAGGGCGAGGAGTCCACCCGCCGCCGGCTGGTGGAGGAACTGGGCCGCGAGGGGCGGACCGAAGCCATCCCCGCCCTGCTCCTGGCGGTGGGCGACGAGAGCTGGTCGGTGCGACAGACTGCGGTCGAGGTGATGACCCGCCTTCCGGAAGCGGCGCTGTTGCCGGCCCTGGAGACCGCCCTGCGCAACCATGAGGACGCGGCCCAGCGCAACGCGGCCATGGAGATCTACGTCAAGCTGGGCACCTCCGCGAGCCTGGCCCTGCTCGGTCTGCTCCAGGACCAAGACGAAGAGGTGCGCAACTTCGCGGCCGTGATGCTGGGAGCCCGCAAGGACCAGGACGCGGTGGCGGCGTTGATTGCGGCCTTGACCGACGGCGACATCAACGTCCGTCACGCGGCGGCCACCAGTTTGGGCCAGATCGGGGATCCGCGGGCGGTCAGGCCGCTGGTGGCGGCGCTCCGCGACGAGCCCTGGCTCCAGTATCCGGCGGTCTCGGCGCTGGCCGAGATCGGCGATCCGGCGTCGGCTCCCGCCCTGCTGGAGCTTCTCTCCGACGAGTTGTTGCGCGGCCCCGTCATTCAGGCGTTAGGTCGGCTGGCGGGCCGAGAGTTGCTGCCCCGCCTCATTCCCTACCTCTCCGACCCCGACCCGGGGCTCCGGAACGCGGCCATCCAGGCGGTGGTGGCCATCGAACAGCGGGCCACCGCCGGCGGCGAGAGCCTAGATCCCGAGGTGCAGGCGGCGCTGCGTCGAGCCGATCTGGTGTCCCACCTGCTCGCCATGCTGGAGGACGAGGACCCCCAGAACCGCTCCACGGCGGCGATCACCCTGGGCTGGCTGAAGGAAGGCCGCGCCGAACGACCCCTGATCGAGATGCTCCAGGAGGCGGCCCTCCGGGAG
>DATECU010000288.1:0-8782 GCA_035286745.1 Vicinamibacteria bacterium | reverse complement strand
GACCGTCCTCGTGAAGAGCTTCGACGGGTGGGGGTGGGCCTACTATCTCACCGACGTGAATGGCACGCTGTTCTTCGCCGCATTCGGCTCGACTGGGCGACAGCTCTGGAAGAGCGATGGGACGCCCGGTGGGACCGCAATGCTGAAGGACGGATTCGTCGACGGCCCTCGCGGCCTCACCAACGTCAGCGGAACGCTCTTCTTCAGTGCCACCGACGTTGCGAACGGGATCGAACTCTGGAAGAGCAACGGAACACCCGGTGGCACGGTCCTGGTCAAGGACATCTACCCCGGAGGCGCAGGCAACTCCAATCCGCTCAACCTGACACAAGCCGGAGGGCTGCTCTACTTCACCGCCACCACCGCATTCGAGGGAACGGAACTATGGAAGAGTGACAGCACGCCCGAAGGGACCGTGCTGGTCCAGGACGTCTACCCCGGCCCCTTCTCATCTGGGCCCGGCGCCCTGACGCTATCGGGCAAGTTCCTGTACTTTTCCGCAGACGACGGCTCGACTGGGCGAGAGCTCTGGGCCCTCGAGATCGACCTCATCTTCAGGGACGGCTTCTAGGGTCGACCCTTGACGCCCATCTTGCGGCGCTTCGCCATTGCACGTGTTTGAGTGGAGGGGCGCACCCTGACCGCGCGTTCGAGATCACGTGCCGCGGGAGCGCCATGCTCAAGCCAGTCGAACTCGAATACCTGAAGCTGGCTGCGAGCGAACACTTCTGCAGAGGCCGCTGTGAAGCCGGATCCAGGAAGCCCTGTCTCCTCTTGCACCACCAGAACCGTAAGAGGTGGCAAGTCATGCAGGAGGCAGAACGACTGGATCGGTTCCAATAGCTGCCCGAGCCCAACGGGCGGCACCCCAATGAGCTTGCCGAGGAGTCCGTAGGTCAGTATCTGGCGGTTGCGTGCAGCGAGTGCAAGAACCGCCCAGATTTGCGCCGCTCTCTCTGGTGTCCTCATCTGTCTCGCTCCTCCCCAGTGCGGGTAGCACCCGGCAGATCAGCGGCGGGGGGCCCGCCGCCTGGCCATCCCGGCTTCGTCCGCTGGTTGTTCCGCGGCTGGCTCTTCACGAAGCGACTCTCCGGCAGCTTGGACTCCGTCTTGAGAACCTCGAAAGCTCTCTTGACGAGCGGGCGATTCGTCCCCACCAGTACGAAGCACGCGTGTGAGACATACGCGACGCTATGAAGGCCGTGCAGGGCCAACGCGGACAGCTTCCCTTCGAGCTGTTCGCGCTCTCGGCCCCTTGCCAGGGACTGGTCGAAGACCAGCATCAGCGCTTCAGGGCGGGCATCCGCGATAGCGACCAGCTCGGTCCCGAAGACATAGAGCGGAGCCCTTTTCCCGCCGGTCGTGTCGAGCCGAATCCCCGTATCTGGATCGAGGAACACGTGGTCCCTGCACTCGCGAGCCGGCGCCAAGTAGGCCTCTCGATCGGTCGCCGTCGTTAGGGTCTCCTGAGAGAGAAGCCGGGTGACGAGTAGCTGTGACAGCGCTCTCGCCTGTTGGGGTGTGACCGACTCGGTCCACATCGGATGCGTCGCCCATGCGCCTATCGCACTAAGCCACCGCAACAGACTCTGCTTCACGATGTCGTAAGAGTCTCCGAGGTATCCTGGTCTCACCGACTCGCCCCTCTCTTGTCCCCAGGACTACCAACCATACAGATCTGCACAAAGCGCCACCGGTGCGTCTCTGTGCCTCCCTGCCTCTGTGGTTGCCGTTTCTTTGTGTCCTTTGTGTCCTTTGTGCCCTTTGTGTCTTTGTGGCGGCTGTTGCTGTTGCCGTTAGCCGACCCGAGAGAGGCCAAAGCGCCGCTCCCAGCCCCCTGAGTCCACGAACGCCTTCAGCGGGTGGCCGGGCTGGTCGACCAGGCCCTCTTCCACGCAGCGGAAGGCCTCGACCCGCGCCTTCTCCAGCAGATCGCGATCCCGTAGCAGTTGGCTGACGCGAAAGTTAGGCATGCCCCACTGCCGGGTGCCGAAGAAGTCTCCGGGGCCGCGGATCTCCAGGTCCTTCTCGGCGATCAGGAAGCCGTTCTCGGTCTCTACCATGACCGACAGCCGGGCCCTGGCCTCCGGCGACAGCCGACCGTAGCTCAGCAGCACACAGGTGGACTGCCCGCTGCCGCGGCCCACCCGGCCCCGAAGTTGGTGGAGCTGGGCCAGACCGAAGCGTTCGGCGTGCTCGATCACCATCACCGTCGCGTTCGGCACATCGACCCCCACTTCGATGACCGTGGTGGCCACCAGCACCTGGATTCGGCCGGCCGCGAAGGCCTCCATCACCGCTTCCTTCTCCGGTGCTTTCAGCCGGCCGTGGAGCAGGCCCACTTGAACCCGGGGAAGGGCGGCGCGCCACTCCTCGGCCATCTGGGTGGCGGCAGCGATGTCTTCGAGCTTCTCGGACTCTTCGACCAGCGGGTAGACGACGTAGGCCTGGCGGCCCGCCTCCCCCTCACGCCGAACGAGTTCGAGCACCTCCCGGCGAGTCGAGGCCGGCTTCAGCAGCGTGCGAATGGGCGAACGCCCGGGCGGCTTCTGGTCGATGAGGGAGACATCGAGGTCGCCGTAGGCGGTGAGGGCGAGCGTCCTGGGAATGGGCGTGGCCGTCATCACCAGCACGTCGGCGGCAGGCCCCTTGCGCCTCAGGTCCTCCCGCTGCAGGACACCGAAGCGATGCTGCTCGTCCACCACCGCCAAACCCAGCCGGTGGAAGCGCACCTCCTCCTGGATCAAGGCATGGGTGCCGACGATCAGCGAGGTTTCCCCTGAGGCCAGGCGCTCCAAGACGGCCGCCCGCTCCTTACCCTTCACGGCCGAGGTCAGCAGCTCCACCCGATAGGGGCACCGCGCCAGGAGCCGTTTCAGGGTCAGGAAGTGCTGCTCGGCCAGGATCTCGGTGGGAGCCATGACAGCAGCCTGGCAGCCGTTCTCGGCGGCGATCACCATGGCCAGCACCGCCACCATGGTCTTGCCCGAGCCCACGTCGCCCTGCACCAAACGGTTCATGGGATGGGGCGACTTCATGTCCTCCGCGATTTCGCGCAGAACGCGCTTCTGGGCTTCCGTCAGGTGGAAGGGCAGGATCCGCTTGACGGCATCCCGAATCCGGTCGGTGATCTCGAAGGCGGTGCCCTTGAGCTGGCCCCGAAGGCCCTGCCGGCGGTGGGCGAGGCCCAACTGGAAGAGGAAGAACTCCTCCAGGATCAGACGCTGGTGGGCCGGACTGCGGGCGCTGTTCAGCTCCTCGATGCGGTCCTCGTCGTTGGGCGCGTGTACCCGGCGTAGAGCCTCGGCTCGACCCGTCACACCCAGGCGTTCCCGCACCTCCCGCGGCAGGGGGTCGGGCAGCTCTCCGACGTCGGACGCGAGCTGCGTCAGGATTCGCCGCAGGGTCCGGCCGGTGAGGGGACCCAGCTTCTCGTAGATGGGAACGATGCGGCCGGTGTGGATGCCGGCGGACTCCTCCTGGTCGCTGGTCACCTCGTGTTGCGGGGAAGCCATCATGAGCTGGCCGGAGAAGCGGTCGTGCTCGACCGCCCCGTAGAGCACCACCCGAGATCCCCGCGGCAGCACGTCTTTGAGGTAGGGCTGGTTGAACCACAGCGCCTTGAGCCGCCCGCTCGCGTCTTCCAGCCGCACCTCGTAGAGCGTCATCCGGCGAGCGCGACGAAGACCGGCGACCACGATGGTGCCCGCCACGGCGGTCTTCATGCCGGCACGGAGGTCGGCGATGCGGGTGAAGCTGCGCCGATCCTCGTAGCGCATCGGCAAGTGGAACAGCAGGTCCTCGGCGGTGCCGAGGCCCAGCTTGGCCAGCGCCACCGCCCGCTGCGGCCCGATGCCCTTCACGTACTGGACCGGCGAGGCGAGGTCGAGCATGCTCGCTAGATGGAAGCGATCGGCGGTCAGCGATCAGCGATCGGCTACGGTCGCAAGCCGACCCAGGCCGAAGGCCGTTCGTCGTCTCACGACCGAATTCACTTCGGGCGCCGGGTATCGAAGTCGAGCAGGGCGCGACCCGGCTCCAGGCGCAACCGCTGGCAGGCGTGGGGCAGCCGGAAGGGAGCCTGGATGTCGACACCCTCGGGGTTCTCCGCATCCCGGGTGGAGGAGGCCACCAGTTGCCCCAGCAACGAGGCCGGCAGCGACACCGACGAGACGCGGATGTCTTCCCACTCGATGGCTCCGAAACCGTTGAAGTTCAGCAGCCGCCCCTGCACCTGGACCGGCACCCGCCCGGACAGGAGGGCCAGCGGGTTGAGGCGCGAGCTGGGGACCCGGCCCTGCACTTGGTCCAGGTCGACGGTGCCGGAGGCGATGACACGGTCGCGCTCCAGGCGCACCAGGAGATCCGACACGCCCTTGGGGAGCTTCTGGGCCAGCTCCAGGTTGAGATACGAGTTCAGCTCTCCCTCGGTAACCAGAACCGTCTCCTGGCGCTTCGCGGGAGCCTTGCGCCGGTTCTCCAGAGCCTGCAGCTTGCGCACCAACGAATCGGACTCGGCCCAGGAAAGACCGGCTCGCGGCGGTGCCGGCCGCGGCGGCGGCACCGAGCTGCCGGCGGCCAGCAACGCGAACGCGAAACCCAGGCTTTCGAGGATCATTGCCCCGATTATAAGGCCCTACTTCGCGGGCGGCGCCAGCAGCTTGCGCGCTGCCCCGTTGGCCGGGTCGGCCTGGAGCACGCGTTCGGCCTCGGCCCGGGCCTCGGCAGCCCGGCCGAGTTCCAGCAGGAGCTGCGCCAGCTCCAGGCGAACCGCGGGATCCTCCCGCGACCACAGGGTCATGCGATACTCGTTGACCGCCTTCTCCTTGTCCCCACCACCGCGGTGGGCCCGCGCCAGCAGCAGGTGAATGCGGGGGGCGTAGGGATCGAGGTAGGCAGCTCGGGTCAGCTCGCGGAGGGCCCCCCCGGCATCCCCGGTCGCCGACAGCCTCTCGGCTCGACCGATCAGCCCCGCCGCCACCTCGGCCTCGCTACGGGTCCCTCGATCCACCACCAGCAGCCGCTCGGAGACCATGACCCGTTCCAGCCGCCGGCTGAGGTCGGGGCTGAGGCCCTGGTAGGACGGAGCCATGGCCAGCACTCCTTTCCACTCCTGTTGCGCCTCGGAAGCCCGCCCCGCTTTGCCGAGTGCCCAGGCCAGCACCAAACGAGCTTGCGCGTCCAGCGGCTCCTCGCGGATCACCGCCCGCAGATGGAAGATCGCGCCCTCGGAATCGCCCTCCGAGAAGAGCGCCCAACCCAGGTTGAAGGTGATGTCGAGGGTGGCGGGCGCAAGCTCCAGGGCTTTGCGCAACACCTCCGAGGCCTTGAGCTCGCCGCTGCCGCCGCGCAGCAGCGCCAAGGCGTGATTGCTGAGGCCGGCCGGCGTGGGTCGCTCCGCGATCAGCCGGGCGCCGATGGCCGCCGCCTCGCGCCAGCGTCCGCTCTCCAGCATGCCGAGCACTTGCAGGAACCGGGCGGACCGGCTCTCGGCCACACCCTCCGGGATCTTCCCCAACGTGTCGTGCGCAGCCTGCCAGTCGCGGGCCTCGATTTCCAGCCGCCCCAGGGCCAGCCGGGCCGGGTGGTAGTCGGGGTGGAGGGCCAGTGCAGAACGGATCAGGCGCTTTCGGGATGCCGGATCGCGGGCCGCCAGGCCCTGGCCGAAGGCCCGGACCGCCGGGAAGGGAGGTGCCGGAAGCGCGGCCAGGTAGGCCTCTCGCGTGAGGTGCGGCTGGGCCGAGGAGGCCAGGGCCAGGTCCCAGGCCAGCCGGCCCAACAGGGTCAGGATCTGCTCCTCGCGGCCGGACACCACGAAGGGTGCGCTCAGGCTTCCTCGCTCGGCGTCCAGCAGCCGGAGGGAAAGCGAGAGCTCGGAGCCGCTCGCCGAATAGCTGCCCAACACCAAACGGTCGGCGCCCAACGCCTCGCCGATGCGCAAGGAGGTGGCCCGGGTCAGCGGGGCCGGCGGGATCTCCAGGGCCGCCCGCGCCCGCAGCCGATCCGCGTTCTCCACCGCCGGCACCCCCAGCAGCTCCAGGGCTCCGGGCAACGCCTCCGCCACCAGCTCCCCCACCCAAGCGGCATCGGCCGAGAACTCGCCCCGGTCGGGGGGCACCACCAGCAAGGGACCCGGGGCCGCGGCTGCACCGGCCAGCAGCACAGCCAGCAGGGCCGGGGTCATGCCGGAAGCTCGATGCGCGCCGGCGGCCGCACCCAGGCGTGAGCGGCGAAGGCCTTGCGCAGGCGAAAACCCAGGTGTTCGTACATTCGGTAGGCGCGGTGATTCCCCACGGTGACGGAGAGACTGGCCACGCTGAAGCCCTGGCGGCGCAGGGCCTTGAGCGAGGCCAGCAGGAGCGCCTCCCCCAGCCCCTGGCCCTGAGCCTGAGGCCGCACCGACACCTGGCAGATGTGGCCGTTGGCGCGCGACAGGCGGCTCACGATGATCACCCCCTCAAGGCCCCGGCGGCCGTCGACGGCGAAGGAAGCCGCCGGATCGAAGCGTCCGCACCCGGAGCGCAGGACCACCGTCTCCACGAAGTGCCGGCAGTGGCCGGGCGTGGCGTAGGTCAGGTTGAGCGCAGCGTCCAGACTCCCCAGGTGACTCTCGAAGATGAGCTGGGCTGCGCTCGCGATCTCGTCGCGGCGCAGGGGCCGGAGCTTGCACCAGGCCCGGGCCTCCGGGATCGGTTCCTCGAGCGAGCGCAGCAAGTAGTGGCGCCCTCGGCTCTCGAAGCCAGGACGGACGAAGTGGACCTGGGGCTCGTCGGCCGTGCTGAAGAGGGTTTGGCACTCGACGCGTTCGCTGTTGGGGTGGGCCAGGGCCTGAGTCAGAACGGTGTCGAGGAGGTCGCCCTCCAGGCCCCGACCCCGGTAGCCCGCGGCGGCAAACAGCGAGCCCACGATGGTGCGGCCGCCCTCGTGCATGGAGTAGCAGTAGGCGACCGAGCGCCAGGCGTCCTGGAGCACCAGCCCGCCCAAGGTCCTGCGATCCAGGCCCCCGGCCACGGCGGCGCTCACCTCGCCAAAGTCCCAGAGCAGCTCCCGCTTCCAGTGCTCAGCCTCTTCTTGCAACAGGGGCCTGAGCTCGCGGGAAGAGACCTCAGCGAGAGGGCGCGTCCGCACCCCGCCTCCGACGGGCTTCGTCGTCGAGGAAGCGCCGCAGCTTGACCTCGTCCCGAGCTGGCAGGCCCAGGAACTCGAGCCCGGTAAGAAAGAGCGGCGCCGCCTCCGCCGCGGCGTCGCCATCCAGAGCCGCTTCCGCCACCCGGACTTTGGCCGAGAGCTTGTCTCCGCCCAGATCCACCTCCAAGTCCAGGATCGCGCCCATGTCCAGGCAGGCGGAACACTGCACCAGGCAGCCGGTCTGGCTGATATCGATCACCTTGACGGCGTGCGTTTGCCGGCCGGCCAGCCGGCCCTCGAGCCGGACCGGAAGGCGGCGGGCCCGGCGCCTCGGTCCGTGGCCTTCGCCTTCCGTCTTGACCTGATCCGCCATCATCGCGCCCCCCCGGATTCTAGGCCAGTTGAGGAGCCCGCGTCATGGGGGTTGAGGCGACGTCGAACGAACCCTATAATCCAGTGGGTTGAAGTCTTCACGGAGGCGCGCGACGGACGTGCTCGGATCGTCCACTTCGTCAGGCTCAAGGCGCCCCCGGGCCGGCACCGACTGGGTGGACTCTCTGGATGCGGTGAGCCGCGGCATCCGCGATCCGGTCGCCAAGCTTCGCTTCATCAGGGCCTCTCTGGCCCGCTACCAGCGCATCGACCGCTGGCTGCGCGTCGTGCCCTACGGGCCCTTGCGCCGTGCGCTCTACCGGTGGCTCCACCTCGAGGGCCTGCAGGGCCTGCTGGGCCCCCATCCCATGGGCGCGCCCTTCTCCCTCGACCGCTCGGCCCGAAACGTCATCCTGGTGGGCCGAGCTTCGCTGATCTTCGCCGCCACCGTCACCTTCGCCGCCATCGGCTTGGGCATCTACCGCTTTCGCCCGGCGCCGGCTTCCGCGGCCGCACCGGCCCACGCGGCGGTTCCCCCGGCAACGACTCCCCCGCCTTCGAGCCTACTGCCCGCGCCTCCCACCACGGCCATGCCCCGCGCCGGCGTGGCCCCCGACGGCATCTGGCTGGTGGAGCAGGGCTCCGACTGGGAGCAGTACAGCAGCGGCCTGCGCATCGAAACCTCGTATGCGATCGCTGGCGACCCCCGCCGGTACCGGGTCTTCAGCCGCGATCTGGGCGTCAACGACGCCTGGCAGCAGGAACCGGTCGGTCTGGTCTTCCACACCTCGGAGAGCGACATCTGGCCCCTGGAAGCCGAGTTCAACGAGAACCTGCGGGAGAGCAGCCATCGCCTGCTCAAGTACGTTCGGCGCAACAAGCTGTACAACTACCTGATCGATCGCTTCGGGCGCGTCTATCGCGTGGTGGACGAGCGGTCGAAGGCGAACCACGCCGGTTTCTCGGTGTGGGCGAACGGGGACGATGTCTACCTGAACTTGAACAACGCCTTCCTGGGCGTCTCCTTCGAGACCCGCTGGGAAGGGGGCCGGGCTCTGCCCATCACCGAAGCCCAGTTCGCAGCCGGGCGCAGCCTGGCCGACTACCTCCGCCAACGCTACCGGATCGTCCCCGAGATGTGCGTGGCCCACGGTCTGGCCAGCGTGAACCCCAAGAAGCACCTGATCGGCCACCACCTGGATTGGGCCCGCGGCTTCCCGTTCGAGGCGTTCGGCCTCCCGAATCAGTATCGGCGGCCGGCTCCGGCGGTGGCGCTGTTCGG
>DATECU010000287.1:0-9855 GCA_035286745.1 Vicinamibacteria bacterium | reverse complement strand
GAGGGCCCGCCACCTTGGCCCAGGCTCCCGCATAATCGTTGGCGCCGTGGAGCAGGATGACGGTGTTGCCGGCTCCTCCCCGCCAGTAGACGAGCGGACCCCGGGGCGCCGCCAGCGTCAAACGCGTGAAGCCGGAAGAGCGGAGACCGAAGCGACCCATCGCCTCGAGCACGCTCAGGGGTCGCCTCCAGAAGGACGCGGCGGCGGCGACCAGAAAGAGCGCCAGCACCACCAGGCCCCACAAGAGAAAGCGCACCCAGGCCTTGCGGCGTCGATTGGTCTGGCTCATGACCGTCCCTCCTGTTCACGCGTTAGCGGCACCAGGAACTCGTTCAGGATCGCCATCAACGGTTTGGGATCCTCGACCACCAGGCCGTGGGCGGCATCGGGGACCACCTCGAGCCTGGCGCCCGGAATGGCGGCGGCCAGCGCCCGAGCTTCCTCCACTGGGAAGGTGCGGTCGTTCTCCGCCGCCACCACCAGCGTGGGGCAGCGGATGCGCCCCAGCCAGGGAGTGAGGTCAAGACCTTCCAGCGAGCCGATCAGGCCCGCCAGCCCCTCGAACCAGGCCCGGGGCAGGGCGGCGATCTGCGCCCGGCGTCTGGCCACCAGATCGGCATGAGTGGCCAGGTACCGGCCGCTGAAGGCGTAGGGAGCCACCAGGTCGAGAACACGACCTCCGTCTCCGCCCTGGGCCGCTCCCCGACAGGCCGCGATCACCTCCAAAGAGGCGGCGCTCGCCTCGGGCCGGATACGATCGGTGGCGGTCACCGCGGTGAGCGAGCGAACGCGATCGGGATGGAGGGCTGTGAAAAGCAGGCCCACCAGGGCGCCGAACGAGGTCCCCACCAGGTGGGCAGCGTCGATCGCCAGCAGGTCGAGCAGCTCGGCCAGGTCGTGGGCGTGGCCCTCGAAGCTCGGCGGAAGCGGACCGGGACCGAGCAACTGGCCCCGGAAATCGCAGCGGACCACGCGGTAGGCGGTCGCCAGGCTGGGGATGTACTCCTCCCAGGCGCCCAGACTCATCAGGCCGCCGTTCAGGAGCAGCAGAGACGGGCCGCCTCCGTCGACCCGGTGGGCCAGAACCATCTCACTCCCCTGGGTCGACGTCCCTGGCGACCACATAGCGCTGTCGCAGTTCGCCCTTGACCACCTTCCCGTAAGGCGTCCGAGGCAAGCTCCCCTCGAACCGGAACTCCTTGGGGATCTTGTATCGCGCCAGCTTCTCGCCCAGGAAGCCCTCAAGATCGGCGGCGCTCACTGTGTGGCCCGCCCTCACCACCACGAAGGCAACCCCCATCTCGCCCCAGGTCGGGTGGGGCACCCCCACCACCGCCGCGTCCTGCACCGCCGGGTGCAGAAGCAGCGCGCCCTCGATCTCGGCCGGGTACACGTTGACCCCGCCCGAGATGAGCATGTCCTTCTGGCGCCCGGCAATGGTGAAGAAGCCCTCCTGGTCACGCCGGGCCAGGTCCCCGGTGTGGAAAAAGCCGTCGGCGTCGATGGCGTCGGCGGTCGCCTCCGGGTTCCGCCAGTAGCCGGCGCAGACGTGGGGACCGCGCAGCCACAGCTCGCCCACCTCGCCCACCGGCACCTCGCCCCCACTCCCGTCCACCAAACGCGTCTCGGTGAACATCAGCGGCTTGCCGATGGAGCCGGCCTTCTGCGCCGACTCGGCGACCGTCATCGAGAAGCAGTTGACGCCGACCTCGGTGAGGCCGTACCCCTGCTTGAAGACCACTCCCCGGCGTTGGTAGGCCTCGATCAGGAAACCGGGCAGCGGCGCGCCGCCGCTGATGAACCAGCGCAGGTGGGAGAGGTCGGCGCTCTCGAACTCCGGGGCCTCCATCAGCATCTGGAAGATGGTGGGAACGCCCAGCACCACCGTGCAACGCTCTCGCACCAGGGTCTGCCAGACCTCCGAGGGGTCGAAACGGCTGTGCAAGACGACCGTCCCGCCGATGGCGATGATGGGTGTCAGGAAAGCCCCCAGCCCGCCGGCGTGATAGAGCGGCGTGAACAGGGGGCTCACGTCGTCTTCCCGCAGTTGCCAGCAGCAGGCGGTGTTGAGGCCATTCCAGGCCACCATGCGGTGCGGGATCATCACCCCCTTCGGCTTGCCGGTGGTGCCGCTGGTGTAGAGAAGGCAGTAGATGTCTTCGGCGGCGCACCTATCGAGAGCTGGCAGGGTGTCGGCGAGCGACCCCGTGAGATCGCGCAGCAAGGGGTCGCCAGCCGCGGCCCTCGCCGAACCGTCCAGGGCCACCGAGCGATCGAGGCCGGTGAGCCCTTGAAGGGCTCGCACGCTGTCGGCAAAGGCCCCGTCGTAGACCAGGACGCGAGCCCCCGAGTCATGGAGGATGGACGCCAGCTCCTGAGGGGTGAGCCGGGTGCTGAGGGGAACCAGGATGACCCCGCTCTTCCCGGCGGCGAAGAAGAGGTCCAGGAACTCCAGCCGGTTCCCGGCCAGAAGCGCCACCCGCTCGCCCTTGGCGACTCCCAGCGCATAGCGCAGACAGAGCGCGGTCCGCAGCGCGCGCGCATCCAGCTCGCGGTAGCTCAAGCGCTCGCCCGAGGCGGCGAGGATGAGCGCGGTCTTCCCGGGAGTGAGCCGAGCCCGCTCCCCCAGGAGGTCGCCGTGGATCATGCGCGATAGGCCACCGCCGCCTGGTTGTACCCAACGCCGGAGCCGATGAGCACCACCCGGTCTCCGGACTCGATCAGCCCCTTCTCCCGGGCATGGTCGAGGGCCATGGGGATGCAGGCGGAGCCGGTGTAGCCCCATTCCTCCATCACCGTGTGGGTCTTCTCCATGGGCAGTCCCAGGTCCTGCATCACCAGCTCCACCGAGGGTTTCCGCACCTGGGTGAAGATCAGGAAGTCGATGTCGGCGACAGCGAAGCGGTTCTCCACCGCCAGCCGCCGCACCAAACGCGGCCAGCCTTGATGGTTGATCTCCGGCGGGTAGCGCTCGATCATGCGCACGAACACCCGCCCGCTTCGCACCGCCTCCTCGCTGGCCGGCTCCGCGGTGCCCCCGGCGTAGAGCCCCCAGTGCTTGGCGTAGGCGCCGTCGGCCTGAAAGGCGGCGCCCAGGAAGCCCGGGCTGCCGGATGCCTCCAGAACCGCCGCCCCCGCCCCATCGCCGTAGAAGAAGATCATGGGATCCTGGGGGTCGGCCAGGCGCTGCATCAGGTAGACGCCGACAACCAGGGCCGTGCGAATCGAGGGGTTGGTGGCCATGATGCCGGCGGCGGCGGCAAACCCGGTGGGGAAAGAGGCGCAAGCGCAGCCCACGTCGAAGGTGCCGGCGTTTCTCGCCCCCAGCTTGTGCTGGAGCACCACCGAGGTGGCGGGCGTGATGTAGTCCGGGGAGTCGGTGCCCAGGATGATGAGGTCGACCTCCTCCGGCCTCTTGCCCGCCCGCTCGAGCGCCTGCCGCACCGCGGGCAGGGCCAGGTCGGAGGTGGCCCAGCCGGCGGGGGCGTGGAAGCGTCGCCGGATCCCGGAAGAAGCCTCCATCTTGCTCACGAAGTCGGGGAACCGTTCCTCGAAGCGATGGCGCAGCTCCTGGTTGCCGACCTCGATCTCGGGGAGGTACCGCCCGGTCGCCGTGATCCTCGCGTAGCGCATCCCGGTCGCCATCACGGGAGGCCACCCTGCAAGCAGAGACCACAGAGGCACAGAGACACGGAGGATGCCGGAGAACGGAGTTGCCGTTGCAACACGACCGGCAGGGCGGAAGGGAGAGTGCCTCCGGGTCCCTGGTTCCCTCTCGTTGGCTGTCGCATAGCGTTATGTGCCAGGCACCAGGCCGCCATCCACCGACAGCACGGTGCCGTGCACGAAAGCAGCCTGGTCCGACGCCAGCCACAGGTAGGCCTCGGCGATGTCCTGGGGCTGCCCCATGCGACCCACCGGCGTGTGCTCGACCATGGCGGCCAGGACCTTCTCCGGCATCGCCTTGACGATCTCGGTGGCCACGAACCCCGGGGCCACGGCGTTGACGCGGATCTTGTACTTGCCTAGCTCCCGGGCCCAGGTCTGGGTCATGGCGATGACGCCCGCCTTGGTGGCGGTGTAGTTGGTCTGGCCGAAGTTACCGTAGAGGCCCACCACCGAGGAGGCGTTCAGGATCACACCCCCACCGCCGGCGATCATGTGCGGCACCACGGCCCGGGTACACAGGAACACTCCCTTCAAGTTGACGCCAATCACCGCGTCCCAGGCGCGGTCGTCCAGGACCGAGGCGACGGCCCCATCCTTCCACTTCACCAGCTGTCCGTCGCGAACGATGCCCGCGTTGTTGATCAGGATGTCGATCCGAGCCCAGCGCTCGACCACCTCCTCGACCCCGGCACGCACCGCCTCTCCGTTCGAGACGTCGACACGCGCGAAGGTCCCCTGGCCGCCGAGGCTGGCCATCTCCTCGACCAGAGGGCCGGGCTCGCCCAGGTCCCACACCGCCACCCGGCAGCCCTCCTCGGCGAAACGAAGGGCGGAGGCGCGGCCGATGCCCGCCGCGCCTCCGGTGACGACCACGACCTTGTCCCGCAGCCCGGTGTCTCGAAACATGGACTCGCTCGCTAGAACGTCAGCCGCAGCCCGAGCTGCGCCTCGAAGGGTGGCAGCGTGGCCAGGTACTCGCCGTAGCGCGGGTTGCGCACGGTGGCCGCCGCCGGATTGGCCAGCGTCGGGTGAGACGTGAACTCGTTGTCGATCACCGAGTTGACGTCGTAGTTGGTGCGGTTGAACACGTTGAACGCCTCGGCGATCAGGTCCGCCTTGAAGCGACTGCCGAGCTTCAAGGCATGGGTCAGGCGCAGGTTCAAGTTGAGGTAGCTCGGTCCCTCCTCGCTGAAGCGCGACACGCCCGGCAACCGGTCGGAGTTGCTGCCGTCGCCGTTCACGTCGACCCCAACCCGGCGGTTCCTGGGCTGGCCCGAGCCGTACTCGAAGATGGGCGCCAGGGTCAGCCGGAGAGGCAGCTTGACCACAGCCGAAGCCACGAAGCGATAGCGCTCATCGGCGCGCGAGCGCCCGTACTCCGCCTCGATGTCGGCCGGGTCGCTCGGGTAGTCGGTCAGCTTGGGGCTGAAGTCGTCGTTGATGTTCTTCTTGCTGGCGACGGTGAAGGAAGCGGTCACCAGGTGGCGCCCCTTGATGGTGCCGCTGAGCGTCGTCACCAGCGCCTTGTACTCGGAGTGGCCCTGGTTGGTGTAGGTGTTGATGTTGGCGAAGGCGGGGTTGAGTCGGCAGCCGTAGACGCCGCGGGCGTTGCCGCAGAAGTTGGTGTCGCGAATGACGATCTCGTTCTTCCCCTTGACGTAGATCCCCTCGATGTCCGCGTAGAGGCCGCTGCCGCCGAGCTTCGCGGTGTAGCCCGCGGTCACCTGGGTGGCCTGCGGGCTCACGAACTCGTCGTCGAGACGCACCGCCGACTTGGGCCTGGCGATTCCCGAGCCCGCCAGGTTCTGGGGATCGAGCGGGGCCGAGAAGTTGCCGAAGAGCAGGCTGCTCCAGCGCTGGGTGGTGACGCGTCCGGTGTAACCGTTTTGCTGCAGCTCGGAGTACGCGGGCACCAGCAGGTAGCGGCCGGTGAAGAGGCCGGCGCCGCCGCGCACAACGTGTCGTCCGCTCCCCGCCAGGTCCCAGGAGAAGCCGGCCCGGGGCTGCAGGTTGTTGGTGTCTCGGCCCCGCGGGTTCGGCATCAGGGGACTGGTGAAGTCCGGGTTGTTCCCGTTGGTGTCCAGGTCGTAGCGCAGCCCCAGGCTGATGGTCAGTCGCGAGGAAGGCCGGATGTCGTCCTGAACGAAGCCCGAGATGAGGTTGGTGGTGATGGTGGCGTCGCCGGACCCGCGCACGTCGTAGTAGATGACCGGCACCTGTCGGGTGTCGTTCAGATAGAGCAGCAGGTTCTGCGGGTAGACCGGGAAGTCCCAGTTGTCCTCCACCCGCTGCCAGGCCCCGCCGAGCTTGATGTCGTGCGCCCACTTGCCGCTGCCGATGCGGTAGAAGAAGGTGTCGCGCAGCTCGAAGATCTTCCCATCGTCGGTCTGATCGCCCACGATGCCGGCGCCGGTCTGCAGCGTCTGGCCCAGCGTGAACCACTCGGTGAGCGCCTGCGAGTTGTTGGGTTCCTCGAACTTGCGGCCGCCGAGCTGGAACGAGAGCTGGTTGAGCGCCGCGCTGCTCACGGTCCAGGTGTGCGTCGCCGTCAGGTTCCAGTTGTCGCGGTCGAGCCGCATGCCGGCCGAGGTATCGGCCAGACCGCCCACCCGGAAGTTCTCCAGTCGGTAGCGCTCGTAGACGAACTTGGCGCGCAGCGACTGGCGGTCGCTCAGGCGATGGTCGAGGCCCGCGTAGGCAAGCGTCTGGCTGAGCGGCACCGCAATGTCGGCGGCCCGAGAGGCGTAGGCGCCACCGGGACGGAACAAGGTCACGCTGTCCTCGCCGATCTGCTCCAGCGAGAGGAAGAAGTGGGTCTTGTCCTTGGCCAAGGGACCGCCCAGCGTGAAGCCGTACTGCTGGCGCGAATAGTCGTTCTTCTGCTGCTCCAACTCGCCCTTGGCCCGCAGCGCCCGATCGCGGAAGAAGCCAAAGACACTGCCGCGGAACTCGTTGCCGCCGGTCTTGGTGATGATCGAAAGCGCCCCGCCCGCCGATCCGCCGACCTCGGTGTCGAAGCGGTTGGCGATGACCCGGAACTCGCTGATCGCGTCCTGGCTGAACCGGGCCCGGGCCAGACCCAGCGTCTGGTCGGTGAAGTCCACGCCGTCCACCAGGATGGTGGCCTGGCTGGCGTTGCCGCCGGCGCCGATCACGGGCCCGTTGCCGATGAAGCGGAAGGCGCCGCGCTCGCGCTGCACCCCGGGGGTCAGGAAGGCCAGACGCTGGAAGTCGCGGTCCTGGACCGGCAGTTGCTCGATCTGCTCGGGGGCGACGTTGGTGGAGGAATCGGTCTTGTAGACGTCGACCAGCGAGGCCTGGGCGGTGACGGTCACCGTCTCGGTCATGGTCGCCACCCTCATGGTGACCTCGATCCTGGCGGTCTGGCCCACCCGCAAGGTCAGGCCCTCATGGACCACCGGCGCAAAGCCGGTCAGCTCGACCTGGACACGGTAGGTGCCGGGCGACAGCGCGGGGACCCTGACCGAGCCCGCGTCGCCGGTTAGGACGGTGCGACTCAGGCCGGTTTCGGGCCGGGTGATGGTCACCGAGACACCGGGCATGGCCGCCTTGGCCTCGTCCACCACCGCCACTTCCAGCACCGCGTCGGCCACCTGGGCGGAGAGCCTGGGGGCCGAAAGGCCAAGGACCAGCATCGCCAGCACCGTCAAGACCGTGATTCCGCCTCGTCTTCCGAACATCACATCCTCCCGGGACCGCCTCAGCGGGCATCCCTCACCTCGATCGCCTCGCGCCTCTCCCGATAGAAACCGAACGTTCGATATGTTATTGTCGCGGACAATACCGCCGTTCCGGGGAGGCTGTCAAGGGGAAACGGAAGCCATCAGCAGTCAGCTATCAGCAGTCAGCCACGAAAGCTCCCTGGCCGTTGCCGTAGCTGAGTGCTGACTGCTGAAAGCTGACTGCTACCAACCGTGAGACGCCCATGCCGACCGTCCCCGTTGCCGTAGCTGAGGGCTGACCGCTGAAAGCTGACTGCTACCGACCGCGAGACGCCCATGCCGACCGTCCCCGTTGCCGTAGCTGAGTGCTGACTGCTGAAAGCTGAGTGCTACCGACCGCGAGGCTCCAATGCCGACCGCTGCCGACCGCGAAACTCAAGACCCGCCCCGGATCGAGCCGGGCGGGGGCTACGCACGCTACGTGCTGGGCGTCCTGGTCGGGGTCTACGTCCTCAATTTCCTGGATCGCCAGATCCTGTCCATCCTGGCCGAGCGCATCAAGGCTGACCTCGGGGTCAGCGATGCCCAGATGGGCTTCCTCTACGGCACCGCCTTCGCCGTGTTCTACGCCGTCTTCGGCATCCCGCTGGGCCGGCTGGCCGACGTCTGGGACCGCCGCCGGCTGATCGCCTGGGGCCTCTCCTTTTGGAGCGCCATGACCGCGGTCTCGGGGCTGGCCCGCACCTTCACCCACCTGGCCCTGGCCCGCATCGGAGTGGGCGTGGGCGAAGCCAGCGCCAGCCCCGCCGCCTACTCCCTGCTCTCCGATTGCTTTCCGCGGGCGCGCCGCGCCACCGTGCTGGCGGTCTACTCGAGCGGGATCTACATCGGCTCCGGTTTGGGCCTGGGCATCGGGGGCTGGATCGTGGACCGCTGGGACCTGGCGTGGGCGGGCACGACGGCGCCCTTCGGCCTCCGCGGCTGGCAGGTCGCCTTCTTCGCGGTTGGCCTTCCGGGCCTGCTGCTGGCCTTCTGGGTGCGCTCGCTGCGCGAACCACTGCGGGGTCAAGCCGACGGCATCCTCAGCCGGCCCGAGCCCCACCCCTTCCGCGAGTTCTGGAGAGAGCTGATGGCGGTGCTGCCCCCCTTCACCCTGCTCACCCTGCAGCGGGGCGGCGCCGGTTCCGGCGGGCTGGCCCTGAACGGGGCCGTCGGCCTGCTGTTATGCGCAGCAGCCTGGACTCTGACCCGCCTCCTGGGCACCCCGGCCCAGTGGTGGGCGCTGGCCCTGGGGCTCTATGCCGCCTCTTCCTGGACCCAGGCCCTGGCTCTGCGCGATCGGCCCGGTTTCGCTCTCATCGTACGTACCCCCGCCCTCCACTTCTCCAACCTCGGCTTCGCCTTCCTCTCCTTCACCGGCTACGGCATCGGCTTCTGGATCGCGCCCTTCTTCGTGCGCATTCATGGCATCTCGGCCAGCCGGGTGGGGCTCCTGGTGGGGGGGGCGGCCGCCGCCGGCGGATGGCTAGGCGTGACGTTGGGCGGCCTGCTGGCCGACCGCTGGCGCAAGACCGACCCCCGGGGGAGGCTCTTTGTCGGCATGATCAACGCGCTCTTGCCGCTGCCCTTGACCCTGGTCCTGCTGTGGACCCCGAGCACCACGCTGGCCCTGGCTCTCAGCATCCCCCTCTACGTGATGAGCGCCCTGTGGCTGGGGCCCGGAGCCTCCACGGTTCAGGACCTGGTGCTTCCCCGCATGCGAGCGGTGGCGTCCGCGGGTTTCCTGCTGGTGGTGACCCTGGTAGGCTTGGCCATGGGCCCCTACACCATGGGCCGCTTGAGCGTCGCCACCGGCGACCTCCGCCTGGGCATGACTTGGGGCCTCCTCGCCAACCTGGTAGCTTTGGGCTTCTTCCTGCTGGCCGCGCGCGGGCTGGGCCAGGCGGAGGCCACTCGCCTGGAGCGGGCGCGGGCGGCGGGCGAGCGGTGAAGCCCGTCTTGCGCTCGTTGGGTGCGGCTTGGGCCCTGACCGCCGCCGTGGGGTGGACCGCCCCGGACGCGGCGACCCAGATCGTGGCCGGGGCGCGCGCGGAACTCGAGCGCCGGACGGCCTACGACCTGACCATGGGCTACCATGCCACACGCTTCAAGGATGGGATCGACACCGGTCATCGCGTGTACCCCGGCGGAGATATCGACCCCGCGATTGGCGTGTGTGCCGACCTGCCGATCCGGGCCTTTCGCCAGGCGGGGATCGACATGCAGAAGCTGGTCCACGAGGACATGGCGCGGGCACCGGTCGCCTATCGCGTCGACCCGCGCCGGCTCGACACCAACATCGATCACCGCCGGGTCGCCAACCTGTTCGTCTTCCTCCGCCGGCACGCGCGGTCGCTGCCCACCGCCACCACGGCCGCGGCGCCTGCGGATTGGCAGCCCGGAGACCTCGTGGTCTGGCAACTCAAGGGCTACGGCCGCACCGATCACATCGGCATCATCTCGG
>DATECU010000286.1:0-3400 GCA_035286745.1 Vicinamibacteria bacterium | reverse complement strand
TTGGCCCTGGCCGTACAAGGAGTAGACCCATCCGTCGATGCTCGGGTGAATGGCCAGCTGGCCCACGCCGCCGGGAGGAGCGGAACGCTCGTCCCAAGTGGCACCGGCGTCCGATGACTGCCACAAGCGCTCACCGTCGGTAGCGTACGCGGTCTGTCCATCGGGCTGGATGGTCCAGGATGCGTAGCCCGGTGCGGAGAGGGCCTCCCAGTCGAAGGCGTTCACGCCGGAGCGCGCAACCTGCCCCGTCTCATCTGTTGCGTAGAGCCGCGGCCCGGAGCCCGAGACCATGCTGAGGTCCAGGAAAGCGATGGGCAGGCCGCTGCTCTGCTCTGTCCAGCTGACGCCTAGGTCCGTCGAGACGAACAGGCCGTCCCATGTCCCAGCGTAGTAGGCCCCCACGCCACCCGATGCAATCAGAAGGACGCTGACGGGCGACGAAGGGGGCACCACATCGGTGAGGCTCTGCCAGGTCTCCCCGCCGTCGATGGTACGCCACACCCCGCCGCCGCGGGCACAATAGGCCGTGGCCGCTTCTTCGGGATCCGCCGCCAGGTGGTCGCAGCGGTCTTCCAGCACCTGCTGCCAGGTCACCCCGCCGTCGGAGCTGGCAAACGTACCTTCCGCCTCCGAGGCCGCGTACAGGTGAAGGCCCTCCACCGGATCGAGCGCCAGCTGGCCGGGATTGACGTATTCTCCCTGCAGCTCCAGGAGCTTCGTCCAGGTCTGGCCCCCATCGCGCGAGACAAGGACGCCGGGTCCCTCCCCCGAGGTGGCAGCAAAGAGCGTGTCCGGCTCCGTGGGGTGGGGCACCAGGCTTCTGAACTCGAGGCCCTCGGTCTGGTGCCCGACCCAGCCAATCCCGCCGTCGGTCGACTCGTATAAGGTGTCGTAGTCGGCGAACCACAGGTGCATGCGGTCCTGCGGATCGAGCACGACGGTGCTTCCCCATCCGCTCAGGCCGTCCAGGTCGATCCCCTGATTGATCGGCGCCCAGCTGGCGCCGCTGTCGATCGAGCGGTAAACGCCGGCGTGGCCGACACTCGCGTAGACCCAGTTGGGGTCGACGGGGTCGACGGCGAGCGAGAGAATGGATGCCCCTGCCAAACCATATCGCGCCGGCTGCCAGGTCTGGCCGCCGTCCTCCGAACGGTAGACGCCGGCGTTCTGGGTGCCGAGGTAGAGAAGATCAGGATTCGAGGGAGCCTCGGCGATGGCCAGGATCGTGTCGTAGGGGAACGTGTAGCCGGGCAGGTTTGGATCAGAAAGGGCGGGCGCATCCTGCCGCAAGGCCTCGAGCTCGGCCGCCAGTTCTGCGGGCACGGCCGAATCCAGATCGTGGAACGGCGCGAGCAGGACTCCGCCGTTCCCCAGATTCCCTGTCAGCAGTTCACCGGGGAACGTGCCCTCGACCAGGCGGCGGATCGCCTCCGTCACCATCTGCTCGAGGCCCAGTTGGGCGGAGGAGAGGAGGACGTCGGCGTACTCGGGATAAACCGTGGCCCAATCCAAGTCGACGCCGATCACGTAGGCCCCCTCCCGCCCCTGGGCGGCCTCGGCCGAGGCGGTCGTGAGCAGGCCAGTGACCGGGAAGAGAACGTCCGCTCCCTGGTCGAGCAAGTCTTCGCTCGCCTGGCGAGCCAGCGCTGCGTCCACGAACGTGTCGATGAAGAGCCCGGTTTGGAAAGCCGGATTGCGCCCCAGGACCACGACCTCCGTGTCATGGACCCGGTTGTAGTGTTCGACGCCTCGGGCGAAACCGTCCATCCACTCCGGGACCCCCGAGATGTCCATGCCGCCGAAGGTGCCCACCCTGCCCGTTTGGGTCATACCCGCCGCCAGGTAGCCGGCCAGGAACGCAGCCTCCCAGGTCTTGAACTGGATGCCCATGAGGTTGGGCAGGTCCGTGTCGAAAGTGGTGTGGGGGACGAGGAACCGCCCCTCCGGGTTCTCGGCGGCGGCTGTTTGCATGGCTTCCGCGAAGAGCCAGAGGGAGACGACGAGGTCGCAGCCCTCTCCGAGAAAGGCCTGGATGCGCTGGCCGGCGTTCGAGTCGTCGGTCCCCTCGACGTATGCTCCCTCGATGCCGTAGAGGGTCTGGGCGGTCTCGATCGCTCTCCAGACCGGTGCGTAGTACGGGCCTGTGATTCCGTCAGCCTCGGTGAGAAGACAAACCTTCACGTCCGAAGTGACGAGAGGCGCGGCCGCGCCCAGGTCGCGGATCCACGGCCCGATGAACGGTTCCCAGGCGGCGAAAACGGCGGCGCCGAGGGCGAGGGCCGCCAGCCCGGCGGCGAGGCCGAGCCTCGCTTTCCTGGAGAGGCGGATCCCCTTCCACTTGAATCTGAACCTCGGGCGTGCGCGGCGCCGGGCTTCGATCGCCTGGAAGAGAAGCCGCGAGCTTTCCTTGTAGGTCTCGTCCCGAGCGACGATGCCCTTGAGGATCGAGATCGCCTGGTCGTAGTCCTTGTGGGCGAGGGCGGCTTGGGCCTCGGCGTAGGTCTGCCCGAGCGCCTGCGCCGCCTTGAGGCGCTCGATCTCCGCCTGCGCTTGCTCCGGGTCGGGAGGCTCGAGGCCGAGGTAATCCTGCCAGGCAGCCAAGGCTTCGTCCCAGCGTTCGGCGGCGGCGAGGCTGCGGGCCTTCTCGGGAAGGGACTGCAGGCGGTCTTCGCGCTCGGAGGTGCGCGCCTGGCGGAGCAGTTCGATCAGGCCTGTGTCTTCGGGGGCGAGCTCGAGGGCCTGCTCGAGGGCGCGGATGGCCTTGGCCCAGTTGCGCGCCGCGGTCTCCCGGCTGGCCGTGGCCCTCAGGGCGGTGAGAATCCTGGCCTTCTTTTCCTCCCGCACTTCGTGGTGGCGTGCCTCGAGGGCTTGATCTTCGGGGGTGTAGCCGATGGCCTCCACAAACGAGGCCAGCGCCTCCTCGTCACGCCCATCGGCCAAAGCCTTCTCCGCGGCCTGGCGTGCCAGATCGGCCATGCGCTGGCGGGCCTCGCCGTGCTCGGGGTTGATGGCCAGCACCTGCTGGAATGCGGCGATCGCCTCTTTCGAGCGGCCGCGGGCGAGCGCCTGATCGCCCAGGGCGAGGCGGGCCTCGCACAGCCCGGTCCGGGCGGCGACGTCTTCGTCATCGAGGGCCATCGCCTTCTCGAACTCGGCCGCCGCCTCGACGTGGCGCCGCTGGCGCAAATGGACCTCGGCGATGCGCACGTGAGCGGCGAGGTTGTGGGGGTCGATCGCGAGCACCTGGCGGAAGCTCTCCAGGGCCTTCTCTTCGAGGCCGGTGTCGAGGTATTCGAGCCCGATCTCGAGGTAGCGGCTGGCGATCGGGTTGCGTTCGACGAGCTCCTCGCGCACCTGCTCCAGGGGCCGGTTCTTCTGCAGCCATAGCCGCATCAGGTGG
>DATECU010000285.1:0-12092 GCA_035286745.1 Vicinamibacteria bacterium | reverse complement strand
CTGACCCCGATCTCGCGGGTCCTCTCCGTGACCGAGACGAGCATGATGTTCATGACGCCGACCCCGCCCACGAGGAGCCCGATCGACGAGATCGCGATCATCACCATGTAGATGCCGCCGGTGATCTGGCCGTAGAGATCGGTGAGCGTGTCCTGGCTCACCACGCCGAAGTTGTCCTTCTCCAGGAAACGCAGTTTGCGCTTCCGGCGCAGGGTCTCGCGGATCTGGTCCTCGGCCTCCTTGAGGACCGCGGGCGAGGTGGGCTTGACGTCGGCGAGCAGGAAGTTGAAGCGTTCGTTGCGCTTCAAGAAGGCGCCCCGCGGGATCAGAATCCGGTTGTCGAAGCTCTGGAACAAGAACTTCCCCTTGCGCTCCATTACCCCCACCACCCGGAACCGCCGCCCGTCTAAGGTGATCTCCTTGTCGATGGGGTCGACGTTCGGGAACAGAGCATCCACCACGTCGGTGCCGATGACCGCCACCGGAGCCGCTCGCTCCACGTCGGTGGGGATCAAGAAGCGGCCGCGCTCCACGAAGGCGTCGTGGACCGTCTCGTACTCCGGGGTGGTGGAGATGGTCATGGCGTCCTTGGCCCGCTGGCTGCCGTACTTGATCACGTCCACCCCCGCCAGCTCCATGGGTGCCGCGGCCCGGATCGTCGGCAGCGCGGCGATCGCCTCCACCTCCGCCTCGGTGAGGCCCTTGCGCTTGCGGAACTCCTCCTCCGGGATGTTCTCTCCCGGCTGGAAGGGACGGATCATCAGGACCGCCGACCCCAGGCTCTCGATCTGCTTGGCCATGGAAGCGTTCAACCCGGCCACGATGGCGCTCATGCCGGTGACGGTCATGATGCCCATGACGACGCCCAGGATGGTGAGGCTGGCCCTCATCTTGTAAGCGCGAATGGCACCGAGGCCGATCCCCACCGCCTCACGCATGGCGAAGAGGATGGGGAAGCGGGTGGTGATGCGGCTCCTCAGGGTCATTCGTTCCTCAGGGCCACCACGGGATCGAGGGCGGCGGCTCGGCTGGCAGGGTAGATGCCGGCGACCAGGCCGACCGCACTGGAGACGAACAGGGCCAGCAGCACGGCCCACAGTCGCACGGGAGCGTTGAAGCTCGCCGACATCATGCCGCCCAGGAGGGCGGAGAGGCCGAAGGCCAGCAGGGCGGCGCCCAGGACCCCGAGCAGGCCGCCGAAGCTGGACAGGATCACCGACTCCACCAGGAACTGGCGCAGGATGTCGCGGCGGCGCGCACCCAGCGCCTTACGCACGCCGATCTCCCGGATCCGCTCGGTGACCGAGACCAGCATGATGTTCATCACCACCACCCCGCCAACCAGCAGGCTGATGGCGGTGACCACGATGGTGACGAAGTAGATGCCGGAGGTGGCGCTCTTCCAGAAGTCCATGATGGTTTCACCGGTCTCCAGGCTGAAGTCGTCGGGCTTGCCGAAGCCCACGTGCCGCCTGACCCGTAGCGCCACTCGGGCCTGGTCCTGAGCGTCCTCCAACAGGTCCATGGTCCGGGCCTCGGCCTGGATCGCGATGGAGCTGCGGGAACCATAGAGCTTGCGGTAGGTGTCGATGGGCAGCCAGACGAAGTTGTCCTGGCTCTGGCCGAAGATCTTGCCCTTGCGCTCGGCCACCCCCACCACCCGAAGCTCGTGTCCGTTCAGGTCGACGATGCGCCCCAGCGGCTCCATCTGGCCGAAGAAGGCGTCCATCAGGTCGGCGCCGATCACCGCCACCGGCCGGGCCGAATCGAGGTCGTCTTGGACCAGGTGTCGTCCCGCGATCAACTCCCGGACCGAGCCGATGCGGCTCCAGTTCTCGGTGACCCCCATGATGCGAACGTTGGTCTGCTTGACGCGGCCGAACTTGACGGTGCCGCCGGTGGCCACCATGGCCCCGACTTCCTTGCAGGCTTCGCAGGATGCCTTCACCGCCTCCAACTCGGCCAGGCCGATGTCCTTCCGCCTCAGCATCAGCCGGAAGTCGTCTCGGCTGGGGACGATGTCGGGCATCTTCTGCACGGTGAAGGTGGCCGATCCCAGCTCCAGCACCTGCTTGGCGATGTACTGGTCCAGGCCCTCGGTGATGGCCACCACCGCGATCACGGAGGAAACGCCGATCAGGATGCCCAGGACGGTGAGGAACGAGCGCAGCTTGTTGGACCGCAGGGAGGCGAGGGCGACGGCGACGGCCTCGGTGAAGGGCATCGCCTTTCAGGCCTTCCGCTGGTCGCTCTCGATGCGGCCGTCGCGGATGTGGATGGTGCGCCGGGCGTGCTCGGCGATGTCGCGTTCGTGGGTCACCAGGATGATGGTGTGGCCCTGCTCGTGCAGCCGGTCGAAGAGCCGCATGATGTCCTCGCCGGTGGCTGAATCCAGGTTGCCGGTGGGCTCGTCGGCCAGCAGGATGGAGGGGCCCATCACCAGTGCTCGGGCCACCGCCACCCGCTGCCGCTGACCGCCCGACAATTCGTTAGGCTTGTGATGAACCCGGTCCCCCAGATCGACCGACTCTAGAGCTCTTCTGGCCTGGGCCAGGCGCGCGTCCTTGGCGATGCCGGCGTAGACCAGCGGCAGCTCCACGTTGTGCAGCGCGGAGGCCCGGGGCAGCAGGTTGAAGGTCTGGAACACGAAGCCGATCTCGCGGTTGCGGATGGCCGCCAGCTCGTCGTCGTTCATCTCCGAGACCAGCTTGCCCCGCAGCACGTAGCTGCCCTTGCTGGGCGAGTCCAGGCATCCGATCAGGTTCATGAGCGTCGACTTGCCCGAGCCCGAAGGGCCCATGACCGCCACGTATTCCCCGCGATCGATGTGGAAGCTGACGCCACGCAGGGCGTGGATCTCCTCGGAACCCATGACGTAGGTGCGCCACAGATCCTCGATCTTGATCATCTCCCGCCCGTTGGCCGCGGCTGGCTCTTGACTCATCGCCGCTCCTTCTTGGTCTCGGTCTTGACCCGCGCTTCGTTCTTGAGCGTGCGCAAGGTCTTGTAGGAGCCGGTCACCATCTCCTCGCCTTCCTTCAGGCCATCGACGATCTCGATCTCGGTCTCGCCCATGATGCCTGTCTTCACGGACCGGAAGAACGCCTGGCCCTTGCTCACCACGAAGACGCCGTCCTTCTCCTCCCCCTTCTCCTTGGGGCCCTCACCGCCCGGGTTGCCCTCGCCTGGGGTGGCCGAGATGTCGATGACCTTGCCCTTCTTGTCGAGCGCGCGCACCACCACCGCCTGGATGGGGATGGCCAGCACGGTCGTCTTGCGGGCGGTCTCGATGTCGGCGGTTGCGTTCAGGCCCGGCCGGAGCGTCGAGGGAGGGTCCGTGAGGGTGACCGTGACCTTGAAGTCCTTGGCTTGGTTGGCGGTACTGGCGGCGCTGGCCTGGGCTGTCGTGGCCCCGCGGACCAGGGCCGAGGACCCGATCTCGGTCACCTCACCCTTGATCTTGACCCCTTCCAGAGCATCGACCCGCACCTCGGCCGGCTGCGCCAGCTTGACGTTCCTGATGTCCGTCTCGTCCACCAGCACCTCGACCTCCATCACCGAGAGGTCGGCCACCGTCATCAGGACCGAGGGCTGGAAGCTCTGGGCCCCGATCACCATCTCGCCCTCTTCCTTCTGCAGGCTGGTGATCACGCCGTCCATGGGCGCCACCACCGTCGTCTTCTCCAGGTTGTCCTGGCTCGACTCCAGCATGGCCGCCTGCTGCGCCAGGCGCTTGCGCAGCGACTCCACGGCCGCGGTCTTCATCTTGATCTCGGCCGCGGCTTGTTCGAAGGCCTGGTCCGAGACCAGGTTGTCGCCATGCATCTTCCGAGTGCGCTCGTAGCTGAGCCGGGCCACGTCCAGGTCGGCCTGGGAGCGCTCGAGGTCCGCCTTCTGCGCCTCCACCGCCGCTACCGACTGGCGGGCGTCGGCCTCGAAGCGGGTGGAGTCGATGCGGGCCAGGACCTGGCCCTTCTTCACTGTGTCGCCTTCCTTCACCGGCAGGTAGGTGATGCGGCCCGACACGTTGGCCGACACGTTGACAAAACGCTTGGGTCTGACTTCACCGGAAGCCGAGACGATGGAGACCAGGTCGCTCTTGCCGGCCTTGCGCGTCTGGACGGTGACCCGGCTCCGGCTGTCCCGAGTGACATTGAAGCCCACGATGACCGCCAGGATGAGCACTCCGGCGCCGATCCCGATCACACGCTTCGACATTGAATCCTCCCGTGGTCTGCCGCCCGAGGCAGGGCTCCCCAAGGACGCGGCTCATCCCTCGGGCAACACTACGATAGAGGATGCCACGCGGTTCACTGGGCGAGGGCGCGTCTCCGGATCCTCCCATGTTAAAGTACGTCCCCGCGAAGGTCGAGACGGCCTCCCCTCTAGGTTGGAGCCACTGGTGAGCGCCCCCCGGATCCTGGTCGCCGACGACAGCCCGCTGGTCCTCCGGATGATCGAGAGGATGCTGCTCGGCGCCGGCTACGCCGTGATCACCGCCAAGGACGGCCTGGAGGCGGTCGAGAAGGCGATGGCCGAAGACGTCAGCCTGGTCATTCTCGACGTCATGATGCCGCGCATGAACGGCTATCAGGCCTGCCGAATGCTGAAGGCCGAAGCCTCAACCCGAGACCTGCCGGTGGTGATCCTGACCAGCAAGGACCAGGTGGGCGATCGGGCCTGGGGCCTGGAAACCGGCGCCGACTACTACATCACCAAGGACGCCGAGCCCCAGCAGATCCTGGCCCTGGTGAAGAACGTGCTCGCCACCGAGGCACCCCGTCCGAGGCCCGCATCCGCCCAACGCACCAGCGCGGACATCCTGAGCCGGGTCAACGAGCTGCTCGACCACAAGCTGTACGAGGCCACCATCCTCTCCGAGATCGGTCGGGTGGCGCGCAGCCTGGTCCAGGTGGACGCCACCTTCACGTCGGTGATGGAGATCCTGGCCCGGGTCGTCGACTTCACGGTGGGCGCCATCGCCTTCGTCGAGGACGAGGATCTCGAGGTGGCGCTCTTGCAGCACAGAAACGCCGCTCCGCCGGTGCTGGAGGAGGCCAAGGCTCGCCTGCTGGAAGCTCTGCGCCGGGAGCATCCCCCCGCCTTCGAGCGGATCCGGGCCCGCCTCTTCACCCCGGCCTCGGGGCCCATCGGCGCCGAAGAGACGACCCTCGGCGGTTTCGCGGCCTTTCCCATGGCCACCCACGGCAGCCTGGTGGGGCTGCTCGCCATTGCCGGCAAGAACGTGGCGCGCATGACCAAGGAGAGCGAGGCCTTCCTGGGGCAGGCCGCCAACCAGGCCTTCATCGTCATGCAGAACAGCCGGCTCTTCGAGCGGATCAAGAACCTCTCGGTCCGCGACAGCCTGACCGACCTCTTCAACCACCGTCACTCCATGGAGATCCTGGCCAACGAGTTCGCCCGGGTGGGCCGCTACGAAGAGGGCTTCGCAGTGTTGATGATCGACATCGATCACTTCAAGGAAGTCAACGATCTGTACGGCCATCCGATAGGTGATTCGGTCTTGCGCGAGGTGTCCCGAATCCTCCGGGACACCTTCCGCCAGGTGGATGCCATTGGCCGCTACGGCGGTGAGGAGTTCATCGTGGTGCTTCCCCACAGCAGCCCGGCCGATGCCCTGCGCACCGCCGATCGGATCCGCGGCCGGGTGGAACAGCACGAGTTCAGGGCTGCCGGGAGCGCTCTCAAGATCACCATCAGCGTTGGGGTTGCCAACTACCCCGCCGAGGGCGTGGAGGGCCCCAGCGACATGGTGCGGCTGGCCGACCAGGCGCTCTACCGGGCCAAGCAGGCCGGGCGCAATCAAGTGGCGTAGCTGGCAACGCCTCAGGCTGGAACGCCGATAGCGCGCAGGATTGCTCTTTCGACCTCTCGCATTCGGTGAGGTCCCAGGGCAGCCATAGCCGGTTCCAGCACGTCGGCCTGGGGCAGCGTCGTCACTTGCTCGCACTTGAGAACACAGGGGCGCAAGAGGCCTCCTTCGCCCTGCGCGAGCAAGACATGCGTCGGCGCCGCACGCAGCGATGTCGAGCAAGGCACGACCATGACGTCGTTGGCCCGCTCGTTGCGGGCATCGATGGAGACGACCAGCACCGGCCGTCGCTTGTCGAGTCGCGCCCAGTACAGGTGCCCCCGGCGCAACACCGGTCTTAGCCCACCCGCCGCGATCGCGGGCGCCCCGCTCCCTCGATGGGCTGGTCGGGGTTCAGGCGGCGGGCCGCGGCGGCAGAGGCCCTGGCGAAGTCCTCGTCGTCCGCCCTCTGCCGGTCCGATAGCGAGTCGTAGTACTCCGCCGTGGCTGTCTCCAACTGCTTCAACCGCTCGCCCTGTACGCCCCGGCGGAGCAGCCGCTCGACGACGGCGCTCCGGCTGCTTCCCTCCGTCGTGGCTTCACGATCGATCCCCCGGAGGAGATCCGGGGCGACGGTCACGCTGATCTTGACCTTCGTGGCAGTCATACCCCAGATCCTACCAAATGTCCGCCCCAGATGTGCCATGCCACCAAGCCATGCGCCATCTTCGCCGCGTCATTGAGCTGGGGGGTGCTTCCGTCGCACCCCCCAGACCCCCCAGCGGCTGCGCGGGAGTGAATCCCGCTGCGCCGCGCGGCTTGGGCTTGGGAACGTGCTTCCGTCGCACCCCCCAGACCCCCCCGCGGCTGCGCGGGAGTGAATCCCGCTGCGCCGCGCGGCTTGGGCTTGGGAACGTGCTTCCGTCGCACCCCCCAGACCCCCCCGCCGCTGCGCGGGAGTGAATCCCGCTGCGCTGCGCGGTGGCCTGCACTCGTCTGGCGGAGAGGGTGGGATTCGAACCCACGATACCGTTACCGGTATAGCAGTTTTCGAGACTGCCCGCTTCAGCCGCTTGCGTACCTCTCCGCGGCGACCCTCAATTCTACTTCAACTGCCCTCCGGCGCTACCGGTCCCCGGTCTTTTGCGCTAACCTACGAGATCGGGCCGGCCGAAGGTGAGTCCCGGCCCTGCGCAACGCCAGACGCCGAACCCCGCCAGGCCCGGAAGGGAGCAACGGTTAGGCGCCCCTGGAGTGTGCCGCAGGTCCTCCGGGGCTCACGCTTCGGCCGGCCCGCTTCGAAGGGTTCCCAGACACGATGTCCTATCGCGTGCTCGCCCTCAAGTGGCGGCCCAAGAACTTCGACGAGGTGGTGGGCCAGCCCACGCTGGTTCGCACCCTGAAGAACGCGCTGGCTTCCGGACGCATCGGCCACGCCTTCCTGCTCTCGGGCGCCCGCGGGGTCGGCAAGACCACCTCCGCCCGCATCCTGGCCAAAGCCCTGAACTGCTCGAAGAGCGACCAGCCCACCCCCGATCCCTGCGGGGAGTGCTCCTCCTGCCGCGAGATCGCCGAAGGCCACTCGCTCGATGTCCAGGAGATCGACGGCGCCACTCACAACGGGGTGGAGCAGGTGCGGGAACTCAGGGAGAGCGCCCGCTACAACCCGGCCCGGGACCGCTTCAAGATCTGGATCATCGACGAGGTCCACATGCTCTCCACCGGGGCCTTCAACGCGCTGCTCAAGACCCTGGAGGAACCGCCGCCGCGGGTGAAGTTTATCTTCGCCACCACCGAGTACCACAAGCTCCCGGACACCATCCTCTCCCGCTGCCAGCAGTATGACTTCCGCATGATCCCGGCCCGGGAGCTGGTGGCTCACCTGCGCAAGGTGGCCGACGGCGAGGGCATCAAGGTGAGCGACGAGGCCCTGGCCCGCTTCGCCCGTGCCGCCGAAGGCAGCGTGCGCGACGCGCTCTCGCTCTTCGATCAGGTGCTCGCGTTCAGCGGTTCGGAGATCAAGGACGAGGACATCGGCGCCCTGCTGGGCCTGATCGACCGCGAGCTGCTGCTGGCCGCCTCCCGCGGCATCGCCGAATGTGACAGCCTGGGCCTGCTGGAGCTGGTGGAGCGCCTTTCCGACTACGGCGCCGACTACCGCAACTTCGCCCGCGAGCTGCTGCTGCACCTGCGCGAGATCCTGCTGGTGAAGCTGGCTCCCCAAGGCAGCCCGCTCCTGGCACCTATCGTGCCCGAGGAGCGGGAACGCATGCGACCGCTGGCGGCGGCGCTCAGCGAGGAAGACCTGCTCCGCATGTTCGAGGTCCTCACCAAGGCGGAAGGCGATTTGCGTTGGGCGCAGGATCCACGGGTGACCCTGGAGCTGGCGCTCCTGAAGATGGCGCAGCTGCGGCGGCTTCTGCCGATGGCGGAGCTGGTGGCCCGGGTGGAGGGGCTGGCCGCGGGGACGCCGCGAGCAGCCTCGAGCCCGCCGCTGCCGGTGCGCTCCCAGCCCTCGCCCGCTGCGCCTGCGGTAACCCGGCCGGCGGCCGCCAAGCCCACCGAACCGGTCTCCGGCCCCGGTTCGGCACCCGGCCCGTCCGACCTGGACCCCACGACCACCGACGGTCTCCTCGCCGCCATGGCGGCCCAGGCGCGTCCTTCCCTGGCCCCCTCGATTCGCACCGCGTCGGCCCGCCTGGAAGGCGACACCCTCTTCCTGGAGGTGGCCGCCGACTGGAAGGTGTTCGCCGAGATGCACCTGGACGACTACCGCGAGCTGGCGCGCAAGGCCGGGGGGCGCCCGTTCAAGGTGAAGGTGGCGGCCGGCCCCGCCGGTCAGGAAGCCCCGGCGGCTTCACCGGCCCAGGAGAAGAAGCGTCGTCTGGCGGAGGAGGCGAGCAAGGAGCCCGCCGTCCAGGAGGCACTCGATCTCTTCGGCGGCAAGGTTGTGGGCGTGCGTGAGGTCGAATCGTGAGGCGTGCTCGCAGCGGTGACCGAAACCGGAAAGGAAGGCGCTTGTGAACCCGTTCGGGAATCCCCAGAAGCTGATGAAGCAGGTCCAGCAGATGCAGGAGCGCGTCCAAAAGGAGATCGCTGCTCTCGAGATCGAGGCCACCGCCGGCGGCGGCATGGTCAAGGTCGTGATGGACGGCTCCAAGAACGTCAAGGCGCTCGCCATCGACCCCGAGGTGGTGAGCAAGGAAGACGTGGAGATGCTCCAGGACCTGATCCTGGCTGCTGTCAACGAGGCCGCCCGCAAGGTCGACGAGGCGATCCAGGAGAAGCTGGGCGGTCTGGCCGGCGGGATGAAGATCCCCGGGCTCTTCTAGAGCCCGCAAGGCTCAGTCGTGTTCGCGACCGACCTCGGTCTAAACTTCCGAGGTGGACTACCCCGCCCCTCTCGCCCGCCTCATCGACGAGCTCAAGCGGCTGCCCGGCATCGGCCCCAAGTCAGCCCAGCGCATCGCCTTTCACATCTTGAAGGGCTCGCGGGAAGGGGCCGCGCGGCTGTCCCAGGCGGTGGGCGAGTTGATCGACAGCGTGCGCACCTGCACCGTCTGCAACGCCTTCACCGACCAGGAGGTCTGCGCCACCTGTTCCGACCCCAACCGCGCCGGCGGCATCGTGTGCGTGGTCGAGGAACCGCATAGCCTGCTGGCCGTCGAGCGAACCCGTGACTTCAAGGGCCGCTACCACGTGCTTCACGGCGCTCTCTCACCGCTCTCGGGGATCGGTCCCGACGAGCTGCGAATCCAGGGACTGCTCGAACGCATCCGTCAGGGCGGCATCCAGGAGGTGATCCTGGCCACCAGCCCGACCGTGGAGGGCGAAGCCACCGCCGTGTACCTGTCGCGCATCCTGAAGCCGCTCGGGGTCAAGGTCACCCGCATCGCCATGGGGGTGCCGGTGGGCTCCGACCTCGATTGGGCCGACGAGGTCACCATGGCCAAGGCCATGGAGGGGCGGCGGGAGTATTGACCTCGAAAAGAAGCGGTCAGCGATCAGCACTCAGCTACGGCGCGGCGCCTGAGTGGCGCGGTCATCGAGGGCCGGCGGGCCGCGTGGCGACCCGAGCGCCAAGTGGCTGTTCCACTCCTTGCGCCAGATCCTTCGACCTTGCAAAGGGTTGCGGGGCGGGCTATAAATAGGCCCTCTTGCGGACCCGCGCGCGGGAAGGCCCGCTTCGAATGACCACGAGACAGGAGGATCGCTAGATGGCGGCGCCCGACATCGTCATGTACGAGGAGGAGTTCAACCAGATCAAACAGGTGATCTCCAAGCTCCGCATCGACGCCAACGCCAAGGTCGTCTTCCTCGTGGACAAGAACGGCCAGCAGATCGCGGCCCACGGCGACATCGAGAACCTCGACACAACCTCCCTCGCCTCCTTGACCGCCGGCAACGTGGCGGCCACCGACGGGCTGGCCCGCCTGATCGGCGAGAAGGAGTTCTCGATCCTCTTTCACGAGGGCGAGAAGGACAACATCCACATCTCGATCGTGGCCCAGCGGGTCATCCTGGTCGTGATCTTCGACGAGCGCAGTTCCCTCGGCCTGGTCCGCCTCAGGGTCAAGAAGGCATCCCAGGAACTCAACGACGTCTTCGCTCGTATCGTGGCCAAGGTGGAAAAGGAGAAGGCCGCGGCGGGAGGGGCCTTCGAGAGCCCCTTCGCGGAGATCACCGACGAGGACATCGACAGCCTCTTCAGCGAGTAGCGTCCCGGGGTCATGACCTTCATCAACTACGCGTCCCGCGAAATCAACTGCAAGATCGTCTACTACGGCCCCGGTCTGTGCGGAAAGACCACCAACCTCCAGTACATCTACGACAAGACCAACCCCGCGGCCAAGGGCAAGCTGATCTCCCTGGCCACCGAGACCGACCGCACCCTGTTCTTCGACTTCCTGCCCCTCGAGTTAGGCACGGTGCGCGGCTTCAAGACCCGCTTCCACCTCTACACGGTGCCCGGCCAGGTGTTCTACGACGCCAGCCGCAAGCTGATCCTGAAGGGCGTGGACGGGGTCATCTTCGTGGCCGACAGCCAGAACGAACGCATGGACGCCAACCTGGAATCGGTGGAGAACCTGCAGATCAACTTGAGGGCCCAGGGCTACGACCTGCTCACCATCCCCTACGTCTTGCAGCTCAACAAGCGCGATCTGCCTAACGTAGCTCCGGTGGAGGACATCAGGAGGATGCTGGTCAAGAAGACCGAGCCGGTCTTCGAGGCGGTGGCCTCCAAGGGCATCGGGGTGTTCGAGACCTTGAAGGGCGTGGCCAAGCTGGTCCTCTCCGAGCTCACCAAGACCGGGTAGGCGGGCGCGCGCCGGCGTGGCTCGTCCGGCCCTCTCTCCGGGCGAGGGCCGCGGAGGTTCGCGCTTCTTCGAGGTTTGACACCCCGGAGACCGGTTCCTATAATCCCCCTTTGGTCGTGCGCCGCCCGCCCTGGTCCTCAGTAGCTCAAGGGTAGAGCATCCGGCTGTTAACCGGAGGGTTGTAGGTTCGAATCCTACCTGAGGAGCCAACCTCCCGTTCGATCAAGTTCCCCCACCTCCTGGTTGACAGCGCGAGCCTCGTTCGCTGGCTCGCCGAGCGTCCCGCTAACTGCGGCGTCGTCGCGACTTGGGGCGACGTGTGCGCGTGGGCGTCTACACTGGCCGCGAAACAGAGAACGCGGGTACGGGCGCGCGCCGCGCCCGAAACGCTCTCGGCGTTTTGAAATAGTGTCCGGCGGGTAGAGAGCCCCGCAGAGCTGGTTAACAGCGCGAGAGGCGTTGGTTGACGACTCCAGAAACCTGTTAACCAGAGAATCCGCGGGCGCGAGGTCCAAGCGGGACTCGCAACGCCGCCATCTTGGTTGACGGTCGTGACTGGACTCACCGCCGGCAATCGGTCTTGCGCCTCCCGCGATCACGCACCACAATGAGGCGTGATGGGAGCATTGTCTGAGTAGCGCGAAGCGGATCGTCATCATCGCTGGGCCAAACGGGGCCGGCAAGACGACGTTCGCCCGCGAGTTCTTACTCGGCGAAGTCAACTGCCCGATCTTCGTCAACGCCGACCTCATCGCGAGTGGCCTGTCGCCCTTTGCGCCCAACGCCTCGGCGCTCCGAGCCGGACGCCTCATGCTCGACGAGATCAAGGCGCACGTTCGGGCAGGCCGCAGCTTCGCATTCGAGACCACACTGAGCGGCCTCGTGTACGCCCGATCGATCCCACGCTGGCGTCGCGCGGGCTACAACGTCAAGCTCGTCTACCTGCGCCTCTCCAGCCCCGA
>DATECU010000284.1:0-5085 GCA_035286745.1 Vicinamibacteria bacterium | reverse complement strand
TGTGGCCCGTCCACTGGATGGAGCGTTTTCCGTTCGACGGCGGGAAAGCGCAGTCGAAGACCGGCAAGTGCTCGTCCTTGAGGTGGGGCGCTCCTTCGATCGTCTCCTGCTGGTCGACGTACTGGAGGACGTCCTCCACCTGGGCCGGGCTGTAGCCCAGCCGCTTGAGCACCCCGGGCACCGACTGGTTGACGATCTTCATCACCCCGCCGCCCACCAGCTTCTTGTACTTGATGAGCGCGATGTCGGGCTCGATGCCGGTGGTGTCGCAGTCCATCATGAAGCCGATGGTTCCGGTAGGCGCGAGCACGGTGACCTGGCTGTTGCGGTAGCCGTGCTGCGCGCCCAGGGTGTAAGCCTCGTCCCAGGTGTCGTAGACCGCCTGCAGCAGATCGCGGGGCAGCAGGCCCTGGTCGATCTTGTGGGCGTGTTGCCGGTGCTTGTCGATCACCTTCAGCATGGGTTCGGCGTTGCGCGCATAACCGGCGAAGGGGCCCATGGAGGACGCCACCCGGGCGCTCTGGGCGTAGGCCTCACCGTGCATGAGGGCGGTCACCGCGGCGGCGTAGGCGCGCCCGGCGTCGGAGTCGTAGGGCAGGCCGCGGTCCATGAGCAAGACGCCCAAGTTGGCGTAGCCCAGGCCCAGGGGCCGATAGTCGTGGCTGTTGCGGTCGATGGCCGGGGTGGGGTAGCTGGCGTTGTCGACCAGCACCTCCTGGGCCGTGATCAGGGTCCGGCAGGCGGCCTTGAAGGCCTCGGCGTCGAACTCCCCGTCCTCGGCCAGGAACCTCATCAAGTTGAGAGAGGCCAGGTTGCAGGCGGTGTCGTCCAGGAACATGTACTCGGAGCAGGGGTTAGAGGCGTTGATACGGGCGGTGTTGGGGCAGGTGTGCCAGCCGTTGATGGTGCTGTCGAACTGCATGCCCGGATCGCCGCACTGCCAGGCCGCCTCGGCCATCATCTTCATCAGGTCGCGGGCCCGGAAGCTCTCGCAGGGCTGGCCCGAGATCACATAACGGGTCTGCCATTCGCGGTCTTCCTGTACCGCCCGCATGAACTCGTCGGTCACCCGCACCGAGTGGTTGGCGTTTTGGAAGAAGACCGAGTCGTAGGCCCCGCCCTTCACGTTGAAAGAGCCGTCATAGCCGGCGTCGATCAAGGCCCAGGCCTTGCGTTCTTCCTCGGCCTTGCAGTTGATGAACTCCGCGATGTCGGGGTGATCGGTGTTCAGGATCACCATCTTGGCGGCACGCCGAGTCTTGCCACCGCTCTTGATGACACCCGCGAAGGCATCGTAGCCGCGCATGAAGGAGACCGGCCCCGAAGCGGTGCCCCCGCCCGCCAGCGGTTCCCGGGAGGAGCGGATGCCGGACAGGTTGGACCCGGTGCCCGACCCGAACTTGAAGAGCATCCCCTCCGTCTTGGCCAGGCCGAGGATCGACTCCATGGTGTCGTTGACGGCATTAATGAAGCAGGCCGACGCCTGGGGGTGCTTCTCGATGCCGACGTTGAACCAGACCGGGCTGTTGAAGGCCGCCTTCTGGTTCACCAACAGATGGGTCAACTCGTCCGAGAAGTTCTGCACGTCGTCCGCAGTCGCGAAGTAACCCTGCTCTCGGGCCCAAGTCGCGATGCTGTCCACCACCCGAGCGATCAGGCGCTTGACCGAGCTCTCCCGCTCCCGGGACCCAAGCGCCCCGCGGAAGTACTTGGAGGCCACGATGTTGGTGGCCGTCTGGCTCCAGGTCGAGGGAACCTCTACCCCGTGCTGCTCGAACACCGGCCGGCCCCGCTCGTCGTTGATGACCGCCGAGCGGACCTCCCAGGTCAGCTCATCGAAGGGATGTCTTCCCGGTTTCGTGAAGTAGCGAGGAAAGGTCAGACCCTTGCGGGGGGCGACTACAGGCCGGCCTTCGCTGCGCAGGTTCTCGATGGGGTGGGTCGACATGGGGAAGGCTCTCCTTGTCCTAGCTTGATCTAGGTCCGTGCTGTTGCGCCTCTCTCCGGGGAGGGCCCGGTTCGGCTTCCCCGGCGTCTCGCTCGTCCTGCCGGTTTTGCCTTGGATTATAGCCGGGGCGTTGGGGGTGTCAAGAGCAAAACACAAGATCTTGTGGCCTGTCCATGCCTGGACGACAATATGTTGACGTGCAAGGACTTAGCGACCGGCCATCGGGCCGGATCCAGGGGTCTTGCATCCTATTGAATAGCGAGATCGCAGGCCAGATTCGGTCGGCCTAGAAGGTAGATAGCCAGCGACGGTGATGGTCCGACTTTAGACCATGCAGCTAACTTACGATTAAACAATGATATTGTCGAGAATGGCCTGGATCACGGAAAGGCCTCCAAGACCCCCCCGCGAGCCGGAAGCCGGCGGTCGAGCCTAACGAAGCGGGCCCGGCGGGGGGCCAAGCAGACCTCTCCGCGCCCCTGCCGCGGGTCGCGGTAGAGGGCGAGGGTGGCCCCGGCCAGGCTGGCCACCGTCTCGACCCGAGTCCACTCCCGGCCGTCGTCCGAAACCTCGACCCGCGGGTGCGCGAGCCAGGGTCTGTCGTCTAACTCGAAGGACAAGCAGGAGACGACAGCCGACTCCCCCAGATCCGCGACCACGCCCTCCGCGGCCCACAGCGTGGCCAGGGGACGCCCGGTCCCAGGGGCGGCGGCGATGGCCGCCGGGCCGTCGGGGATCTCGTAGATCCGCTCCGCGTCGAAGCGCGCGGCCAGGGGCAGATCCCGCTGGTCTCGGGTCACCAGGTGCCTGACTCCCAGCGCCCGCAGCAGGCTGAGCGCCTCCCCATCGATCGGCCCCTCCAGAAGCTCCATGGCCCGGCTGTAGGGTCGGGGTAGAAAGCCGGAATCGCCGTTCAGAAGCGGTCGGAAGTGGGCGACGCCCTGGAGCATGGCCTCGGTGTCCCCCTCGCCCAGCGGCAGGTAGGCGACCGCCCCCGGCTTGCCCCGCAGCCAGCGCGCCGCCGGCGAGGGGCCATCCCAACGCGCGTAACGAATGGGCAGGTTGCCGGCTTCGAAGAGCAGCAGGCCCAGGGCTAGCCAGGCGGTCTTGAAGCGGCCGGCCAGGGCCAGCCCGCTGAGCACGGCCAAGCCCAGGACCGGAATCAGGCTGAAGCGAGAGAGGGCCCGGATCCCCCGCACCAGCACCAGATGCTCGTAGAGGAAGCGGTAGAAGGCCGTCTGCGGGCCAAGCGAGAAGAGGATGGCCAGGCCGGAAGCCAGGACCACGACCGCCCGATAGCGCCGGGGGGCCCGGGCCAGCCCCACCAGGCCAAGCACCAGAACCGTCAGTCCCGGGAACATGGTGTCGCGGATGAGCTCGGGGTCGAGGTGGCGCTGGGTGATGGGCCCCCACAGCCTGGTTCCGCCGGCAGCGTACGAGGTGAGGGTGGTGGCGTAGGTGGCCAGGTCGCCGAGCGTCCACTCCATTCCCTGAAAGGCTCGCATGCGCAGGTAGGGCCATACGGCGGGCGCCATGGCGAGCGCGGCCAGGCCGAGACCGACGCCGAGCTTGCCCAGGTCGCGCCGGCCCAGCCCGCCGGCGATGCCGCAAGCCAACGCCGCGCACAAGGCCAAGGCCGTGATGGCCCCGAGGTAGACGGAAGACAGGCCCTGCAGCGCCAGCAGCAGGCCGACCAGCAGGGCGCGGGACCAGGAGCGCTTGGCCCAGAAGCGATCGACGGCCACCAGCACCAGGGGCAGGAAGAGGGTGACCTGGGCGTGCAGGTGCGCCAAACGTATCCAGCGGTGGGCCCCCACCGCGAACACGGCGCCGCCCACGAAAGCCGCCAGCCGGTCGCCGGAAACGCGGCGAATCAGAAGCTGAGTCGCCAGGCCCGAGCCGACCAGGCTGCCGAGAAGCGCCAGGTTGTAGCCGAGGACCGGACCACCCCAGAGCAGGGCGGGGGCGGCCAGGATCGCCGGCAGCAGCAGGTTCTCGGAGAAGGCCAGGGTGTCGGGCAAGGGATGGAAGATCGGCGCGTCGAAGAGCCGCCACGGCTGGTGGACCAGGGCGTGGACGTCCCAGGCCAGGATCCAGGCGTTCAAGCGGCCGTCGGGCCGGTCCATCACGCCCAGGTGGGCAAGGTCGGTGACCAGGGGCCAGCTCATCAAGGCCACCAGCGCGGACTGGCCGAGGAACGAGACCGCGATCTCTCTTGGCGTCACCGGGCGCGCGGCCGGCAGCCGCCGCGGGCGATCCCAGGGCGCGGCCCATACCAGAAGCGCCAGCAGGGCCGCGGCAAGGAACGTCAGGGCATCCGTCAGCCACCAGCCCAGAGCGCCGCGGGCTGACCCCAGGAAGCGAGGCGGAATCGTCTCTGCCATCCCGCCGGGCCGGCCGTCGCCCCGGGGCCTGGTCCAGCCCAGGCGAAGTCGGGCGCCCGGTCCCGCGCGCTGCAGGCGGACGGAGAGGGCGTGGCTTCCCGCCAGGAGGGGAACCGTCGCCCCGGCCTCCACGCGATCGCCCTCGGCCGCCAGCAGGGGCCGGCCGTCGATCGCCACCTGGAGGCGACCTCGACCCACTGCCCAAATGCGGTAGGCGCCGGAGTCTGGAGCTCGCAGCTCTCCCGTCCACTCCACCGCCCAACGCCGCACGCCCGGCAGGTGGCGCAGGTCGGCGCCCGTCAGGTCGATGGCGGTTGGCCTCAGGTCGGCAAGCGGACCCTGCGGCCCCGAGACGACTGCGCCCAAGCCCGCCGCCGGCCGGAGGCTCACCACCGTCGCCAACGCCGCCACCACCGCCAGCAGGCCGGCCAGCAGGGGCTTCACCCGGCGCGCCCGTCGTTCGCTTCCGCTGAGGGCGGCCAGGATGGCGCAGAGCACCGCCGGCCCGACCAGCGGCAGCACGCGCACCGCGAGCGGCGGCTCGGCGTAGACGGGGGCCAGGCGGAAGGCGGCCAGGACCAACAGAAACGTCAAGGCCGCCAGCCCCGCTCGCGACAACGTGGACACGACGCGCCTCACCGGCCCCACTCCCTCATTGGTCGAGGATCGTAGCAGGGTGGCGACCCGAAGGGCATGGCCCGCCCGCTGGGGCGGGTCGGTTCAGGCTACGTAGCCGAACACGGCGGCGAAGTG
>DATECU010000283.1:0-28041 GCA_035286745.1 Vicinamibacteria bacterium | reverse complement strand
GGAACCGGGCGACGGGCGAGGGGCTCAGGGATATACTGAGTGCCCACCGGGGTGAGTGTGCGGTCACCCTGGAGATGGTGCGCGAGGGGGCCTTCACGGTGGCGGTGGCTCCCAGCGCCGTCTTCAGGGTGCGCCCCGATGCCGCGCTTCGAGCCGAGGTCGAGGCGCTCCTGGGTCCGGGAGCGTTCCTGCTGGCTCGCAGCAACGGCGCCCCCAGGGAGGGCCACTAGAGAATGAACGGCACCAACCCAGAGGTCACACAGCCGACCGCCTGGCAGCGCACCCAGCTCGCCCGGCACCCGGGCCGTCCCTACACCCTCGACTACGTCCACGCTCTGTTCAACGACTGGCTCGAGGTCAAGGGAGACCGCCGTTTCGCGGACGATCCGGCCCTGGTCTGCGGTTTCGCTCTCTACAAGGACCAGCCGGTGGCCATCGTCGGGCACCAGAAGGGGCGGGACACCAAGCAGAAGATCTACCGCAACTTCGGCATGCCCAAGCCGGAAGGCTATCGCAAGGCCCTGCGAGTGATGCAGTTGGCGGGCAAGTTCAACCGACCGGTTATCTGCTTCGTGGACACTCCCGGCGCCTATCCCGGCCTGGACGCCGAGGAACGGGGCCAGGCCGAAGCCATCGCCTTCAACCTGCGCGAGATGGCCGTGCTGCCGGTGCCCATCGTCGTGAACATCACCGGAGAAGGGGGGAGCGGAGGAGCCCTGGCCATTGCCATCGGGGATCGCATCAACATGCTGGAGAACGCGGTCTACTCCGTGATCTCGCCCGAGGGTTGCGCTTCCATCCTGTGGCGCGATTCCGGGCGGGCCGAGGAAGCGGCCCGGGCCATGAAGATCACCGCCCCCGATCTCAAGGCTTTCGACATCATCGACGAGATCGTCCCCGAACCGCCGGAGGGCGCCCACGGCGATCCGGAGACGTTGTTCGCGTCCCTGGATCGGGTCCTCGATCGACAGCTCGAAGCCCTTCGCGCCCTGCCTCCCGAGGTGCTGATCCAGGCTCGCTACGACAAGTTCCGCAACATGGGCCGCCTGGGCCGCGAGTTCTTCGAAGAGGCGTAGGGCGCTTCCCTGTCGAGGAGGCCCCGAAGGTAGAATGACGGGGTGACGCCGCGTTCCGCACGCACGCTCCGACAAGGCCTGCTGGCCCTGGTCCTGCTCCTGGGGCTGTCGGTCGCCTGGACTTGGCGATGGCGACCCCGGCCGACGCTGGGGCACCCGGTGCCGCAAGCCACTCCCTCGCTGGGCGCCCCCCGCACCGAAGGCCTGGTCCTCACCCGCTTCACCGGGGAGAAGAAGAGCTTCGAGCTTCAGGCGCGCGAGAAGGTCGGACAGGAGCAGGAGGATCAGCAGCTCAAGGGGGTGGCCCTGAGCTTCTCCTTCGTGTCCCAGGGGCAGCCCTCGACCGGGCACATCGTCGCTGACGCTTGCACCTACTCTCCGAGTCATCAGAAAGCGGTCTTCACCGGCAACGTGGTGTTGACCACCGCCGACGGCTTCGAGTTCCGGAGCCCGTCCCTGGTCTATCGCGGCGACAAGGGTCTGGCCAAGAGCGAAGCGCCGGTCGCCTTCAAGCGCAAGGACCTGTCGGGCGAGGCGGTGGGCATGACCTACGCCGCCGAGGACGGGCGGGCGGAGCTGCTCTCCCAGGTGAAGGTCCGCATCCAGGACGAGGGCAACCCCCCGACCGACATCGTCTCCGGCAGCGCGGACCTGAGCGAGGCGGAGAAGACACTCCGGTTCCAGACCGCGGTGGTGGTGACCCAGGGGAGCAACCTGCTCAAGGCGGATCGTCTCAAGCTCAACTTCGGCGAGGACCGGGTTCTCTACCGCGCCACCGCCCAGGAGGCGGTGGACCTCACCATGAGCGGAACCGCGTTGCCTAACGCAAATCTGGGCCCGGCCAGCGGGACCCGTCACCTGCTCTGCCGCAAGCTCGACCTCTGGTTCCGGCCGGACAAGACGCTGGCGACGATGACCGCCGGCCCGGACGCGGACCTGACCGTCTTTCCGGGGCCCCAAGACCCACCGGAGCGGCGCCGAGTTCGCGCCAAGTTCATCGAGTTCCGCTTCGACGAGCTGGGCCAACTGGCAGCCGTGCAGTCCTCCAAGGACACGGTCCTGGAGAGCTTCCCGCTCCGGGGCAAGCTGGCCAAGACACCCAGCCAAACGGTGACCTGCGAGCGGATGCTGGCGGAGATCATCCCCGGCACCAGCGAGCCCCGGCTGGTGGAGTTTCAGGAGAAGGTGATCTTCGTGCAGGGGAAGAAGAAGGCGACCACTGAGCTCGCGGCCTACACGGCGGGTCCGGCGACGCTCGAGTTGTTCACTCGCCCCGAGCTGTGGGACGGCGAACAAGGGACCCACCTCAAGGCCCAGAACATCGTGATTGGAACTCGGACCAACGATGTGACGGCGAAGGAGGAGGTGCAGAGCATCCTGGAGCGGAAGAACGGACGCGGTGGGCTACTGGCAGGTAAGGAGGAGCCGGCCGTCATCACCGCCCGCTTCCTCGACTACGTCTCGAACACCCGCACCGGTCTTTATCGAGAGGGGGCCCTGTTGCGCTCCGGCAAGGACGAGATCCGGGCCCACGCCATCCGCCTGCAGGAAACACCCAAAGGGCGCCGTCTGGAGGGTCGCGGCGAGGTCCTGGGCCTCCTGAACCCGAAGGCGGCGGAGGGCTCGGACCCGGTGGCCAAGCTGGAGACGCGAGCCGCGGAGATGGACTACGACGAGGGGAGTGGCCGGATCTTGTACCGGGGCGCCGTGAGCATTCGTCAGGGAGACATCGCCACCAAAAGCCCGGCGGCCACCCTGCTGCTGACCGACGACGGCGCCGGCGTGGCCAGCCTGCGAGCGGGCGAGCCGGTTGAGGTTCAGCAGGGTAGTCGTAAGGCGACGGGTGCTTTCGCGACTTACACCCCCAGCGACCAGACCATGCTGCTGGTGGGCGATCGGGTCACCCTCAAGGATCCCGGTCAGGAAATCCAGGGCCGTTCTCTCCTCTTCCACGTGGGCGACGAGCGCGTCACCGTGGACGGCCGAGAGGCGGTCCGCACCGAGACCATCTTCAGGAAGGAGCCCCCCAAGTTTTGAGCGCCGCTACTGCTCCGGTTCGAGCCTCCTCCCAACTGCGAAACCCCGAGGCCACCGTCCTCTGCGCCCGATCGCTCACCAAGTCCTACGGCCGCCGCGTGGTGGTGGATCGAGTGGACGTGGAGATCCGCACCGGCGAGGTGGTGGGCCTGCTCGGCCCCAACGGCGCGGGGAAGACCACCACCTTCTACATGGTGGTGGGTCTCACCCGGCCCGACGGTGGCCAGGTGTTCTTGGGCCAGCAGGACATCACCGGCCTGCCGATGTACCAGCGGGCAAGAGCCGGGATCGGCTACCTGCCGCAGGAGGCAAGCGTCTTCCGGGGCCTGACCGCGGAGGAGAACATCCTGGCCATCCTGGAGACGCTGGGGGTGCCCCCGGGGGAGCGGCGCGCCAAGGCCCGTGAGCTGCTGGAGGAGCTGGGCATCCTGTCCATGGCTCGCCAGCCCGCCTACACGCTCTCCGGAGGCGAACGCCGCCGCTTGGAGATCAGTCGCGCGCTGGCCACCTCGCCGGCCTTCATCCTGCTCGACGAGCCCTTTGCCGGCATCGATCCCATCGCCGTTCTCGACATTCAGAGGATCATCGGCCATCTGAAGGAGCGGGGGATCGGCGTTCTGATCACCGACCACAACGTCCGCGAGACCTTGAAAATCACCGACCGCGCCTATATCCTCAAGGAGGGTTCGGTCTTCCGGTCGGGCACGCCGGGGGAGCTCGCCTCCGATGAGGAGGTCCGGAGAGTCTACCTGGGAGAGGGTTTTCAACTGGATGCGCATGACCGGGAACTCTAGACGTAGCGCCGGAACTCGGCGCGATTCGTGTCCGGCGGCTCGGGGAGCGCGAGCCCCCCGCATGGTGGCGGCGGCCGACCTCCCTTCGGTCGCGGCGCATGGACCCGGTCGCTGACCGTGGGCATCCAACAAAAGCTGGGCCTTTCGCAACGCCTATCGCAAAGGCTGATCCTCACCCCCTCGCTGCAGCAGGCGATCAAGCTCTTGCCGCTCACCACCTTGGAGCTGGCCGAGGTTCTGGAGCAGGAGGTGATGGAGAACCCCCTCCTCGAGGAGGTCCCGGCCCAGGAGACCATGGCCGAGGAGGTGGCGCAGGAAGAGGCCGTCGAGAAGGCCGAGAAGACCGACCCCCTGAAGGACCTGGACATCGAGAAGTTCTTCGAGGACTACCTGGACGACGCCGATCAGCGGCGCACCCGGGCCTCCATGGAGGTTCCCGAGCTCCCGCCCATCGAGAACACGCTCACCACCACCCCCGACCTCTACGACCATCTGCTGTGGCAGCTCCACATGTCGACCTCCGACGAGCTGCTGCTGGAGGTGGGCGACGCCATCATCCAGAACGTGGACGAGGACGGCATGCTGCGGGCCTCGGTCGAGGAGATTGCCAACCTGGGCCCCTATCCGATGGCCGAGGTGGAGAAAGCGCTGGCGGTGGTGCAGCTCCTCGATCCCCCCGGGGTGGCGGCCCGCGATCTCACCGAGTGCCTGCGCTTGCAGCTCCGGCACCTGGGGCTCGAGGGCTCTCCCACCGACATCATGGTGCGCGACCACATCAAGCAGTTGCAGAGCCACCAGTACGCCGAGATCGGCCGTCAGATGTCGCTGACCGCGGAGGAGATCGCTCATCACCTGGAGATCATCCGCCACCTGGACCCCAAGCCCGGGACCAAACACAGCCCGGATCGCTCCACCTACGTGGTCCCCGACGTCTTCGTGGTGAAAGAGGGGGACGAGTACAAGATCATCCTGAACGACGACGGCCTGCCCAAGCTGCGCATCAGCCCCACCTATCGGAAGATGCTCGACGGCAAGGAAGGGAACTCCGAGGAGACCCGCGCCTACGTCAAGGACAAGCTCAGGAGCGCGCTCTGGCTGCTCAAGAGCGTGGACCAGAGGCAGCGCACCATCTACAAGGTGGCCGACTCCATCGTGCGCCACCAGCGTGGTTTCCTGGACCACGGCATCCCGCACCTGAGACCGCTGGTGCTGCGCGACGTGGCCAGCGACATCGGCATGCACGAGTCCACGGTCTCCCGGGTGGTGGCCAACAAGTACATGCACACCCCCCGGGGCGTCTACGAGATGCGCTTCTTCTTCCACAGCGGGATTACCTCCACCATGGGGGAGGCCGTGAGCTCGGTGACCATCAAGGAGAGAATCCGCCAGCTGATCGACGGGGAGGACTCGAGTCACCCCCTGTCCGATTCCCGAATCGCCGAGATCCTGGAGAGCGACGGGTTGCCCTTGGCTCGCCGCACCGTCGCCAAGTATCGCGAGGAACTGCGCATACCGCCGTCGAACCTTCGCAAGTCGGTGCACTGACGAGGGAGGCAGAGGCCATGCAGATTGACTTCACCGGTCGCGGCGTCGAGGTCCCCGACGAGATCCGGGGGCTGGCCGAGCGCAAGCTCAGCAAGCTCCAGAGGGTGCTGCGCGGCATCAGCCACGTGCACGTGATCCTGGCCGCCGACAAGCACCGCCAGATCGCTGAGGTGAGCGTCCACTCCCCCCACCTCAGCTTGACCGCCGCCGAGGAGAGCGGGGACCTCGGGGGCTCGCTCTCCACCGTGATCGAGAAGCTCACGCGTCAAGCGCAGCGGCACACCGGCAAGCTGCGCGAGCGCAAGCGTCGGGGCGGGCCGCGCACCACCGCTCTGTGGGCGGGGGTGGTGCCTTCGGGCGATTCCCGCGGAGAGGGCCTGCCGCGCATCATCCGCAGCCGGCGTTTCGTGCCCAAGCCGATGACGGTGGAGGAGGCCCTCTTGGAGGTGAGCGCCTCCGACGACGGGTTCCTGGTGTTCCGCGACGCCGCCACCGAACGCATGAACGTGCTCTACCGGCGCAAGGACGGCAACCTAGGGTTGATCGAGCCCGAGGCCTGAGCCGCGGTGGAGAGCGGATCCCGGGAAACCGCGGCGCCCACCATCTCGGTTCGGGAGCTCCTGGAACGGGCCGGGGAGGGGCTCTCCCTCAAGCTGGTGGCGGGCCGGACCGGCCTGGAGCACGTGATTCAACAGTCCAGAGTCCAGCGACCCGGACTGGCCCTCACCGGCTTCACCGAGTATCTCCGATACGGCCGGGTCCAGATCCTGGGAGGCAGCGAGATCACCTACCTGGGGACCCTGGCACCGGCCATGCGCCGTTCCATCCTGCGCCGGGTCGCCCGCTGCCACGTGTCCTGTTTCGTCGTCACCAAGGGACTGAAGCCTCCCAAAGAGCTGCTGACCGAGGCCGAAGCTCGGGGCGTGCCGGTGATGGTGACACCTACCGAGTCCACGCCCCTCATCAAGCAGCTCTCGGCCTTTCTGGAGGAGCGGCTGGCCCTGCGCATGCACCTGCACGGGGTGCTGCTCGACGTGTTCGGTCTGGGGGTCTTGATCGTGGGAGAGAGCGGGATCGGCAAATCCGAGTGCGCGCTCGACCTCATCGACCGCGGCCATCGGCTGATCTCCGACGATGTGGTGGACCTGCTGCGCATGGCCGACGCGCTGGTGGGCTCATCTCCGGGGCTTACCCGGAACCACATGGAGCTGCGCGGACTCGGGGTCATCAACATCAAGGACCTGTACGGCGTCTCCTCCATCCGCATGTCGAAGCGGGTGGAGCTGGTGGTGAGCCTGGAGCGCTGGGAGACCGGCAAGGAGTACGATCGCCTGGGGCTGCGCCAGGAGACCTACGCCATCCTGGGCGTGGACGTTCCGCTCATCCGTATGCCGGTGGCGCCGGGACGGAACCTGGCCCTGTTGGTGGAGGTGGCGGCGCGCAACGAGCTGCTCAAGGCTCGGGGCTACGACGCGGCACGACGCCTGGTGGATCAGGTGGACGAGATCCTGGAGGCAGAAGGCGCGGCCGTCAGGCAGGGAAGCTCGGCCCGGCAACGGCGGACTCAGCGGGCCGCCCGACATGGCTAGGCGCCGGCGGCTCGGCCTCGGAGAGAGCCCGGAGATCCTGGTGATCACCGGGCTCTCGGGGTCGGGCAAGACGCACGTGGCCCGGGCCCTCGAAGACCTGGGGTGGTTCTGCGTCGACAACCTGCCATCGGCCCTGATTCCTCGCTTCGCAGAGCTGATCCGCTCTTCCGAGGAACTCCGCCGCTCGGCGCTGGTCCTCGACATCCGGGAGCCCGACTTCCTGGAGCGCTTCCCCGGCGCCTTCCGCAAGCTCAAGGAGCAGGGAATCGCGGTCAGCCTGCTCTTCCTGGAAGCCGAGGAAAAGGCGCTGCTGCGGCGCTTCAGCGAGACGCGGCGGCCTCACCCGCTGGCCATCAATCAGCCGGTGGTGGAGGGCATTCGCGAGGAAGGCCTGGCGCTGCGGCCGATTCGCAAGCTGGCCGACTTCATCCTCGACACCTCGGATCGCACGGTTCACGAGCTGCGCGACTACGTGCGAGAGCGTTTCGGTCGGGCCGGCGAGACGGCGCCCTTCGTGGTCACCGTGATGTCCTTCGGCTACAAGTACGGCCTGCCTTCGGAGGCCGACTTCGTCTTCGACGTCCGCTTCCTGCCTAACCCGAACTTCGTGCCCAAGCTCAAACCCCTGACCGGCCTGGACGGGCCCGTGGTCCGCTACCTGCGCCGGCAGCCGGACCTCTCGGCCTACCTGAGCCAGCTGGAGTCGCTATTGGCGTTCGTGATCCCGCGCTCGAAGCAGGAGGGGAAGAGCTACCTGACGATTGCGGTGGGCTGCACCGGGGGCCGCCACCGATCGGTCATGATGGCTGAGACCCTGGGGGCCCACCTCAAAACCAGCGGTTGCGCGGTGCGGGTTCGCCATCGCGACGTCCGCCAGGCCTGAGGAGAGGAGCGCATGATTGGGATCGTCGTCATCACTCACGGACAGCTGGCCCACGAGCTGGTCGCCGCCGCTCGCGCCATCGTGGGAGAGATCTCCCGCATTGCCGCCGTGTCCATCGGCTGGAGCGACGATATGACGGTGGCCCGGGCGGCCATCGAGCGGGCCCTCCAAGAGGCCGGGGGCGAGCCGGTGCTGATTCTCACCGACATGTTCGGGGGCACGCCCACCAACGTCTCGCTGGCCTTCCTGTCGCCCCGGGTGGAGATCGTCACCGGCGTGAACCTGCCGATGCTGATCAAGCTGACCACCCTGCGCGAGGGGGACCTGGTTGAGGTCGCCCGGATCGTGCGCGAACAAGGCAAGGGGGCGATCTATGTGGCCAGCGAGCTCCTGGAGAAGAAGCCCTCGTGATCCGCCGGCGGGTGAAGATCAAGAACCGGCTGGGGCTGCACGCGCGGGCCGCGGCGCGCTTCGTCCACACCGCCAGCCGCTTCAAGGCACGGGTGACGGTGGCCAGGAACGGCAAGGCCATGGACGGCAAGTCCATCCTGGGGATCCTGCTCCTGGCCGCCTCCCACGGGACCGACCTGGAGCTCACGGCGGACGGAGAGGATGAGGCCCCGGCGCTGGAGGCCCTGGCCACGCTGGTCGAGTCGGGCTTCGGCGAGACCCCCTGATGGAGCTCGAGGGGCACGGCGTCTCGCCGGGCATCGCGGTGGGCCAGGCTCTCCTGGTCGAGCGGGAGGTGGTGCCGGTGTTCCGCCTGCTGCTCTCGCCGGATCGGGTGGAGACCGAGGTTCAGCGTTTGGTGCGGGCCGTCGAAGCCTCCCGCCAGCAGTTGCAGGCCATCAAGGAGCGGCTGTCGCGGGAGGTGGGCATGCCTCACGCCTACATCTTCGATGCCCACCTGCTGATGCTCGAAGACCCGCTGCTCCTGGACCGAGCGGTGGCGGTGATCCGCGAGGACCATGTGAACGCCGAGTGGGCTCTGCGCACCGTCTCCGAGCAGCTCCACGCCCTGTTCGAGGAGTTCACCGACGCCTACCTCCGCGAACGCAGCACCGACCTGGACGACGTCCTGGGCCGCATCCAGCTCAACCTGCGGGGCGCCAACGAGGCGCCGTCGTTGTCCCGGCTGCCGGGGAGCTTCGTCATCGTGGCCAGGGACCTGACGCCTTCGGAGGCGGCGGAGCTGGACTGGGAACGGGTGCTGGCGATCGCCACCGACGCCGGCTCCAGCACCTACCACACCGCCATCCTGGCTCGCTCGTTTGGGGTGCCTTGCGTGGTCGGGTTGGAGGATGCCACCGAACGAGTGCCGCCGGGCGCTCTGGTAATCGTGGACGGCAGCCGAGGTCGGGTGGTGGTCGAGCCCTCCGGTCCCACCCTGGAGCGCTTCCGGGCCACCCAGGAGCGGGAGGCCCTGGAGGAACGGCAGTTCCAGGACACGCGCGCTCTGCCGGCGGTGACCCGCGACGGCGTCACCGTCATCCTGCGCGCCAACGTGGAGTTCCCGGACGAAACCGGCACCGCTCGGCTTTACGGAGCCCAGGGCATCGGGCTCTTCCGGTCCGAATACCTGCTAGGACGGAGCCGGGAGTGGCCGACGGAGGAACGGCAGTTCGAGGTCTATCGGCGACTGCTGGAGCAGATGCATCCGGAGCCGGTCACGGTTCGCACCTGGGACGTGGGGCTGGAGGACATCGCCCCCGCCGGACCCACCAGCCCCAACCCGGCCATGGGAGAGAGAGCGACCCGGTTGTTGGACCGGGCTCCCGACGTCTTCCGGACCCAGCTTCGCGCTCTGCTCAGGGCTTCGGCCTTTGGCCCCCTGCGCATCATGTTCCCGTTCATTGCCGGGGCCGAGGACTTGGGCCGCGCCCTCTCCCTGCTCCAGGAAAGCCGCGACCAGGTCAAGGCGGCGGATCAGGTCATCGGCGAAGGGGTCTCGGTTGGGGTGACGGTTGAGGTTCCGAGCGCGGCTCTTTGTGCCGACCTCCTGGCCGGCGCTGTGGACTTCCTGAGCATCGGCACCAACGACCTCATTCAGTACCTGCTGGCCGTGGATCGGAGCGACCCGCGCGTCGCCCGCTACTACCAGCCGTTGCACCCGGCCGTGCTCAGGACCTTGCGGGCGGTCGTGGACGCGGGAGCCCGCCACCGCACCGAGGTGGCGGTTTGCGGCGAGATGGCGGCGGACCCGCTGCAGGCGCTGGTTCTTCTGGGGTTGGGAGTGCGCCAGCTCTCGATGAACCCAGCCGCCATCCCCCGGGTCAAGATGGCGATTCGGACCGTGGAGATCAAGACCTTGGGTCCGCTGGTGGCGGCTTGCCTGGAGTTGCCGACGGCGGCGGAGATCGAGTGCCGACTGAGAGCCGCCCTGGGAAGCATCGTTGCTCCCTGTGAGTCGGCCACCGGCGGCCTGATCCCCAGTTGAGGAGAGACGAGTGAGCCAACGTGTCGACAAGCCGTGGGGCTACGAGCTGTGGTGGGCCCGTACTGATCGTTATGTGGGCAAGATCCTGCACGTGAAGGCGGGGGAGAGCCTGTCCCTCCAGTACCACAACGTGAAGGACGAGACCATCCTGATCCAGGCCGGGCGTCTCCGCTTCGAGACCCGCGCCGCCGGAGAAGTCGGCCCGTTGGCGGTGAAGGAGATGAACCCCGGGGACGTCTTTCACATCACGCCCGGCACCGTCCACCGCATGACCGCTCTCGATGATTGCGACATCATCGAGGTGTCGACGCCCGAGCTCAACGACGTGGTCCGCCTGGAAGACCGCTACGGGCGGGAGGGCACCTCGAAGCCGTGAGGATTCGCCGCCAAGGCACCGGGAGCGGCAAGACGGCTTGCCGGCCGCAGCCGTCGGCCGGGTAGGTTGGGGGTGGAGCGCCGGACCCTCTATCGTTTTGCGGACTACGAGCTGGACCCCGCCAACTCCCGCCTGACGCGCGGGGGTGAGGAGATTCCGCTTCAGCCCAAGGTCTTCGAGGCTCTGGTGCTGTTGGTACGGAGCGCCCCCAACCTGGTGACCAAACAGGACCTGGTGGCGGCGCTCTGGCCCGACACCGTGGTGAACGAAGAGGCGCTGACCCAGGCGGTGCGCCGGCTGCGCAGGGCCCTGGGCGACGAGGTCGACGAGCCACGGCTGGTGCAGACCGTCCCTCGCCGCGGCTACCGCTTCTTGCCCGCCGTCGAGGCCGTGCAGCCGAGCCATCCCGGGCCGCCCTCCCTCGCTTCCGGTCGCCGCTGGGCGCATCTGCTCGCGCTCGTAGGAGTCGTCGGGCTCGCCGGTGGCGGAGCCTGGGTCCTGCTGACGTCCCGGGGGAGCGAGTCCTCAACCCCGCGTATCCGCCGCCTCACCGGTTTCCCCGAGCGCGAGATGGACGGCGACCTCTCTCCTGATGGCCGGAGCTACGTCTTTGCCTCCCAGCACCAGGCCCAGGGCCAGTTCGATCTGTGGCTCGGATCGCTGGCTGGCGGCGTCCCCGAACGGCTGACGAATACGCCTGCCGAGGAGGTGTCTCCCCGCTTTTCCCCGGACGGCAGGCGGGTGGCCTTCGCCCGGCACGATTTCGGCAGCGGGCGCTTCGACCTGTGGATCCTCGCCCTGGACGGCCGGTCTGAGAGCCTGGCCTCCCCGGACGGCCTGCTGCCCGCCTGGTCTCCGAGCGGACAGGAACTGGCCTTCCTGCGCCCTATGCCTAACGGAGAGCGAGCCCTCCTCGCCACCAGGCTCGACCCCGGCGGGGAAGAGCGCCTGGTCGCCACCCTCACCGGATCGGGTTCGGAAGACACGCTGAGCTGGTCCCCTGATGGCCGCAGCCTCGCCTTCGTTAGTGGCCAGCGGGCCTGGGTGGTGGCGGCGTCCGGGGGAGTGCCTCGGCCGGTCGGGCGGGTGGGCGTGCAAACCCTCGCCTGGGCGCCCGGCGGCGCGACGCTGGTCTGCGATGGCAACTGGGCGGGTCGGTCCAACCTGTGGGCGGTTCCCCTGGACGGCGGTCCGCCTCGGGCCCTGACCAGCGGCGCCAACATCCACCGGTACCCCGCGGTCTCCCGGGACGGGCGCCATGTTCTCTACACCGGCGAGCAGTGGCAATGGCTGCTGTGGCTGGCGGGACCGGACGGTCGCCTCAGCAAGCAAGTCGCACCGCGAGCCAGCTACGCGTCCTTCTCGATCCATCCGCAGGGGCGACTGGTGGCCTACGACGACTGGGACGCTGGTCCCGGCGAGAACGCCCTGGGCGTCCTGGACCTCGAGACCATGACCGATCGATCCCTGGGACGGGGTTTCGCCCCCGCCTACTCCTTCGACGGCCGCGCCATCGCGTTCGTCCGCACCGCCTCCGGAGCCGAGGGGGTCTGGTGGATGGACGCGGCGGGAGGATCCGTTCGGCGCATATCGGGAACTCCGGTGGAGACGATCGCGCCAGCCTTCTCGCCCGACGGGCGCCGCCTGGTGGCGCAGCGATCGCCAGGCCGCCAGCCGGGAGGCCTGATCGTGGTCGAGGTCGAGACGGGCATCGAGCGGACCCTGGCCGAAGGGCGCTTCGTTAGGCCAGCGTGGTCCCCCGACGGGCAATCCATCGCAGCCTGCGGGCGCAGCGCCCAGGGCTCTGGGCTCCACCTGTTTGCAGCAGCCGACGGGCGGCGGCTGGGCTGGGCGCCCGTCCGAAGCTTCGAGGCGGCACCGCTCTGGACTGCGGACAGCCGGAGCCTCCGGGTCCTGGTCTCCGAACGGGGACAACCCGCGCTGGCGAGGGTGTCGGTCGGGGGCGAGGTGCGCCCCGAGCGCCTCGACCTGGTTCCGCCGCCGATGCCCGGTTTCTGGGGTCTGTTCGATCTTCAGCCTCGCGGTCCGCAGGGCTTCTTGGCCCTGGTCCAGACAGTCGAAGCCGACCTTTACTTGATCGAGCTGGGCGATCCCCTGCGGTAGGGTCCGTGCCTCGGGGGGCCGGTCAGCCTCCGGTCACCCAGAGATCAGGCTCCGGTCAGGACTTGGGCAAGGCCCCGGCCGATCATGGCGTTCATGAGCTTGCGCGTCCTGTTGGCTTCGATCCTGGTCGGCGCCCCCTGTTGGGCCGCGGCCCAATCTCCACCCTCGTTTCCGGGAGCCCAGGGCTTCGGGGCCGTCGCCTCCGGCGGTAGGGGCGGTCGTGTGATCTACGTCACGAACTTGAACCCAGGCGGTCCGGGTTCCTTCCAGGACGCCGTCAGCCAGACCGGACCCCGCTACATCCTCTTCAAGGTCAGCGGCCTCATCGATGCCGACGTCCAACTGGTGACGGACGACGTGACCATCGCCGGGCAGACATCGCCCGGAGGCATCGTGGTCCGCGGATTCCACACCACCGAGGAGCCGTACTGCGACGGCGACCCCATCTGCATCCTCACCGCGCAGACGGCGGACAACTGGATTCTGCGCCACCTGCGCACGCGGCCGGGGATCGGGGGCTTCGACGACGGCCTGCGGTTGCTGCACACCCGGCGGGCCATCGTCGACCACCTCTCGGTCGCCAACGCCACCGACGAGGCGGTCCAGCTGTCCTTCTCGAATGACATAACGATCCAGAACTCCATCATCGCCGAAACCCTGGGGGACCACGCGGGGCTTGGCGGGATGCTCATCAACTACTCCGACCCGACGGTGAACTACGAGACCACGCGTCTCTCCATCCTTCACAACGTGTGGAACCGCATCCTGGGGCGAATGCCCGAGATCAGCCGCGAGAGCGCCGCAGCGGCCAACACGGTGATGGACCTGGAGCTCTCCCAGAACCTGCTGTGGGATCCCGGCTACTTCATCGACGTGACTCGGGAGACCTTCCCCTACGGGCCGGGGGCGTCGAACTCCGTCTACTATCGCATGAACTGGGTGGGCAACTACGCCTACGCGCGGCCAGGATTCCCGTTCGGCATGATCTGGTTCCCGGACCCGCTTCCACCTAACCAGACTTCAACCTACTGGAGCGACAACCGGCTGAACCTCTACCCCGAGCGGACCGACTTCCAGCTCAACTACTGTTGCAACGACTACCCGAGCCAGCCGTCGCCACCCAGCACGCCGCCCTTCTATGCCCGCGGAACGCGTCACGACTTCCCGCCTGTCAACTACCTCCCGTCGCTCGTCCTCAGGGAGTATGCGCTGCGCAATGCCGGCGCCTGGCCACGGGACCCCATGGACCGGCGACTCATGGAGCCGGTCAGGACCGGCAGCTTCGATCCCGCGCCTCGGGACACCAACCCCTACGGTGACGCCTACCTCTTCGACTTCCCACCCGGCTCGCCGCCTCCGGCGCCGACGGACAGCGACAACGACGGGATGCCGGACGCCTGGGAGCTGGCTCACGGCCTGAACCCAAGCGTCCCCGATCACAACGGGACCGAGCTGTCCATCCCCCTGACGGGCGTCCCGGGGTACACGAACCTCGAGTGCTACCTGAACCAGCTGGCCGACAAGTTAGTCGACCTCATCTTCCGCGACGGCTTCGAATCGGCGTGAAGGGTGACGCGGGCGGCGAGGAGTCCTCGCCTGACCGGGGCCGGCAGGGAGTATCCAATCGACCGTGGTCGTCCGCTGAGCGCCCAACCTGATCGCCGCCGCCCAGCTTCAGTACGCCTTCAACTCCCGGATCGCCCGGGCCAGGTCGGCGACCTGGGGCAGGATCGCATCCTCCAGCACCGGGCTGTAGCCCACGAAGGTGTCGAGCGCACCGATCCGCCTCACCGGGGCGTCCAGATGCTCGAACAGCTCGCTTCCGATGCGGGCGGCGATCTCGGCCCCGTAACCCCAAGACAGGCAATCCTCGTGAGCCACTAACGCCCGCCCGGTCTTCTTGACGCTGCCGGCGATCGCCTGCCAATCGTACGGCGAGAGGCTTCGGAGGTCGATGATCTCGGTCTTGATCCCCTCCGCCTCCAACTGGCGGGCTGCCACCAGGGAGCGCTGGACCAGGGCGCCAAACGTCACCAGGGTGACGTCGGTTCCCTCCCGGCGCAGGGCCGCCTGACCGAAGGGGATCCGGTAGTCGGGACCCGGGTAGATCCCCTTGTTGTGGGTCTGGCGGTAGAGGTGCTTGTGCTCCAGGAAGAGTACCGGATCGTCGCAACGGATGGCGGTGCGCAGGAGGCCGTTCGCATCCTGGGCGTTCGACGGAATCACCACCCTGAGCCCCGGGATGTGGGTGAAGAGGACCTCACCGCACTGGCTGTGGTAGACGGCGCCCCCTTGCAGGTAGCCGCCGTAGCTCACCCGAATCACCAGCGGGCACTTGAAGGCGCCGCTGGAGCGCCAGCGGAGCAGAGCCAGCTCGTTGCGAATCTGCATGTAGGCGGGCCAGATGTAGTCAAAGAACTGGATCTCCACCACCGGCTTCAGGCCCCGGGTCGCCATGCCGATGGCACGCCCCACGATGTTGGCTTCGGCCAGCGGCGAGTTGAACACCCGCCGGGAGCCGTACTTCCGCTGCAAGTTGTGGGTGACCTTGAAGACCCCGCCCTTGCCCTTGACCTGCGCCAGGCTTCCCTCGCGGCTGCAATCGGCCACGTCCTCGCCGAAGACCAAGACCCCGGGGTCGCGGGCCATCTCGTCGTGCAGGCAGGCGTTCAGAAGGTCCACCATGGTCTTGGGATCTCCGGTGGGCTCCGGCTGGCTTGCGAAAGCGGCTGCGCAGGGATCGACGTCCGGCGAGTAGACGTGGAGGGTCACCGAGGCGGGGTCGGGCGTGGCCGCCGCCAGGGCCTGATCGGCCGCCTCACCAACCTCCCGGTCTACCTCCTCCCGGAGCGCCTGCAGCTCGTCTTCGGTGGCGACGCCTTCGGCGAGCAGGAACCGCGGGAAGCTGGTGAGGGGATCCCGGCGGGCGTCTGCCTCCCGTTCGGCCGCAGAACGATAGAGCGACTCGTCGTCGGAGAGTGAGTGCGAGTAGGGCCGGATCACCCGAGCGTGGACCAGGGCGGGGCCCCGGCGTCCTCGGCACCAGGCGACGGCCTCTCGCAACACCTTGAGACTGGCCAGCGGATCGCAGCCATCCACCTCCCGCACCAGCAGGTCGGGGAACAAGCGCACCAGCTTGGAAATGCTCCCCCCCGCCGTCTGCACCTCGGTGGGCACCGAGATCGCATAACCATTGTCCTCGACCAGGTACAGGATGGGCAGCTTCTTGTTGGAGGCGGTGTTCAGGCTCTCCCAGAACTCGCCCTGGGAGGTGGTGCCGTCGCCGGTGGAGCAGTAGACGACCTCGTCCGAGCGAAAGGAGGGCCGGCTCGCCATCTCCCCGCCCGACGCGAGGAAGAGCCCGGCCTCGGCGCAGCCCACCGCCTGCAAGAACTGGGTTCCGGTGGGGGAGGAACGGCTCACCACGTGGAGTCCTGGATGACCCCAGTGCGAGGGCATCTGGCGACCCCCTGAGTTGGGGTCGTCCTTGGCGCCGACCGCCGACAGCAGCATCTCGAGCGGGGTCATCCCCAGTTGCAGCAGCAGGGCACGATCGCGGTAGTAGGCGTAGAACCAGTCGTGAGCCGGCGTGAACGCCATCCCCGCCGCCGCCAGCACGGCTTCGTGGCCGGCGCCGCTGATCTGGAAGTAGATGCGGTTCTGGCGCTTGAGCTGGATCTCCTTGTCGTCGAGACGACGGGAGAGGTACATGGTCCGGTAGAGTCCGAGCAGGGTCTTGACGTCCAGCCCTTGCAGCCTGTCGATCGATTGCGTCGCCAAGAAACCTCCTCCGCGTGCCCGGCCCCTCTCCGGGCTACCCACGGCAGGCGCACATTCTACTCGAAGGGGGCGCGACCGAGCGTTCGGGAATAGACTCGTAAGGAGGTCCCATGGTAGGAACGGCATTCGCGGTGGTCTGTCTGGCGCTGGCCCCACCGGTGGTCGCTTCAGAGCGAGTCTACGTGGTGCTGGCCGAGCGCAGCCAGGTGACGATCCTGGTGGGCAAGTCGGGCCTCTTCAGCTTTGCCGGGCACCAGCATGAGGTTCTTGCGGCTTCGCTGGCGGGCGAGGTCAGGGCCGACCCGGAGGACTTCAAGGGATCGTCGGTGGCCCTCTTCTTCGAGGCGGCAGGCCTGCGTGTCACCGGCAAGGGCGAACCCCCGGAGGACGTGCCCAAGGTGCAGGCGAACATGGTGGGGCCAAAGGTGCTCGACGCGGTGCGCTTTCCCGCGATCGCGTTTCGGTCGGTAGGCGTGTCCGGTCGACGCACCGGGGCGGGACCGTGGGACCTGGTGGTGGAGGGCGACTTCGGCCTGCACGGTGTCACCAAGCGGCTGAAGCTGCCGCTTCGCACCGAAATCGAGGGCGACACCCTCGCCGCCAGCGGTACTGCGGTGCTGCGCCAGACCGACTTCGGAATACGGCCGCTGTCGGTGGCCGGCGTGGTCAAGGTCAAGGACGAGCTGGTCGTCACCTACCGCATCGTGGCCCGGGCCCGCTGAAACTCAGCCGAGGAGCAGCCGCATCAGAAAGCCGGGGCCCAGGACGCTGCGGGCGGGGACGAAGTCGCCGGCCACGCTCACCAGCCGGTCGGCCAGCTCCGGGTGCCGCGTCAGGCGATGAGCCACCAGGTTGGCAAGGGCGGGGTGTCCCACCACCGTCTGCAGCAAACGATTGAAGCGGAACTTGGCCCGGGTGGCGACGTGACGTTCGCGGTCGTAGCCGCCGAGGTCGGCGTCCCCTGTGGAATGGAGGGCCTGGTTCGCCACCCGGCTGGCCAGCTCGGCGCTGCGCAAGGCCAGGGTGACGCCTTCGCCGGTGAAAGGGTCGAAGAAGCCGGCGGCGTCGCCCACCAGGAGCACACCGGGCGCGGAGGCGCCTCGGGACACCAAGGCCAGGGGTCCCACCGCCCGCGCCCGGTCGCACAACCTGGCCCGGTCCAGCCGTTCGGCGATTCGGGGCCAGCGACGACCGAGTGCGGTCCGGTAGAAGCCGTCGAGGTCACCCGCGGCGGACGCCATCTCGGCTCGATCGAGGACAAAGGTCACGTTGGCCCGGGTCGGCGAGAGAGGTGCGATGCCGCAGTAGCCCCCGCCACCCACGTGCATCTCGCCCCGCTCTTCCAGGCCCTCCATGCCCTCCCAGTAGCCACGGACCGCGAACTTCCGGAATCGGGGATGCTCGGCCAGCAGGCCCAGCTTGCGAGCCACCAGGCTGCGACGGCCGTCGGCTCCAATCACCAGCCTGGCCCAGAGAGCCTCGGGGCCCCGTCCGCGGTCGACCACCACCCCGCGGGTGTGAGCCCCAACCGTCAGCAGGTCGACCACCCGGGTGGCCTCCTGCACCTCGACGCCGGAGGCCCTGGCGACTTGGACAAGGGCCAGGTCGAAGTCAAGGCGCCGGACCGCGAGCCCCTGTCGGTCGCGGTAGCTGCCCTGGACGGCGGTCCCGTCGGGCGCCAGGAGCTTCATGCCCCGCAGCGGAAACGGACGAAGGGCCTCGACGGCTGCTTTCGCATCGAGGAGATCGAGCAAGCGCCAGGCCTCCGGCGAAATGCCCTCGCCGCACACCTTGTCGCGGGGGAAGCGCGCCTGGTCGAGGAGCAGCACGTCGCACCCACACTGGCGCAGGAAGATGGCGGTGGCGGCTCCCCCCGGTCCACCGCCCACCACGATCACGTCGCGAGCGTCAGGCGTGATCGCCTCCGCGGTCCGTCTCGGCAACCGCCAGCAATCGGTAGGGCCAGCTTCGCTCAACGCGCACCGGAATCCCAGCGTTCTTGAAGGCGTCTTGAAGCTCGGAGCACCGGAAGCCCCGCCTGATGGAGACCAGGCCGTCGGCCACGCTGACCGGCGAGGCGAAGAGCCAGGAGAAAGCCAGACGTCCGAAAAGGTAGGGCACGCGGGCGCGCCTCAGATCGTTGACCACCAGCGCCCGCCGGGCCAGCAGGTGGAGCCCCCGCAGGAGCGGGACCAGCTCCGCGGTGTCGAAGTGGTGCAGGAACAGGGATGCGGTGACCACGTCGAAGCTCCCCGGAGGGAAGGGAAGCTGACGAACATCCGCAACCACCGTCCGCACCAGGGGCGGCACCGATCGGAGATGGGTCAGCTTGATGTCAAGGCCCACCGCGAGCAGCGGCCGAGGGCACTGCCGTCGGAAGTGCTCCACCAGGTCGCCGGAGCCGCAGCCGACGTCAAGCAGGCGAGGCTTGTCGATGCCATCCAGCAACCCGGAGACGGTGGCCGCCAAGAGCCGTCGATTGCCGAGCCAGCGGTTCACGAAGCGAAGGTCCGCCAGGCTTCTTCGGACCTCTGCCTCCGGCACCCCCGCATCCAGCAGCTCCGGCTCGGTCGATCGTTGGCTCAGGTCGATCAGCAGAACTCCAGCAGAGCGAACTCGGCGCCAAAGCCGGGGCCGAAAGCACCCGCCAGCCCGCGTTCCCCTGGCGCCGGCGCACCTCGCAGGACCTCGTCGAGCACGAAGAGCACGGTGACCGAGCTCATGTTGCCGTGCTCGGACAGGACTCGCTCGGTGGCGGCCAGAGCCGACGCTTCGAGGCCGAGACGCTCGGACATGGCCTCCACGATCTTGCGGCCGCCCGGATGCAGGATCCAATGCCGCACATCCCCCCGCGCCAGGCCGCGCGGCGCCAGAAAACCGTCCACCACACCGGCCACCTCGCGCCGAACGAAAGGAGTGAGCGCGCGGTCCAGGACGATCTGCAACCCTTGATTGCGGAGGCGAAAGCCCATCAGGTGCGAGGTGCCGCTGAAGAACAGGCTCTCGGTGTCGAGGATGCGGACCCGACCCTCGCCGAACCGCGGATGCTCGCGACCCACCAGCACGACGGCCGCGCCGCCGTCCCCGAAGATGGCGGCGGAAACCACGTTGGCGGCGGAGCGGTCCCAGCGCTGGAAGGTGAGGCTCGCGAACTCGAGGGCCAGCACCAGGGCGGCCTTCTCGGGATGGGCGATCAGGAAGTCTGTGGCCCGCGCGAGACCCACCACGCCGCCGGCGCAGCCGCTCTCGGTGATGGGAACGCGCACCAAACGCGGACCCAGGCCGAGCGCCTCGGCCACATAGGCGTCCACCGCCGGGATCATGAAGCCGGTGCAGGAAACGCTCACCAACAGCGCGATCTCGGCGGGGGCCAGGCCGGAAGCCCGGAGAGCCCGCGCGGAGACCTCGGTCCCGGCGGTGATGGCGATCTCGCGATAGCGGTCGTTCTGGCTCTCGAAGTCCCCGGGGGAGAAGACCTCCTCGATGGGCACCACGCTGGCCCGGCTCGTGACCCCGGCGCCGGAGTAGACGGAGAGCAGGCGCGCCGAGTCGTGGCGGCCGTCCTCCGTCAACCAGGCCTTCACCCAACCGGTCACCGCATCCTGGTGGTAGCGGAAACGCGGCAAGTAGCGCTCGATGGCGAGCAGGCTGACCACGACACCTCAGGCCCGGCCGCTAAGCCGGTTGGGATCCGATCAGAAGGGCACGTCGTCGTCGGTGACGTGAACCTCCTCCGGCGGCCCTTCCTGGACCGCGGAGGGACGGGATCCGCCATCGCCCCGGCTGCCCAGGAGCACCAGCCGCGAGTTAGGTCCGCTGACCCGGATCTTGGTGGAATAGCGCTTGTTGCCGTCCTTGTCGGTCCACTCGTCGTAGCGGATGCTGCCCTCGATGTAGATCTGCTTACCCTTGGTGCAGTAGTCGCGGACCACCTGGGCGACCTTGCCGAACACCTCCACCTTGTGCCACTCGGTGCGCTCCTGCTTGTTGCCGGTCTTGTCGGTCCAGCTCTCGCTGGTGGCCAGGGAGAAATTGGCGATCGGTTCCCCGCCCTGCGTATAGCGCATCTCGGGATCGCGGCCCAGATTGCCGATCAGGATGACTCGGTTGACGCTCGCCATGGTCTCTGTCCTCGGATGAAGGGTGGATGTTGAAAACGCGAGGGCGCCCGCCCCCGCTTACTGGGCGTTCAGCCTCTCGCGCGCCTTGCGGCCGGCCTCGGAGTTCGGATAGCGATCGGCGACCAGCCGGTACTCGAGGAGGGCCTCTCGCTTGCGCCCCACCTTGTCGAGAGCCATGCCCTTCTTGAGCCGGGCGTCGGGTAGCTTGTCGCTGCTGGGGAAATCGCGAAACAGGTCGTCCCAGGCGCCGATCGCCTCGGCATACTTCTGTTTGGAGTAGTAGCACTCGCCGATCCAGAACTGGGCGTTGTCCGAGAACTCGGTGGTGGGGTAGTTCTTCAGGTACTCCCGGTACTCCTGGATGGCAAGGTCATAGTTGCCCCGGGCGTAGTCGGCGTAAGCCTGGCTGTAGAGCTCGCGGGGCGGAGGCGCCGAGCTCACCGGGGCAGCGGCTGGAAAACCGCTGGCGGCGGGAGTTCCGGGGGCTGCGGTAGGCGGCAGGGAGCTGGCCGGAGGGAGGCCGGCTGAGCCGCTTGCCAGGCGGCTCGCTTCCAGTCGTTCGGCGATCTCGCCGATGCGCTCGGTCACCTCGCGCAGGCCGGTCCTCAGGGACTCGTCCTGGAGCCGGGCGTCGTCCACGGCCTTCTTGAGCAGGGCGTTCTGGTCGGCCAGGGCCTGATTCAAGCGTTGCAGCTCGCGGCCGGCCTCCTCGATGCCGCGTTGCATCTCGGTGACTTGTCCCTGAAGGGTGGCCATCTGGATGGCCAGGCGCTCGTATTCCTTGCTGGCGGCCGCGGCGGACGAGCCCAGCAGCCAGGGCGCCCCAGCAAGACACAGAATGGAAAGGCGTCGCATCGCGCAACCTCCGAGGAACCCAGGGTGAACCTACCCATCCTAATACGACCGGGCGCCGGACGGGGACCGATCAGTCGCGACCGCTACCGGGACACGGTGAAGTGGGCCCGGCGGTTCTTGAGCCAGGCTTCTTCGTTGCTCGCCGGGTCGAGGGGCTTCTCCTTCCCGTAGGAGACGCCGGTCAGGCGATCCGCCGCCACGCCCAGGCTCAACAGGTAGTCCCGGGCCGCTCGCGCCCTCTTGTCGCCCAGCGCCAGGTTGTACTCTGCCGTCCCGCGCTCGTCGCAGTGTCCCTCCACCACCACCTTCGCTTCGCGATGGTTCTGGAGCCAGAGGGCGTGCTTCTCCAGGATGCCGCGGGCCTCTTCGGTCAGCACCGCCTGGTCGTAGGGGAAGTGGATGTCCTCGAGCGGCCCACCCTCGCCGGTCAGCGGGTCCGAGGCCTCGAACTCGGAGCCGGTGGTGTTGTCGTTGCCGATGGGCTGCACGTCCGGACCCGAGTCCAGCGGCAAGGGGGCTTGCGAAGATGCGTCACGGCCGTACGACGAGCTGCTGCCTCCCTGGGCCACGGCGGGCGGGCGCTTCTTGCCCCCACAGGCGTGGAAGCTGAGGGAAACCATGATACCAAGGACGATCAAGCCCCAAAGGCGACGACGTACCATGTCCTTACTCCTGCGAATGCGGCGCGGTCTCTCGGTCACGGGCCCCAGTCCGGGTACACGTTGTTGCCGGCGCCTGCCGGCAGCAACTGCACCCGTTGGCCCAAGCGGTCGGCGACAGCGACTTGCCACTTGCCGCCCCGCCGGCAGGCGAACGCCAGGTGGCGGCCCGAGGGGGCCCAAGTGGGGTACTCGCAGCTCCCCTGGCCCTGGGTGATCTGCCGCACCTCGCCGCTTTCCAGGTTCTTGACCGCGATCTCGAAACCGCCGTCGAGGCGCGAGGTGTAGGCGATTTCGCTCCACTGCTTGGAGGGGCTCCAGGCGGGGGCGTCGTTCCAGTTGCCCACCGTGGTCACTCGCCTGACGTTGAGGCCCTCGCTGTCCATGGCGTAGATTTGGGGAGTTCCCGAGCGGTCCGAGGTGAAGGCGATCTCGTTGCCGGTGGGGCTCCAGAAGGGCGCGGTGTCCAGACCGGGGCTGGAGGTGAGTCGGCGTGCCCCGGTGCCGTCGGCGTTCGCCACCCAGATCTCCATGTTGCCGCCGCGGCTGCTGGCGTAGGCGATCCGCTTGCCGTCGGGGCTGAAGGCGGGGGCGAAGGCCTGGCCGTCCTTACCCGAGGTCAGGCTCTGGCTGCGGCCCTCGTAGATGTGCGCCAGAAACACCTCGGGCCCGCCCTGACGGTAGGAGACATAGGCGAGGGACCGGCCATCTGGGCTCCAAGCGGGGAGCAGGTTCAAGGACCGGTTCACGGTGACGCGCCGGGGGTTGAAGCCGTCGTAGTCCATGATGTAGATCTCCTTGGTCCTCCGGTTCGCCTGGGCGTCGCGATCCGAGGTGAAGGCGATCTTGGTGCGGGCCACGCCGCGGTACTGAGTGAGGGTCATGATGTCGTCGGACGCCTGGTGGGCAAAAACCCGCGGGTTGTCGGCCTTGCCCGAATAGCGCTTGGCCAGCATGACCCGGCCGGACTTCACGAAAATGACCTTCATCTCCACACTGAGATCGGAGCCGGTGGCCTGAGCCCGCGTCACCACCAGGATGGAAGCGTTGATGCCGCCGAAGTCGATCATGTTGGGGTTGTCGGGGTTCAAAGGGGGGATCGCCGCCAGCAGGTTGTCGGGGACGAACTTGAAGAGGTTCTCGAACTGAAGGTCGCTCTTCAGCACCTGGGTCAGGGTGCGGCAGGCCTCGCGGCTGGCCTCGTCCCCGGACTTGGGGATGCAGTCGGGGATGGCAAAGCGTTGTGTGCCGAGGTCTTCGAAGACGAGGCTGGCGTCTGCGCTGGGCTGCTGAGCCCGCGCCTCGACCCACAAAACGAATGGAATCGCGAGCCCCGATACCGCCAGTAGGCTAAGGCGTCGGCGTGGGCTTGAACGTGGCCTGGATCGTGAATCGGTTCGTTCCATAGTCCTTGGGGAGCGGCGCAAAAGGCGCCGCGGAGTAGATGGCCCGTTTGGCCGCGTTATCGAGCAAGGAGACGCCGCTGGATTGGATCACACGCACGTCGGGATCCAGGGTTCCATCGGCCAGGATGGCGAACAGGACGGTTACGGGTTGGTTGAAGTCGCCGCGGATCTGCTGGGTCCAGATCATCCAGATCTTCCGCTGCACACCAGCCAGGTACCAGTCGCCGGAGGGGTCGGTCCCCCCGGGGACGCCGGGTCCCGCGGGACCGACCATGTCGAGACCGGGGAACTGCGACGAGGCCGTGGTCGTGGGGCGCGCGGTGGTCGAGGCCGGAGCGCTGGTGCGCGAAGGCGGTGTCTTCTCCGGCTTCTTCTTGGCGCGTTTGGCGTCCGGTTCGGGGAGTCCCTTCTTCGGCTCTTCCTTGGGAGGCTTGACGACCTTGGGCGGGGGCTCCGGCTGGGGGGCCGGCGGCTGCTCGGGGGCGGGCTTCGGCGCCACCGGGGCCGGTGGGGGACCGCTGGGGCCGCCACCGCCGGGAGGCAGCGCGATCAGCTTGCCATCCATGACCTGGAGCACCGGTTGCCGCGGTCGGAGCATGGTCGCGCCTATCGCCACCCCGAAGAGCGACAGATGGGCCGCCACCGACAGCACGACACCGCGCGAGAAGCCCCGATCCAGGGCGCTGCGGGCGGCGATGGCGGTGCTGACCGGGTCGATCACTTCTTGCCCTTCTCTTCGGGGAGGACGTAGACGAAGCCGATCTGCTCCACGCCCGCCTTCTTCATCTTGTCCACCACCTCGATCACCTTGCCGTAGCGGAGCGCCTCGTCCGCCCGCAGGTAGGCGACCTTGGAGGTCATGCCCTCGATCCGACCGCGGAGCTGGTCTTCGAGCAGCACCATGTTCACCGGCTTGGCGTCGATGAAGATCTGTCCCTGGGCGTTGACCGAGACGGTGATCCGGTCCTCTTCGTGATCCTGGGGCTGGTTGGCCACCGGCAGCGAGACGTCGATGCCCCGGCTCATCATGGGCGCCGTGACCATGAAGACCAGGAGCAGTACCAAGACCACGTCGACCAGCGGGGTGACGTTGATCTCGCCCAGAGCCGGGCTGGAACGGCGGCTGCGCAGCCCGCGGTAGACGGCCGCCGCGCCGGAGCCACCCTGATCGCCACCGCCACCCGCCGCCTGCATCGTTATGTGAAGTTACGCTCCACGATGTTCAGGAATTCCAGGGCGAAGTCATCCACCATGGAGGAAAGGACCTTGATGCGGCTGTTGAAGAAGTTGTAGAACACGGCGGCCGGGATGGCGGCCAGGAGCCCCATGGCGGTCGTGATCAGGGCCTCCGAGATGCCGGGCGCCACCACCACCAGGCTGGCCGAGCCCATGCGCCCGATGTCGCCGAAGGCGGTCATGATCCCCCAGACGGTGCCGAAGAGGCCGACGAAAGGCGTGACCGATGCGGTGGTGGCCAGGAAGGAGACCCGGCGGTCGAGGCGGGTAGCCTCCACGGTGGCAGCCCTGACCAGAGCCCTGGTGAGCGATTCCAGGCTGCGAACCACTGGCCGCGGGGCCGGTGTGGCTCCCTGGGATCCCCCCCGCACCTGCTGGTTGACCTCCAGGTATCCGGCTTGGAAGACGCCCACCAGAGGACTTGCCTTGAGCTGGATGCAAATCGAGTTGACCTCGGAGAACTTGTTGCTCTTTCTGAAGACCTGGAGAAAGGTGTCGGACTGCACATGGGCCCGGTGCAGCACCACGCCTTTGTAGATGATGATGGCCCAGGAGACCAGGGAGAAGACGCCCAGCACAACCAGGACCAAGGCGGCGATGGGGCCAACATGCCCCAGGTAGCCACCGATTCCGCCCGAAAAGACCCCCTGCGCGAGGAGGAGCGTCGCCAGTCCAGACAACGGTAGACCTCTCTAAATAGCGCTGTCGGTTGAGGATGACACAATTACTTGTGGTTGTCAAAAGCAAAACCGAGCCCGACGCCTTCGCAAGTGGTGGGCCTGTTTCCGTTTACAGGCTGTCGACGGGTGTGCTATTCTCGGCAGCCCAGGTCTCCTCACATGCTTAAGCTCCTCAGAATCAGTAACATCGCGCTGATACCCAGCCTCGACCTCGACTTCGACCCCGGCCTCACCTTGCTCACGGGGGAAACCGGGGCTGGCAAGTCTATCCTGATAGACGCTCTGGGCCTGCTTCTGGGTCTTCGCGCCTCCAGCGAGCTGATTCGGACCGGGGAGGAGCGAGCCTGGGTCGAGGCGGTGATCGAGGGCGAGGGCCTGGGTCGCTTCCTCCAGGACCACGGTCTCCCCGGCGACGGAGACGAGGCGGTTGTGCGCCGCGAGGTCCTGGCCTCTGGCAAGGGCCGGGCCAGCATCAACGGAGCCTTGGTGCCGATCGCCGTGCTTCGAGACCTGGGACCTCTGGTGGCCACCATCCACGGCCAGCACGAGCCGCAGGGCCTCCTCGACGCCGAGACCCACCTGGCGCTCCTCGACCGCCACGCCGGGCTCTCCGAAGAGGCGGGCCGGGTCGCCGACGCCTACCGCAGACTCCGCTCGGCCGAATCGGCGCTGGAAACCCTGCGCCGCGACCGACGGGAGCTGGAGCGGCGCCGTGAGATGCTGGAATTCCAGGCCGGCGAGATCGAGAAGGCAGCGCTCCTCCCCGGCGAAGAGGAGTCGCTGCGCCAGGAGAAGCTGGTGCAGGCCAACCGGGGGCGGCTGGCCGACCTCTCCGCTGAGGCCTACGCCATCCTCTTCGAGGATGAGGGGGCCGTGCTGACCCGGCTGGGACAGGCCTATCGCAGGATCGAAGATCTGGCCGGCATCGATCCCCGCTTCCTAAGCCACCTCGAGGCCCGCCAGGCGGTGGGGGCGCAGCTCGACGATCTGGCCCTGTTCCTCCGCGACTATCGTGAGGCGCTGGAGGTGAGCCCGGGGCGCCTGGACGAGATCGAGTCTCGGCTGGCCCTGATCGAGCGCTTGAAGAGGAAGTACGGCGCCTCGGTCGAGGAGGTGATCGCCTTCGGCGACGCCTGTCGAGGTCAACTGGGGGAGTTGGGCTCACCCGAGGAGCAAGAGCGGACCGTCGACCAGGAGAGAGCGGGCGCCGAGTCGGCCTTTCTGGAAGCGGCGCGCGGGCTTTCTGGAAGACGTCGGGCAGCCGCCCGGGATCTCGAAAAGAAGGTCCAGCAAGAGCTGGCGCTCCTGGCCATGGAGAAGACGCGCTTCAAGGTCGCCTTCAGTCCGGAAGCCCCGGGCGGGCGCGAGGCCTGGAGCGAGCGTGGCCTGGAGAGCGCCGAGTTCCTGCTTTCGCCTAACCCAGGGGAGGAGCTGCGACCGCTGGCCCGCATCGCCTCCGGGGGAGAGTTGTCGCGCATTCTGCTGGCTTTGAACTCCGCCGCCCAGCTCGCCCGGTCGGGTCGCACCCTAATCTTCGACGAGGTCGACGCCGGGATCGGCGGGCGGGTGGCCGAGGTGGTGGGCCGGAAGCTGAGAGCGATGGCCGCGGAACACCAGGTCCTCTGCGTCACCCATCTGCCCCAGATCGCCTGCTTCGCCGACAGCCATTACGCAGTGAGGAAGCGGGTGGAGAAAGGGCGGACCTTCACCTCCGTGGAAGGCCTTGGAGAGGCGGAGCGAGTGGACGAGATCGCACGGATGCTGGGCGGCGCCACCCTGACCGAGGCAGCCCGAGAGCACGCGCGGGACATGATGAAGCAAAGCCTCAAGTCATAGCTGCTATCTTTCGATGAACACTGAAAAAGAGACGTTCTTCATCGAGACGTTTGGCTGCCAGATGAACGTCAACGACTCGGAGAAGGTGGCGGGGCTCCTGGAGGCCGAGGGCTACCGACCCGCCCCCTCGGCCGACTCGGCCGACTTCGTCTTCCTGAACACCTGCGCGGTGCGCGAGAAGGCAGCCGACAAGCTGTACCACTCGCTGGGGCGGCTGCGGAAGCTCCGAGCCAGAAGGCCCGGCTTGGTGATCGGCGTGGGCGGCTGCGTTGCCCAGCTCGAAGGCAAGGCCGTCATCGAGAGGTCGCCGCAGGTCGACATCCTGGTGGGCACCCACAACCTGGCCCGTGTCCCGGAGTTCCTGAGGCAGAAGCGAGACGGTGGGCAGCTTCTCGTGGACCTCAACCGCAAAGCCGACTCCTTCGCGGTCCCCGCGGCCGCTGTCGCCCATGGCAGCTCGGTCCGGGCCTACGTGACGGCCATGGAGGGCTGCAACCACGTGTGCAGCTTCTGTGTGGTGCCGCGCACCAGGGGCCCCGAGGTCTGCCGTTCCCCGGAGGAGATCGTGGCGGAGGTCGAGCTGCTGGTGGCCCGCGGCTACCCGGAG
>DATECU010000282.1:0-3358 GCA_035286745.1 Vicinamibacteria bacterium | reverse complement strand
CGACCGAGCCCGCGGTGCACAGACCCGCCGCCCACAGCCAGCGGGCCGGTGCGCCGGCCACGATGGCGATCAGCAGGACGTCAGGCGGGATGGGAAAGACCGACGATTCCACGAAGGCGATGACGAAGAGGGCCACCAGGCTCTGAGGAGTGTCCGCCCAGTGCATGGTCCAGTCGTAGAGGCGACGCAGCAGGCGCCGGGGGCCGTCTATGAGTGAGCGCAGCGTCACAGGCATAAGCCGCGCATCGTAGCACGAGCGGGCCCGAAGGCCCGAAGAGAGCCGCGGGGCCGTTCTAGCCCCCCAGGGAGTCGGGCGGCTTCGTGATCTCGTCCTCGATGGTCAGGACCTTGTAGAAGCACCAGCCGGTCAGCCCCCACACGAACGTCGCCGAGGTGAGAAGAAAGACCCAGCCCAGAGCTGTCATGTCGCCCTCCCTTCAGTCGCCGGCAGGTTCGCGGCCATCGATATCGAGACCGGCGGCCCGCCAGCGCTTCTCGCCGACGAAGAGGCACGCCCACAGAAACACCGCCGTCGCCACCACCAGAGCCAGGGCCCCCTGCTGGAGCGGGCTTTCCGCCACCGCCCGCATCCAGCCTCCCAGGTTCTGGTACGAGAAGGCGGCAAACACCAAGATCAGGTAGACCGGGGTCACGTACTTCATGACGAATCGATAGACGGGGGGAACCCGAACGTGGGCGCCCTGGTGCATCTCCCGCCAGCCGCGATCGATGCCGAAGACCCAACTGAAGCAGATGATCTGCACCATGGCCAGCACGAAGATCAGGAAGGTGCCGACCCAGTCGTCGATGGCGGTGCGGAAGATGCCGCCCTGGCTGTAGTACATGACCAGGAACGAGCCCACCAGGCAGACCAGGATCATCAAGGTCGTAGCCCCCCTGCGGCTCCAGCCCAGGGCCTCCTGGATGAAGGCTACCGTGGGCTGGTACATGGAGATGGAGCTGGTGATGGCAGCCAGGAACAGCATGAGGAACCACACCGCCCCGATGAGGTTGCCGAAGGGCCCCATGTGGGCGAAGACCACGGGCAGGGTGGTGAAGCCGAGCCCGAAGCTCCCGGTGGCGACAGCGGCGGCGGTGCCGGAGAGACCCAGGAACACAAAAGAGGCGGTCAGCGTGATGAGGCCACCGAAGCCGACCTCGAACAGCTCGTTGGTGGCGGAGGCGGTGAGGCCGGAGAGCACCACGTCGTCCTTCTTCTTCATGTAGGAGGCGTAGTTGATGATCACGCCGAAGCCCACCGAGAGGCTGAAGAAGATCTGGCCCGCAGCCGCCAGCCAGGTCTGGGCGTTGCCCAGTGCCGCGAAGTTGGGGTTCCACATGTAGCCGAGTCCGTTCACGACGCTCTGAGCGGGCAGGGCGGGGTCGGGTGTGCCGAGAGTGAGCACTCGGATCAGAACGATGAGCGCACACAGCGCCATGGCGGGCATGGCGTAGGAGCAGAACTTCTCGATGCCCTTGGAGATGCCCCGGTAGATGAGCAGGATGTTGACCCCGAAGGTGATGGCCCAGAAGAACACGGTCTCGTAGCTGCCCCCGAACATGAGCCCGTTGTTCGCGGTGCCCGTGAAGTCGTTGTAGAACTTGGCGGCGGCGGCTGTCTGGTCGGCGACACTGGCGCCCTGCTCTACCCCTACGCCCCCGGTCAGGTAGTGCCAGAAGTAGCCGAGGCACCACGATTCGATGAAGGTGTAGTAAAACGACACGGCGAGCGGTATGAGCACGCCGAACACGCCCAGATAGCGAGCCAGTGCTCCCTTGCCGAAGATCCCCATGATGGCCGGTGCCGAATGCAGACCCTTGCGGCCTCCGTAGCGGCCCATGGCCCACTCCGCCCAACCGATGGGGATGCCCAGAAACAGCAGGGCACAGAAGTACGGGATCATGAAAGCGCCGCCACCGTTAGCCGCAGCCTGACCCGGGAAACGGAGGAAGTTGCCGAGCCCCACCGCCGACCCGGCAACGGCCAGAATGACCCCCAGCCGGGTGCCCCACTGCTCGTCTTTGTGACCGCTCATTCGGCCTCCTCACGCAGGGCTTGCCCCAACGCCTGGCGAGCCCTGCCACCGGATCCTGAGTAAAACCCCGGAAGCATAGGGGATCGGGGGGGAAAGTCAATCCGGCAGAGGCCGTGCAGAGGCCCCTGAGGCCCCTGGGGCCCTGCGGCCCTTGCCGCCCGCGCTGGCCGCTCGCAGGCAGAACGATGCAGGCCGCGTGAGCGACCGGGCGATCTCGATGTATTGTCCGGGCCATGGAGTACCTCAACTACCACCACCTGCGCGTCTTCTGGATGGCAGCGCGGGAAGGGGGTGTCACGCGGGCGAGCGAGAAGCTCCACGTGTCACAGCCCACGGTGACGGCCCAGGTGCGGGCGCTCGAGGAGTCGTTCGGGCAGAAGCTCTTCACACGGGCGGGCCGGAGCCTGGTGCTCACCGACGCCGGCCGCTCCGTATACCGCTATGCCGAGGAGATCCTTGGCCTGGGGCAGGAGCTGATGGGCACCATGCAGGGTCGCTTGCCAGGTCGCGCACTCCGGCTGAAAGTGGGCGTCGCCAACGTCGTTCCCAAGCTCATCGCCTATCGCATCCTGGAGCCCGCTTTGAAGGCGGGCGAAACCGTGCTCCTGGAGTGCCTCGAGGACACCCCGGAGCGGCTGCTCGCCGAGCTGGCCGTCTTTGGGCTGGACCTGGTGCTGGCCGACGCTCCTGTCGGTCCAGCGGTGAGGGTCCGGGCCTACAACCATCTCCTGGGCGAGTGCGGGGTGTCGGTCTTCGGCACCGAGCGGATGGCCAAAGCTCATAGGCGGGGCTTTCCGCGCTCGCTGGAGGGCGCGCCGTTGCTGGTGCCCAGACAGGACTCGGCTCTTCGCCACTCGTTGGACGACTGGTTCGAGCGAGAGGGAATCCGTCCACGCATCCTGGGGGAGTTCGAGGACAGCGCGCTCATGAAGGCTTTCGGCCAGGCGGGGGCCGGCCTCTTTCCGGCACCCTCACCGACCGAGCGTGAGGTGTGCCGTCAATACGACGCCCACCTGGTGGGCAGGATCGAGTCAGTGCGCCAGCGGTTCTACGCGATCACGGTCGAGAGGAAACTCCAGCATCCGGCGGTGATCGCGATCTCCGAAGCGGCCCGCGGTACGCTTTTCAAGTGAGCGTCCGCCAGCGCCGTGTGGCCGAACCCCGCCCCCTCTCGGCTACGGGCGGGGCGGCAGCGAGGGTGAGGGATCCAGCGGACCTCTTGGTGGGCCGACAACGGCTGGGTCAAGGAATGATGAGCGCCGTGACGTAGGCAATGAAGCCGCAGATCGGAAAGGTGAGGACCCAGGCCGTCACCATGTTGC
>DATECU010000281.1:0-6076 GCA_035286745.1 Vicinamibacteria bacterium | reverse complement strand
CAATGCCGCCTGGGATTGGGCGCTGGCCAACCAGCGGCGCTCGGCGGTCAAGCCCTCCCGGGCCGGGGTCATCAACACCCGGGCGGTGGACACCGGCCAGTTCGTGCGCGCGGGCAGCGTGCTGGCGACCCTGGTGGATGTCTCTCGGCTGCGCCTGCGTTTCAAGGTCTCGGAGAGCGAGTCGCTCAAGGCTCGCCAGGGGCAGCCGGTGAGCTTCCGGGTCGCCGCCGCTGGCGACCGCGACTTCGAGGCTCGCATCTACCACGTGGGCGAGGTGGCGGAAGCCGCCAGCCGGCAGGTGGAGGTGATGGCCTGGGTCAAGAACCCGGGAACCCTGAAACCCGGGTTCTTCGCCGAAGTCACGCTGGCCACCGAGTCCAAGAAGGGGGCCACCGTGGTGCCCGAGGGGGCGGTCCAGGCCAGCGAGCGGGGCTTTGTCTGCTACGTGGTGGAAGAGGGCCGGGCCAAGGTGCGTTCGGTGCAGGTGGGGCTCAAGACGGACGCCGGCCTGGTGGAGATCCTCTCCGGGCTCAAGCCCGGGGAGACGGTGGTGATCGAGGGCTCGGACCGTTTGGTGGACGGGGTGGCGGTCCAGCCGGCGGCTGAGAAAGGCCCGGCCGCCCCCGGCGCGGCGACCGGCCCGAGAGCCCGGCCATGAGCGACCGCAAGCCCCCGCGCCCCCCGGAGCCGGAGGAAGATCCGAAGCTGATCGCCACCGGCTCCACCCTGGCCGACATCTCCATCCGCAACCACGTCTTCGCCTGGATGCTGATGGCGGCTCTCATGCTCTTCGGCCTCATCAGCTTCGGCGGCTTCGGTGGGGTGGTGAAGGGCCTGGGCGTTTCCCAGAACCCCGACGTCGACTTCCCGGTGGTGACGGTTTCCGTGGGCTACGAGGGCGCCTCCCCCGAGGTCATGGAGACCGACGTGGTGGACTTCCTGGAAGACGCGGTCACCTCCATCGAGGGCGTGAAGGAGATCACCTCCACCTCCCGTCAGGGCTCGGCCTCGGTCACCGTGGAGTTCGAGCTGTCGCGGAACATCGACGTGGCCTTGCAGGACGTGCAGACCAAGGTGGCCCAGGCCGCCCGCCGCCTACCGCGGGAACTGGATCCGCCGGTGATCAGCAAGTCCAACCCCGAGGACCAGCCGATCATGTGGATCGCGCTGTCCGGGAACCGTTCGCCCACCTTCCTGGCCGACTACGCCAGAAACGTGCTGAAGCCCCAGTTCCAGACCATTCCGGGGGTGGGGGAGATCTTCTTCGGCGGCTTCCGCGAACGCAACGTACGCGTTTGGTACGACGCCACCCGGCTGGAGAGCCGGGGCCTCACCGTGCAGGACGTGAACCGGGCCATCGAGCGCGAGCACCTGGAGGTGCCGGCGGGCCGTATCGAGAGCGCGGGACGGGAGATGAACGTGCGGGCGGAAGGCGAGGCCATCGACATCGAGGCCTTCCGCAACCTGGTGGTGTCCTACAAGGACGGCGCCCCCGTCCGGCTCCAGGACGTGGCGGTGGTCGAGGACGGGCTCGAGGATCGGCGCCGCATCTCCCGGGCCCTGGGCGAGCCGGCGATCGGGTTCGGCATCCGGAAGCTGCGCGGCGCCAACGCGGTCGAGGTGGGCCACGGGGTGAAGGCGAAGCTCCAAGAGCTGCGCCAGCAGTTGCCCGAGGGCGTCTCTCTGAACGTGAACTTCGACAGCACCGCCTTCGTGGAGCAGGCGATCGACGAGATTCTGTTCACGCTGGTCCTGGCCGCACTGCTGACCGGCTTCGTTTGTTGGCTGTTCCTCGGCTCCTGGTCGACCACCCTGAACGTGCTGCTCGCCATCCCCACCTCCATCTTGGGCACCTTCATCGTGATGTACTTCTTCCACTTCACCCTCAACACCTTCACCGTGCTGGGCCTCAGCCTGGTGGTGGGAATCGTGGTGGACGACGCCATCATGGTGCTGGAGAACATCTACCGGCACCGGGAGATGGGGGAGGGCAAGATCAAGGCGGCTTCGGTAGGCGCGCGCGAGATCACCTTCGCCGCTGCCGCCACCACCGCCGCCATCGTCGCCATCTTTCTGCCGGTGGCCTTCATGAAGGGCATCATCGGCCGCTTCTTTTTCCAGTTCGGCGTCACCATCTCGGTGGCGGTCCTGCTCTCGCTTCTGGAGGCGCTCACCCTGGCGCCCATGCGCTGTTCCCGCTTCCTGGAGGTGGGGGAGAGGCAAAGCCGGCTGGGCCACGCCATGGATCGGCTCTTCGCCAAGCTCTCGGCCAGCTACCTCCGCCTGCTGGCGCCGGCCCTCCATCACCGGGGCTGGGTGATGGGCGGTGCCTTGACCTTCTTCCTGCTATCCCTGGGCCTGCTGCGTCTCTTGCCCCAGGAGTTCTCGCCCACCGTGGACTCGTCGCGCTTCTCGGTTCGCTTCATGACCCCGGTAGGCTCAAGCCTGGAGGTGACCGACCGCGCCTTCAAGCGCATCGAGGCCTTCCTGTCCACGCGAGGCGAGGTGGAGCGGTTCTTCGGCGGTGTGGGTGGCATGGGGGGAGCCGGCGATGTCTCCTCGGGCTTCCTGTTCGTGACCCTGAAGGAGCCCGGCCAGCGGCCGCGCGACGCCCAGACCGGCAAGCGTTTGACGCAGCAGCAGTTCATGGATGTGGCCAGGAAGGCCCTGGCTGGGATCCCTGGGGTGCGGGTCGCCCTCCAGGACCCCTCGCAGCAGGGGTTCACCGGCGGCCGCGGGTTCCCGGTGGAGCTGTCGATCCGGGGCCATGACTGGGGCGTGCTGGCCGAGAAGGCCAACCAGATCATGGAGAGGATGCGGGCTTCCGGGTCTACTGCGGACGTCGACAGCGACTACCGCGTAGGCATGCCCGAGGTGCAGGTGATCCCCGACCGCAACAAGGCCGCCGACCTGGGCATCAGCATGGCCGACATCGGCGACACCATCAATGCGGCGATCGGCGGCGCCCGGGTGGGGAAGTTCAAGGATCAGGGGCGGCGCTTCGACATCCGGGTGCGCCTGCTGGGTCAGCAGCGGGAGCGCGCCGAGGACATCGAGCGGCTGCTGGTGAGGACCCGCAGCGGGGCCTTGGTCCGCCTGGGCGATCTGGTCACCATCCGCCAGCAGCCAAGCCTGCAGGCCATCACCCGGAAGGACCGCCAGCGGGCCATCACCATCTTCGCCAACATGGCCTCCGGAGTCTCCCAGGCGGACGCCATCGAGTCCAGCCTGAGGATCGCGCGCGAGGTGCTGCCCGACGGCTACCGGGCCCTCCCCTCGGGCACCAGCCAGGCCTTCCAGGAGTCCTTCCAATCGCTAGGCTTCGCCTTTCTGATGGGCCTGGTGGTGGCCTACATGGTGCTGGCGGCGCAGTTCAACGCCTTCAGCCATCCCTTTACCGTGCTCCTGGCCCTGCCCTTCAGCATCAGCGGGGCGTTGCTGATGCTCTGGATCTCCGGTCAGACGCTGAACGTCTACAGCGTGCTGGGGCTCATCCTCTTGATGGGGATCGCCAAGAAGAACTCCATCATGCTGGTGGACTTCACCAACCAGATCCGCGATCGCGGCGTCGAGCGCCACCAGGCGCTGCTCCAGGCCTGCCCCATCCGCCTGCGGCCCATCCTCATGACCTCCATCGCCACCATCGCTGGCGCCTCGCCGGCAGCCTTTGCCGTCGGCCCTGGGGCGGAGACGCAGCGGCCCATGGCCCTGGCGCTGGTCGGCGGCATGGCGGTCTCGACCCTGCTCACGCTCTTCGTGGTACCCGCGGCCTACAGCGTGCTCGACGACGTCATCAGCTGGAACACCGAACGGCGGCGCCGGGGCGCGGGCCTGATCGCGGAGCTGCGCGCGGCTTTCGGCTCGCGCCGAGCCGGCCCCGAGACCAGCCTGCGCTAGCGGCAGACGGGTCCGATTCCCGCGAGCCGAGGCGGATCGCTGGGCCTAGAATCCAGTTTGTGCTGGATGAAGACCGTTGCTACCGGGCCCTCAGGGCTCGCGACGCCCGCTTCGACGGACGCTTCTTCGTGGCCGTGCGCACCACCGGCATCTACTGCCGGCCCATCTGCCCCGCCCGGCCCGCCAAGCGCGAGAACGTGCGCTTCTTCACCAACCCGGCGGCGGCCGAGGAAGAGGGCTTCCGGCCCTGCCGGCGCTGCCGCCCGGAAACCGCTCCCGGTTCGCCGGCCTGGGTTGGCACCCCGGCGACGGTGGTCCGGGGGCTGCGGCTGATCACCGACGGCGCGCTCGACGAAAGCGACGTGCTCACCCTGGCCGCGCGTCTGGGCGTCGGTGACCGGCACCTGCGGCGCCTGTTCCTGCGCCACCTGGGGGCGCCGCCGCTGGCGGTGGCGCGCACCCGCCGCGCCCACTTCGCCCGGCGCCTGATCGACGAGACTCGTCTCCCCATGACGGAGGTCGCCTTCGCCGCCGGCTTCCGCTCTTTGCGCCAGTTCAATGCGGTGCTCCGCAGCACCTTCGGCGCCCCGCCCAGCCTGCTGCGCTCGGGCGTGCGCGCGCCGCAAACGAAGGCCGAAGCTCTCTCTCTGCGTCTAGCGGTGCGACCGCCCTTCGACCCGGACCTGGTCCTGGGGTTCTTGGCACCGCGGGCCATGCCGGGAGTCGAAGAGGTGACCGGCGACCGCTACCGTCGCCTCTTGCGTTTGGCGGACGGGCCGGCGGTCCTGGAGATCGAGGTCGGGCCGGGGGCGCCCGCCGTGGTCCTGCGCGTGTCCCGCGCGGTGGGGACCGGCCTTATGGCGGTGGTTCAGGGCGCACGCCGCCTCTTCGATCTGGATGCGGACGGGGCGGCGGTCCACGCGCACTTGCGCCGCGACCGGGGCCTGGCGCGCCTGTTGCCTGCCCCCGGGGCACTGCGTCTGCCGGGGACCCTGGTGCCCTTCGAGCTGGCCGTGAGGGCGGTGGTCGGCCAGCAGGTGAGCGTCGCCGCCGCGCGGACCCTGGCGGGCCGTCTGGTGGCGGCCTTCGGCGAGCGGGTGAGCGAGGAAGGCCCGCTCACCCACCTCTTCCCCAGCCCCGAGAGGCTGGCCGAGGCCGACCTCGGAGGCATCGGCCTCACCGCGGCCCGGGCTGCCACGCTGAAGGCCCTGGCCCGTGCGGTGGCCGATGACACGATACGTCTGGACACCGGCGCTCCACTTGAGGACACCCGCGCCGCTCTCCTGGAGGTCCCGGGCATTGGGCCCTGGACTGCCGAGTACGTGGCGCTCCGAGCGTTAGGTGACCCCGACGCCTTCCCGGCGTCCGATCTGGGCCTCCGCCAAGCGCTGGCCGAAGGCGGTTCGCCGCTCTCGGCTGCGGATCTCGCCCGGCGCGCCGAAGCCTGGCGGCCCTGGCGCGGCTATGCGGCGGTGTCCCTCTGGCATTCCCTGGGCGCTTCACCGGCCCGCCGCGAAAGGAGAAAGCCGTGACCTCACTGGAACTGGCCTCTTTGACCTCGCCGCTCGGTCCCCTGGTGCTGGCGGTTGGCCCGCGCGGCCTGGTCGGCCTGGACCTCGAAGGCGACCAGGCGGGCATGGTGCGCCGGCTGGAGCGACGCTTCGGCCCCCTGCACCTAGCGCGATCGGAAGATCCCGGAGGGGTGGTCGCTACCTTGCGCCGCTACTTCGCGGGGCGGCTTCAGGCTCTCGACAAGGTGGAGGTCGATCCGGGAGGGACCCCGTTCCAGAGCCAGGTGTGGTTGGCCCTGCGCCGGATTCCCGCCGGGACCACCTGGTCCTACGCCCGGCTCGCCCAAGAGGTCGGGCGCCCGGCCGCGGTCCGCGCCGTGGGCGCGGCCAACGGAGCCAACCCGGTGCCGCTGGTCTTGCCCTGCCACCGCGTGATCGGCAGCGACGGCCGCCTGGTGGGCTACGGCGGCGGCCTCGACCGCAAGGAATGGCTGCTCCGGCACGAACACGCGCGCTTCGTGGCCGAGCGCCAGGCCCGGCTGCCCCTGGTGGAGGCCTGAGCCGGCTGCGCCAAACCCCGCATCGCCCCCAGGGTTTCCTGTTGGACGGCATGCGCAACCTCTTGCGGTTCGTGTCCGGGGGCTCGGGGGGGGCGGGGCCCCCCGCGT
>DATECU010000280.1:0-9262 GCA_035286745.1 Vicinamibacteria bacterium | reverse complement strand
TGGCCCTGACCGCCACCGTGGGGTGGACCGCCCCGGACGCGGCGACCCAGATCGTGGCCGGGGCGCGCGCCGAACTCGAGCGCCGGACGGCCTACGACCTGACCATGGGCTACCACGCCACCCGCTTCAAGAACGGGATCGACACCGGTCATCGCGTGTACCCCGGCGGAGACATCGACCCCGCGATTGGCGTGTGTGCCGACCTGCCGATCCGGGCCTTTCGCCAGGCGGGGATCGACCTCCAGAAGCTGGTCCACGAGGACATGGCGCGGGCACCGGTCGCCTATCGCGTCGACCCGCGCCGGCTCGACACCAACATCGATCACCGCCGGGTCGCCAACCTGTTCGTCTTCCTCCGCCGGCAGGCGCGGTCGCTGCCCACCGCCACCACGGCCGCGGCGCCTGCGGATTGGCAGCCCGGAGACCTCGTGGTCTGGCAACTCAAGGGCTACGGCCGCACCGATCACATCGGCATCATCTCGGACCGGCGGGACCCCGCTTCCGGCCGGCCCCTGGTGATTCACAACTTCCCCACCCCCGGCCAGGTGGCCGAGGAGGACGTCCTCACCCGGTGGAGGATCGCCGGCCACTTCCGCTACCCCTGAGGCATGGGCCGCCGGATCTTCGTGGGCGACATCCAGGGCTGCCGCCAGGAGCTGGAGCGACTTCTCGAAGCCGTGCGCTTCGACCCAGCCAGCGATCGGCTGGAGCCCACCGGCGATCTGGTGAACCGCGGCCCGGACTCCTTGGGGACGCTCCGCCTGCTGCGCTCCTTGGGCGCTGTCGGCGTCCTGGGCAACCACGACCTTCACCTGCTGCGGGTCGCCATCGGACAGGACCCGGTCTTGAAGAAGGACACCTTCCAGGACGTGCTGGCCGATCCCGATCGCGAGGACCTGCTCGCCTGGCTCGGTGCTCGGCCCTTGATCCGTGCCTTCCCCGACGCGATCCTGGTCCACGCCGGCCTCCACCCCGGGTGGGACGACCCGGTGCAGAAGCTGGCCGGTCTCGACCCCTTACAACCGCACGCCGACCTAGAGTTCGCCACCAGCGTTCGGTACTGCACCGCCCAGGGCGACCGCCCGGAGCGCGACTTTCCGTCCCCCGCCTTTCCTTTCGAGCCGTGGTTTGCCCACCTGACTCCGGGCCGGACCATTGTGTTCGGCCACTGGGCTCGCCTGGGCCTGCTGCGCCGCCACGGCCTGCGCGGCCTGGATACCGGCTGCGTGTGGGGCGGCTCGCTGACCGCCTGGATCGCCGAGGAGGACCGCATCGTCCAGGTCCCGGCGGCTCGCACCTACGCGCCAAGCCCCAGCGCGCGGGAGTGAACCCCGCCGGGGCTTCTGGAAGAAGTCCCACATCACCAGGAACCGCGCCCGACATGGCGCGGGGCGTGGGGGCCAATGCCCGTCAGAATCCGCCCCCGCTGCCTGGCACGGTCTGTGGTTGTCCACCTCGCGGCGAGACTCAATCTGGCCTCCATGGTGCTGCAACCTGGGGCCCGTCTCATGGGATTGAAGGCCGGCGAACAAGCCGGTGAGGAGGTGGTTCTTGAGGAAGTGGATCTTGTGGGGAGCGGCGGGAACGGCGGTGCTGGCCCTGTGCGGTGGGAACGGGGAGGCGGCGACCAGGACCAAGACGCGGAAGGGGGCGAGTCAAACCACGACCACCTCTGGGGCGCATGGTTCCACGGCACGCAGCTCAGCGACCAGCGTCACGCCGGGCGAAGGCGCCACCCGCGACGGATCGGCCTCGGCCACCACGGCGAGGGGTACGCGAAGCGCGAGCACGCAACAGACCGCCAAACGCAACGGTGACGGCGGCGTCGACACCGGCAACACGGTTAAGAACGGCCAGGGCGAAACCGTGCTCAGCAGCAATGCCACCACCACCGCTTCTCGCGGCAACGCCTCGGCCTCGGCCAAGAGCAGCGGTACGGTGACCGGCAAGAACGGGCGCTCGGGCGATGTGGACGCCAGCGCCAGCGCGTCCTATGACCCCGAGACCCAGAGCGTCGACAAGAACGCCGAGGTGACGGTCACCAACAACCAGACGGGGAATAGCACGACGGCGGGGGCGGAGAGCACCACCACCTACCAGGACGGGACACGCAGCACCACCCAGTCCACCACCGGCAACACCGGCCAGCGCGTCAAGCAGCGTCGCCGGCCGCCCCAGTAAGGGGCTCCCTCGGCTCCGGGCTCGGGGACCCGGTCCCGAGTCCCGGGGTCCAGCCACCCGGCTGACGGCCACTTTCCCGGCTCTGGGCCGTGTACGATATGGAGCAGGCCGCACCCGCGGCCTGCCCCGAGGGACGATGGGAAAGGAACTCACAGCGCCGCCTCGTCCCGCCTCCCCACAGCCCTCGCTCGTCGAACGCAAGCTGCTGACCCACCTGGCCTCCCACGGCCTGCTGGGCCCCGAGGGTGAAGCCAAGGCGCTGGCGGTCCAGAAGAGCGACGCGGTGGCGCTGCCGGACGCCCTGGTGAAGGCTGGTCTGCTGGCGCGAGAACCGCTGCTGTCCGCTCTCGGGGACGTCCTCGGCGTGCCCGAGGTCGATCTCACCCGTACCTACGGCGACCCCATGATCCTCGACACCATACCCAAGGACGTCGCCTACAAGATGGAGGCGCTCCCCCTCTACCTCATCGAGAAGCAGCTCACGGTGGCGGTGGCGGATCCCGAGAACCTGGCCAAGCTCGACGAGCTGCGCTTCGTCACCGGCAAGGAGATCCTGCCGGTGGTGGCGCTTCGCGAGGATCTCCGCAAGCAGATCGTGGAGTGCTACGGGGCTCCGGTAGGTGAGGGCAGCGGGGTCCTGGACGAGGCTCCCCTGGAGTTCGAGGCGCCCGAGAGCGAGGCCCCGAGCCGGGAGATCAGCCTGGAAGCCGCCGACGGGGATCGCCCGGTGGTGAGGCTCTTCAACCTGCTGCTGGTGCGGGCGCTTGAAGAGCGCGCGTCCGACATCCATATCGAGCCGCAAGAGCGCCAGGTGACGATCCGCTACCGGGTGGATGGCCGGCTGCGCGTCAAGCCCTACGGCATTCCCATCAACGTGCTGCCGGCACTGGTGTCCCGCATCAAGGTCCTCGCCAACCTCGACATCGCCGAACGGCGGGTTCCCCAGGACGGCAAGATCCGGATCCGCATTGCCGGCCGCCGGGTGGATCTCAGGGTCTCCACCTTCACCTCCATCCGCGACGAGAAGGTGGTGATCCGGATCCTCGACAAGGAGCGGATGGACTTCCGCCTGGACAACCTGGGCATGAGTCCGGAGGTCCTCGACACCTGGAAACGGGTGATCCGGGGCCACCAGGGCATCCTGCTGGTGACTGGCCCCACCGGCTCCGGGAAGTCCTCGACCCTCTTCGCCACCCTGCGTCACCTCCACAAGCCCGAGGTCAACATCGTGACCCTGGAGGACCCGGTCGAGTACGAGTTGGAGGGGATTACCCAGGGCCAGGTCAACGAGAAGGCGGGCTTCACGTTCGCCAAGGGCGTGCGCTCCATTTTGCGCCAGGACCCGGACGTGATCCTGGTGGGGGAGATCCGCGACGCGGAGACGGCGCAGATCGCGGTCCAGGCGGCCTTGACCGGTCACCTGGTGCTGGCCAGCTTGCACACCAACGACGCCCCTTCGGCGGTCACCCGGCTGATGGACATCGGGGTGCCGCCCTACCTGATCTCGGCCGGCCTGCTGTCGGTGCTAGCTCAGCGTTTGGTGCGTCGCCTCTGTGCCGACTGCACCCGTGAGGTCGAACCCACGAACGACGAACGGGCCTACTTGTCTCGCTGGCTGGGTCAGGCCGACCTACCCTTCGTGGAGGGAGCCGGCTGTCCCAACTGCCACTCCACCGGCTACCGGGGCCGCACCGCCATCCACGAGATCTTCGAGGTCTCCCCTCACCTGCGGGCGCTCATCGCCCAGGGCGTGAACGCCCAGGAGCTGGCGGCGGCGGGACGGAAAGAGGGCTACCGGAGCCTGTGGGCCGACGGCATCGGCAAGGTGCGGGCCCGCGCCACCAGCCTGCGCGAGCTGGCCCGAGTGGTGGACCAGGACGCCGAGTCCTGAGGCCAGGGCCGGCGATCGCCGAACCCCGCGAGGAGCGCCGGCAAGCGGCCTAACGAGTCGGGACCTGCTCCTCGGCGTGATAGGAAGAGCGAACCAGGGGGCCGGCCTCCACGTGGAGATAGCCCAAAGAGAGGGCGAAGGCCCGGATCCGCTCGAACTCCACCGGTTCCCAGTAGCGGGCCACCGGCAGGTGGGCCGGGGTGGGTCTCAGGTACTGGCCCACGGTCAGCACTTGGGTGCCGGCCTCGCGGATGCGGCGGATGGTCTCCTCGACCTCGGCCACCTCCTCGCCCAAACCCACCATGATGCCGCTCTTGGTCAGAAGACCGGAGGCGTGGGAGCGGCGCAGCAGTTCCAGCGATCGCTGGAAGCGAGCCCCCGGCCGCACCGTTCGGTACAGGCGGGGCACCGTCTCGGTGTTGTGGTTCAGGATGTCGGGAGCGGCCTCGATCACGATCTCCAGAGCGTCCCAGGCGCCCTTGAAGTCGGGGATCAGCACCTCGACGGCGCAGGCCGGGACCCGGGCCCGGATCTCACGGATGCAGGCGGCAAACAGCCGAGCCCCACCGTCCTTCTGGTCGTCGCGGTTGACCGACGTGATCACGGCGTGCCGCAAGCCCATCCGGACCACGGCGTCGGCGACGCGGCCGGGCTCCCCGGGATCGGGCGGCAGGCCCAGGCCCGTCTTCACGGCACAGAAACCGCAGGCGCGAGTGCAAACGTCGCCCAGGATCATGAAGGTCGCGGTGCCACGGCTCCAGCAATCGCCGAGGTTGGGGCATCGCGCCTCCTCACAAACGGTGTGGAGGCCCAACCCCCTCATCAGACCATGCAGCCGCTGGTAACGCTCTCCCTGGGGTGCCCGGACCTTGATCCAGGCGGGGCGCGGCAGAAGCGGGACCAAACTCGAGGTCACGGCCGAAGGGCGACGCGCCCTTCACTCCTCGTCTTCGTAGTCGTCGTCGTCGTCATCGTCGTCATCGTCGTCGTCGAGGTCCTCCTCGTCGTCATCATCGTCGTCGAGGTCGTCCTCGTCCTCGAACTCATCGTCCTCGTCCTCGATGTCTTCGTCCTCCTCGTCGTCGTCGTCCAGGTCGTCGTCGTCCTCGAGGTCTTCGTCCTCGACGTCCTCGTCACCCAACCACAGGGCCTGCTCAGAGTCCACGACCGCCTCCTCGATCAATCCAGTAGGTCCACCCGCGCCCGGCAGCGCGGACCCCCGCATTCTAGCTCGGATCGCGGAACCGGCGTTGTCCGGTCTCGCTCCCGAAGCCCCCGAAGGAAGGCGATTCGCGGGGCCGGTTTCGTATTATCCTTGCCTGTCCCGTGAGGACAGGGAGCGACCGCATGATCATCGTTTGTCCCGGCTGCCAGGCCCGCTACAAGTTCGACGAGACCAAGCTGGGGGATCGGCCCAAGGCCAAGACGCGCTGCTCCAAGTGCGGGGGGTCGATCGAGATCGAGAACCCGGCCTTCGGCGCTTCGACCCTGGCTCCGGAGCCGCTGCCCGAACCGCCCGCGGCCCCGCCCCCCGAGGAGAAGACCGAGCTCACCAAACGATCTCAGGTGGTGTCTCCGGCGGTGACCGCGGCCTCCGACCTGGGCGCCACCATCACCGGCAAGGACCTCCACAAGCTCGGCATCCTGGAGTTGCCCAAGGACAGGCGCTTCTCCCTGGCCGTCATCCAGGGGGCGGCCACCGGCCAGATTCACCCCATCACCAAGACCCGCACCACCATCGGCCGCCTGGGCAATGACATCAACATCGACGACCCCGAGGCGTCTCGGCAACATGCGGTGGTAGAGATCGTGGGGGAAACCGCCATCCTGCGCGACCTGGACTCGACCAACGGCACCTTCGTGGAGGTGGACCGCATCGAACAGCAGGTGCTGACCAACCAGATGGAGTTCCGGATCGGCAGCCACGTCATCATGTTCATCGTGACCGAGATCGAGTAAGTGGACCTGGGGGACATCCCCGCCCAGGAGTTTCGAAGCCAAGCCCACCGCCTGGTGGACTGGATCGCGCGCTACCTGGAAGGGAGCGAGCGCTACCCGGTGCTGGCCCAAGTCAAGCCGGGCGAGGTGCGAGCGTCGCTGCCCGACTCGCCGCCGGCATCGGCCGAGCCCCTGGCGGCCATTCTGGCCGACGTGGAGCGGCTGATCGTCCCCGGTCTCACCCACTGGAACCACCCCGGCTTCTTCGCCTACTTCGCCAACACCTCGCCGGCGCCGGCCATCCTGGCCGAGGCGCTGGCCGCCACCTTCAACGTCAACGGCATGCTTTGGAAGACGGCACCCGCCGCCACCGAGCTGGAGCTTGTGGTTCTCGACTGGCTGCGCCAGATGCTGGGCCTGCCCGCCGGCCTGTTCGGGGTCATACAGGACACCGCCTCGGCGTCGACGCTGGTGGCTCTGGCGGCGGCCCGGGAGGCGGTCCCCGGTCTAGACGTTAGGCGGAGGGGCCTCTCCGGCCAAGGCCGTCTGCGCATGTACGCCTCCGAGCACGCCCACTCCTCGGTAGAGAAGGCGGGCATCGTCCTGGGCATTGGCCAGGAGGGGCTGCGCAAGATCCCCACCGACGCCGAGTTCCGCCTGGACCCCTCGGCCCTGGCCCGGGCAGTGGCCGAGGACCGCGCTAACGGCTGGACACCGTTTGCGGTCACCGCCACTGTCGGCACCACCTCCACCACCAGCATCGATCCGGTCCCCGCCATCGCCGAGATTTGCGAGGGCGAGGGCCTGTGGCTCCACGTCGACGGCGCCTACGGCGGCAGCGCCGCGGTGGTGCCGGAGATGCGGTGGGTCCTGGCGGGCTGCGAGCGAGCCGACTCGCTGGTGGTGAACCCTCACAAATGGCTGTTCGTGCCGGTCGACCTGTCGGTCCTCTATACGCGGAAGCCCGAGGTCGTCCGCGCCGCCTTCAGCCTGGTGCCCGAGTACCTGCGGACGCCGGAGGACGCGGTGGCGCCCAACCTCATGGACTACGGCGTCAGCCTGGGGCGACGCTTCCGGGCCCTCAAGCTGTGGATGGTGGTCCGAGCCTTCGGGACCGACGGCCTGGCCGCCCGCATCCGCGAGCACATTCGCCTGGCCCAGTTGTTCCGCACCTGGGTGGAGGCGGATGCGGCCTTCGAGATCGCGGCCCCCGCGCCCTTCTCGGTCGTCTGCTTCCGAGCCCGCTTCGACGGCGTCCCCCCTGAGGAGGCCGATCGCCGGAACCAAGCCCTGATGGAGGCCGTGAACGCCACCGGCGAGGCCTACCTCTCCCACACCAAGCTCCACGACCGCACCGTGCTGCGCCTGGCCGTCGGCAACCTGCGAACGGAGGAGCGCCACGTCCGCCGGGCCTGGGAGCTGTTGCGGGAGAAGGCTGGCCACCGCGGGGGGCGGTGGTAGCTATCAGCATTCAGCGCTCAGCGCTCAGCGCTCAGCGACGCAGCTCCCCAGCCTCACGGCCTTTCCGTAGCTGATTGCTGATCGCTGATCGCTGACCGCTCCCATTCGCCCACCCCCCGATCACCGCCGTCCTATACTGGCTGGATGCGCATCGTGGTGGCCATGTCCGGAGGTGTCGACTCCTCGGTGGCTGCCGCCCTCCTCAAGGAAGACGGCCACGACGTGGTGGGCATCTCCATGCAGCTCCACGATCTCACCGAGGGGCACGGCCCCAGCTTCGGCCGCTGCTGCGCGCTCGACGACTACCACGACGCCAAGGCGGTGGCGGCGCGGCTCGGCATCCCCCACTACACGCTGAACCTCGAGTCCTCGTTCCGGCACGACGTCGTCGAGCCCTTCGTGGCCGACTATCTGGCCGGCCGCACCCCCATTCCCTGCACCCACTGCAACACCGAGGTGAAGTTCAAGAGCCTGGTCGCCAGGTCGCGGGCCCTGGGTGCCGCCCACGTGGCCACCGGCCACTACGCCCAGAAGGACCTCGACGCGAGGAGCGGGCGGTTTCGCCTGCTCAAGGGCCGCGACGCCGGCAAGGACCAGAGCTACTTCCTGTGGGGGCTGACTCAAGAACAGCTCGCCTTCGCGCTCTTCCCGGTCGGCCATCTGGAGAAGAGCGAGGTTCGGCGCCTGGCCGCCGAACGTGAGCTGCGAACGGCGGACAAGGCGGAGAGCCAGGAGATCTGTTTCGTGCCCGACGGCGACTACGCCGCCTTCGTTGAGCGCAGCGCGGTGGCCGCCGACCGCTCGGGACCCATCGTGAACCGTGAGGGGCAGTTGCTGGGCCGGCATGCGGGGGTGCACCGCTTCACGGTGGGACAACGCAAGGGTCTGGGAGTCACCGCCGCCCGCCCGCTCTACGTGTTGGCGGTCGTTCCCGACTCGCGCACGGTGGTGGTCGGGGAGGAAGACGACTTGCTTCGGTCGAGCCTCTCGGTTCGTGAGGTGAACTGGCTCTCCATCCCGCCGCCCCCTTGCCCCCTGCGGGCCGGGGTCAAGATCCGCTATCGCCACGCCGAGACGCCGGCCACCCTGACCCCACTCGATGAGGGCCGGGTGCGCGTCGACTTCGAGGAGCCGCAGCGCGCGGTGACCCCAGGCCAGGCCGCCGTCTTCTACGACGGCGATGTCTGCCTCGGCGGGGGCTGGATCGAGTGAGGACGGCTGCGACCAGCGGTCGGTTGGGGAAGCGCACAGCACTCAGCCGTCAGCCACGGGCCGCTACGAGCGCTCACGCCACACCCAGCCTCTCCACCGCTTCCGGAGCTGATCGCTGATCGCTGACCGCTGCCGACCGCGCCGACCGCTTCTACCGCGTAATCCTCACCAGCGCCTTACGCGCTGCATCCTGCTGCGCCAGCTTCTTGGAGAGGCCCTCGCCCTCCGCCACCCGCTCCCCGAGCACCCGGCACTCGACACGGAACAGCCGCTGGTGGCTCGGCCCCTCCTCGGCCACCACCACGTACTCGGGCACCGGGTCACCTCGGGCCTGGAGGATTTCCTGGAGGGCGCTCTTCCAGTCCTCCTCGATGGGGTCGGGGGGGCGCTCCAGGTCGGCGGCGAACTCTGCGGCCAGAAAGCGGTAGGCGACCTCCAGGCCGCCGTCGAGATAGAGGGCGGCGATCAACGCCTCGTAGGCATCGGCCCACAGGTTCGCCTTCTTGCGGCCGCCCGTCTTTTCCTCGCCCCGGCCCAGCACCAGAAGCTCGGGCAGCCCCAGCCCGGCCGATCGGCGGG
>DATECU010000279.1:0-12659 GCA_035286745.1 Vicinamibacteria bacterium | reverse complement strand
CCACCTGGCGCGGGGCCCCTCCGTCGCGCACCCCAGACCCCCCCGCCGCTCCGCCAGAGTGAATCCCGCTCCGCGGCGCCACCTGGCGCGGGGCCCTCCGTCGCGCACCCCAGACACCCCCGCCCCCCGCCGCTCCGCCAGAGTGAATCCCGCTCCGCGGCGCGATCTGGCGCGGGGCCCTCCGTCGCGCACCCCAGCCCCCCCCACCGCTCCGCCAGAGTGAATCCCGCTCCGCGGCGCCACCTGGCGCGGGGCCCTTCCGTTGAGGCCGGCCGGGCAGGTGATCTGAACGGCAGATCGTCGCGCAGCGGCTCCGTCTGGCTGGCCCTAACGAGCGATCTCCCGCACCACCTGGTAGAAGATGCCGGTGGAGCGCCGCACCGTCGACTCCTTGATGCGCTCGTCGTCGCCGTGGCCGGTGGCGACCTCTTCGGCGGTGGTGAGCAGCGGCGTGAAGCCGTAGGCGGTTATGCCTAACGGGCGCACCAGGGCGCTCTCGGTGGCCCCGGTGGCCATCCTTGTGGTGACCAGCACCCCGGGGTAGTGCTCCCCCAGCACCTTCTGGATGACCCGGAAGAGCTCGGTGTCGGTGGGGCTCTCGGGCGCGCGGTTGATGTCGAGGTCGGCCTGGATCTCCACGGTGGGGTCGGCGATGACGCCCCGGAGCTCGGCCAGGAAGGCGGCGGGGTCTTCGCCCGGGAGCAGCCTCACGTCCAGCTCGGCCTCGGCGACTCCAGGAATCACGTTGGTCTTGTAGCCTGCTCGCACCACGGTGATGGAGATGGTGTTGCGCAGAAGGGGGGCCAGGTCGCGATCCTCGGCCAGGGCCCGAGCGGCGACCGGATCCTGAAGCGCTTTCTCCACGTCGCGGTACCACGCGGCTCGCGGCTCGGGAACTCGGGTCGACTGATCCCGGAAGAAGCGGGCCACCGAAGGCAACACCTTGAACGGCGTTTGGTGCTGGCGGATCCGGTCCAGGGCTCGGATCAGCCGATTCAGGGCCGAGTCGGCGATGGGGCGGGAGCCGTGGCCCGGACTGCCGGTGGTCTTGAGGGTCAGCCAGAAGGCCGACTTCTGGGCGGTTTCGACGGCGAAGTACTCCGGCTCTCCGGTAGGGCTGGTCACGTTCTCGCCGCCCTCGGCGATCACGTACTCGGCCCGCTTCAGCCTCTCGCCCCAGCCTTCGGCCGAGAACGCGCGTTCGGCCCCCGCAAAGCCCACCTCCTCGTCCGCCGTGCCCAGGAACACGACGTCGCGGGAGAGCGAGGCCGCCTCATGCTTGAGCCGAATCAGCGCCAGCAGGTGGAGAACGCCCTCGGTCTTCATGTCCTCGACGCCGCGACCGTAGATCAGGCCGTCTCGCAGCAGCCCGGCAAAGGGCGGGACGCTCCAGCGTGAGGGGTCGGCCGGCACCACGTCCATGTGGTTCATGAGGACGATGGGGCGCTTCTTCCCGCTTCCCTTGAGGGTCGCCATGACGTTGGCGCGGCCGGGAGCGAACTCGTCGACCTCCACCGGAATGCCCTCGCGTTCCAGGAGCGCCTTGAAGAAGAGGGCCGCCGCCTTCTCATTCCCCGGCGGCACCGTGGTGTCGATCTGCACGTACTGGCGCAGCAGCTCGACGGCCAGATCCTCGTAGGCCAAAGGGGGCGGTGGCGAGGGCTTGGCGGTGCCACCGGTGGCGCCCAGCAGGCCAAGAACGACCGAGGCGAGAGCGAGATGACCCATCGGCTTCCTCCAGGCGGCGCGAGCTTACACCGTCGCCGCATCGCTTGCATCGCTTCCCGGTTGCTGCCATGCTGATCGGGTTGTCGAGGTGCCCTCGTCACGGGGGCTAAGAGGGAAGCAGGTCCAAGAAGCCTGCGCGGTCCCGCCACTGTAGCCGGCGAGCCCGTCTCCAAAGGCGCAAGGGGCGCCGTCACTCGAACCCAGAGCGGGTTCGGGGAAGGCCGGAGACGAAGCGATGACCCGGGAGCCAGGAAACCTGCCTCGACGTTTGGTCCAGAGGCTTCTCGCGTGAGGGAGCTTTGGGATGACGGACAAAGGCCCCGGGGATCCCCCGGAGCCCCGCCCCACTCCATTCGCGTCGGGCCTCCTTTGCATCGAAGGAGACTCGCCATGCGTCGTTCGTTGGTTCTCTTCTCCGCGCTCCTGGCCGCGAACGCCGGGGCGGAACCGGGCGGAACCTTGTCGGGCGCTGTGCGCCTCGGCGACGGGACACCCGCCCCGCAGATCACCCTGACCCTGAGGGGCCCGGCCGGGGCTCGCCAGGTGCTCACCGGCGCTTCGGGACGCTATCGCGCGGCCGCTCTCCCCGAGGGGGAGTACGCGCTCCAGGTGACGGCTCCGGGATTCGTGCTGGCTCGGCCGGCCGTGGTGGTGGTGGGCGAGACGGACGCCCAGCTCGACCTGGTGCTGGCCCCGGCTCCCGTCCAGGAGCTGGTGATCGTCACCGCCGCTCGTGGCGCCACCGCCCTCTCCGGTATCGGGGTCGCCGCCTCCGCCCTCTCCCGGGAGCGCATCGAGGAGCGCGAGCCGTCTTCGCTCCTGGCCCTGGTCCAGGATCTGCCGGGTGTGGCGGTGGCCCGCGCCGGAGGTTTGGGGCTCCAGGGCTCGGTGTTCCTGCGCGGCGGCGATTCGCGCTATGCGCGGGTGTTGCTGGACGGGGTGCCGCTCAACCAGCCCGGCGGTGCCTTCGACTTCGGCAGCGCGCTCCCTCTCGAGCTGGAGCGAGTGGAGGTCCTACGGGGAGCCGGAAGTAGCCTCTACGGCACCGACGCCCTGGCCGGCGTGATCCAGCTCATGACCCGGCGCGGCGACTCCGCGGAGACGCCGAGCCTCCACGCCGAGCTTGCCGGCGGCAGCTTCGCCCAGCGTCGCTTCCAGTTGGGGACCGCCGGTCGCTCCGGGCGCCTCGACTGGAATCTGGGCCTGCTCCGCTTCGACACCGACAACCAGGAGCCCAACAGCGCCTTCCGCGAGAACGCGGGGGCGGCCTCGTTGGGCGCGCGGCTCGACGAGCGCACCTCGCTCCGCATGCTGCTGCGCGCCGAGGACTCGGAGGCCGGCACCCCCGGTCCCACCGCCTTCGGCCGTCCCGATCTCGACGCCTCCTTCGAACGCACCGATCTCACTCTGGGTGGCCAGCTCCGCCAGGCCCGGGAGCGCACTTCTCACGAGCTGCGGCTGGGTTATGCGTCCTCCCGGCAGCTCTCCCGGAACCCGCTGGATTCCGGCTCCTACACACCGCGGGCCGGCGCGCTGGCCGGCAGCTTCCCCATCTCCGACTATCCCAACCCCCTGGGCTACCAGAACGACTCGGCCCGGCTGAGCGCCGGCTACCAGGCCGAGCGGCAGGCGGGAACGGCCCACCTGCTCACGGCGGGCGTCGACCTGGAGCGAGAGAGCGGCGAGCTGGGTTCCCGCGCCGAGACCCTGCTCTCGCCGGTGCGCACCAACTTCGGCTTCTACCTCCAGGACCGGGCGGTCCTGGGGGGCCGAGTGTTCGCGACCCTGGGCGTCCGGCTTGAGCATAACGCTAGCTTCGGGACCCGGGTGGTGCCCCGCTCGGCCCTGGCGCTCAGGCTGCGCGGGGGCGAGGACGCCACCACGCTCCGGGCCAGCACCGGGGTCGGCATCAAGGAACCAACCTTCACCGAGTCGTTTGGCGTCTCGCAGTACGCCCGGGGCAACCCCGACCTGGCGCCCGAGCGGAGCCGGACTTTCGATCTGGGCCTGGAGCAGCGCCTGCTTGGCGGGCGGCTGAAGGCCGAGGCCACCCTCTTCCACCACCAGTACCGCGACCAGATCGCCTATCGGGTGCTGGACTACACGACCTTCGCGGGCAGCTTCGCCAACCTGGGCGAGGCGCGGGCCCGAGGCCTGGAGCTGGGCCTGGAGGCGCAGCCACTCGCGCGACTGGGTTTCTCGGCCCACTACACGCGACTGGACAGCGAGGTGCTGGTGAGCACCAGCGACTTCAATCCTGTTTATCAAGTGGGCAAGCCGCTGCTGCGCCGCCCATCACACCAGGGCTCGCTGTCGGCTCGCTGGAGCGGAGGCCGCCTGTCCGGCGGAGCCACCCTGGTCCTGGTCGGAAAGCGCGCCGACAGCGATTTCCTGGGCCTGAACCTGGAAGAGAACGGCGGCTACGCCCGCCTCGACGTCCGCCTGCGTGTACGTTTGGTGCGGGGCCTGGAGGCGTACCTGGTGGCCGAGAACCTGCTCGATCGCGAGTACCAGGAGGTGCTGGGCTACCCGGCCCTGGGCCGCTCGCTGCGCGCCGGCCTCCGCTTCCGCAGCGGTAGGCGGTCGTGAGGCTCAAGTGAGCGTGCTCCTCGCCTGGAGCAGCGGGAAGGACAGTGCCTGGGCCCTCCACGTCCTGCGCCAGCAGGGCGCGGAGGTTTCCGGCCTGCTCACCACCGTCAACGAAACCCATGGGCGGGTGGCCATGCACGCCGTCAGGCGTGAGCTCTTGGAACGGCAGGCCCGAGCCGTGGGCCTGCCGCTCACCGTCGTCCCCATTCCTTCTCCTTGCCCCAACGAGGTCTACGAAGCGGCCATGGCGGAGGCTCTGGCGGCCGCGCGGAGCGCCGGCGTGAAGGCGGTTGCGTTTGGCGATCTCTTCCTGGAGGACGTGCGGCGCTATCGGGAAGAGCGCATGGCCGGCAGCGGCCTCGGTTGCCTGTTTCCGCTCTGGGGACGACCCACCGCGGGGCTGGCCCGGGAGATGATCGCCGGCGGCCTCGCGGCCTGGCTCACCTGTATCGACCCTCGGAAGCTCCCGGCTCACTTCGCCGGCCGGGCCTTCGACGCGGCCCTGCTGGCGGAGCTGCCCCCCGGCGTCGACCCCTGCGGCGAGAACGGCGAGTTCCACAGCTTCGCCTCTAGCGCTCCCATGTTCCGGGAGCCGGTGGCGGTTCGGCCGGGCGAGGTGGTGGAGCGCGACGGCTTCGTGTTCGCGGATTTGCTGGCTGCCGAGCCGGACGGAGTCTGCGCGTGAGGCGCCGCCGCCGCTGGTGGGCGGCGGCGGTGCTGCTCGCCTGCGCGCTGCCCGCTGGGGCAGCGACGCCGCCGCCGCAGCCGCGGCGGATCGCTTCTTTGAACCTCTCGGCGGACGAGATGCTGGTGGAGATGCTGCCGCCGGAGCGCCTGATCGCGGTCACCCGCTTTGCCGACGAGGCGGGCACCTCCAACGTGGTGGGCCGCGCGCCTGCCGGCGCCTATCGCTTTGCCAAGGCGGACCTGGAGCGCCTGGTGGCGCTGGCTCCCGACCTGGTGGTGGTCTCCGAGTACACCGACGCCGACTTCCTGAGGGCCATCGAACGTTCACGCCTACGCTATCACCGGCTGATCGGTCTCGGCTCGCCGCAGGGAGTGAGAACCGCCATTCTGGCCCTGGGTCGGGCGGTGGGGGCCGAGGATCGGGGCCTCACGCTTGTGGCCCGCTACGACCGGGTCCTGGGCGAGCTTCAGACGCGCCTAACCGGCGTACAGCGCCCGCGGGTGCTGTACTGGTCGGGCGGCATGACGGCGGGGGCCGACACCGCCATCGGGGCCTTGATCGAGACCGCGGGGGCGGTCAACCTGGGCCGCGAGCTGGGCGTCAAGGGCATCGCTCCCCCGGGAGCCGAGCGCGCCTTCGCGGCCGATCCGGACCTGATCCTGGTGGGCTCCTGGCCGGGCGCCGAGGCTTCGGTCAGAGACCACCCTCTGCTGGCCCAGACTCGGGCCGTGCGCCTGGGCCGAATCCTGGTCATGCCTAACGCACTGTTGGTGGCGCTCAGCCAGTACACGGCCGACGCCTGCTGGCACCTGGCGCACTTGCTCCACCCGGAACGGGTTCCCCGGCCAAGGCCGTGAGCGAGACCCGGCGACGGCGGCTTTGGGTCCTTGGCCTGGCGGGAGGGCTGGGCGCCGCCATGGCCGTCGGCATCGCGGTGGGGAGCGTGCCCTTGCCGCTCTGGTCGGTGCTGGCCTCGCTGCTGTCAGGTGTCGGCGTGTCCCTTCCCGGCGCCTCGCCCCTGAGCCCGGCGGGCGAGGCCATCCTCTGGTCGGCGCGGCTCCCGCGAGTGCTGCTGGCGGCGCTGGTCGGCGGTGGGCTGGCGGTGGTGGGAGCCGCCCTGCAATCGGTCTTCCGCAACCCCCTGGCCGACTCGGGCCTCCTGGGTGTGGGCTCCGGGGCGGCGCTGGGCGCGGTGCTGGCGGTGAAGTTGGGCTGGGCCAGCGAGGTGTTCCTGGCCCTGCCCCTGGCCGCGTTTGGCGGCGCACTCATCACCGTGCTGGCCATCTACCTGCTGGGCCACGCTTCGGGCCGGCCTTCGCTGCACGGGCTTCTACTGACCGGCATCGCCGTCTCCGCGGTGGCGGGGGCCGGCACCTCGCTGCTCCTGGTCGCCACCGAGGAGTTTCGGGTCAAGACGGTGCTCTTCTGGTTGGCGGGCGGCCTGGAGGGCCGGAGCTGGCCTCACCTGCGGCTGTCCGGGGGCTTCATCGTGGCCGGTGTGCTGCTGCTGCTGCTGCTGGCGCGAGTCCTCGACCTGCTCTCGTTGGGCGAGGAGGAGGCGGCTTCGCTGGGAGCCAACGTGCGACGAGCGCGGCTGACGATACTGGGGCTCACGGCCCTGGTCGCCGGAGCCGCCACCGCAGTGGCGGGGTCGGTGCCCTTCGTAGGCCTCCTGGCCCCCCATGCGCTGCGGCCTCTGGTGGGCCCTCGTGGCCGCCACCTGCTGCCTGCGGTCTTCCTGGGCGGCGCGCTCTTGGTGGTGGTGGCCGACCTGGCCGCGCGCACCCTCTCGGATCGGCTCGATCTTCCGCTGGGCTCGCTGACCGCCCTGGTCGGCGCTCCCTACTTCCTGCTGGCCCTGCGGCACCAGGAGGGACGGTGATGGTGCTTCAGGCTCGCGACCTGGTGGTGGCCCGGGGCTCGCGGGAGATCCTGCGCCGGGTGGAGGTCGACCTCGCCGCCGGCGAGGCGGTGGCGCTGGTTGGCCCTAACGCTGTCGGGAAGTCAACGTTGGTGCGGACGTTGGCGGGCCTGCTGGCACCGCGAGCAGGAGAGGTGCGACTTCTGGGCCGGCCGCTCGGGGAGTGGTCGCGGGAGGCGGTGGCGCGGGTGCTGGCGCTGGTGACCTCGCTCGATGAAGGCCCCGACACCTTCACCGTGCGCGACCGCGTGGCCCTGGGTCGTTATCCGCACTGCGGTCCCTTCCGGTCTCTCTCCGGGGCCGATGAGGAGGCAGTCCTCCGGGCCCTGCGACTAACCGAGATCGAGCACCTGGCCCGGCGCAGGCTGGGGACGCTCTCTGCGGGCGAGCGGCAGTTGGCCACCCTGGCCCGCGGCCTGGCCCAGGAGCCCAAGGTGCTGCTGCTCGACGAGCCGGCGGCGCACCTGGACGTCGGCCACCAGCTCCACCTGTTCCGGGTGCTGGATGAGGTGCGGGCCAAGGGGGTGGCGGTGCTGGCGGTGGTCCACGACCTGCAGCGCGCGGCGGCCTGGGCCCAGCGGATGTGGCTCCTGGATCGAGGCCAACTCACCGCCCAGGGCACGCCGGCCGAGGTGCTGGGCAGCCCGGCCTGCGCCCAGGCCTTCGGGGTGGCGGTTCACGCGCACCGGATCGCCGGACAGGCCGCCCCCCTCTACCAGTTCTCGGAGGCCTAACGGTCAGGCGTCCAGCGCCTGGCGCACCGCGGCCAAGAGCTGGTCCGCGGTGAAGGGCTTGCGCAGGAGCCGCGTCGCTACCGCGGCCGGGGCCTCGCGGAGCGCCGCGTGGTCGCTGTACCCGGACATGAAGGCGAGCCTGAGGGCCGGCCGCAGCGCTTGCAGCCGGATCGCCCAACGAGGGCCGTTGCCGCCGGGCATGACCACGTCGGCCAGCAGCAGGTGCAGCTCGCCGGCATGGGTGCGGCAGAGGTCGAGGGCCTGCTCGCCACTGGCAGCCGCCAGGACCGTGTAGCCCTCGCTCTCCAGGATGTCGCAGGTGAGCCCTCGCACCGCGTCGTCGTCCTCCAGCACCAAGATGGTCTCGCTCCCCGACCCGGAGGCGGGGCTGGTCGAGGGCTGGGGCGCGGCGCCGGAAGTGACCTCTGCGCTAGGCAGGAAGATCCGGAAGCAAGCGCCCTGGCCCGGCTCGCTCACCACCTCCAGGCGTCCGCCGCTCTGATCGACGATGCCGTAGACGGTCGACAGCCCCAGGCCGGTTCCTTGACCCACGGGTTTGGTGGTGAAGAAGGGCTCGAAGATCCGGGCCTTGGTGGCGGCATCCATGCCGCAGCCGGTGTCGCTCACCTCCAGGACGACCGAAGGAGGGTCGGTGCCCCGCGGCTCCTCAAGTCGGGTGGCCAGCGTCAGCCGGCCACCTTCGGGCATGGCGTCCCGTGCGTTCACCGCCAGGTTCAGGATCACCTGCTCGAGCTGACCAGGGTCCACCTTGATCGGCGCTAGGCCGGGGTCAAGCTCGGTCGTGAGCTCGACGTCCTCGCCGATGAGCCGGTGCAGCATGCGCTCCAGATCCGCAACCGCCGCGTTCAGGTCGAGGACGCGCGGCGCCAGCACCTGCTTGCGGCTGAAGGCGAGGAGTTGCGAGGTCAGAGCGGCGGCGCGGCGGGCCGCCTTCCTGATCTCCTCCAAGTCGCGCCGGCAGACCTCCGCCTGCGACCCCCCGGGCAGGCGGCCCGCCAGGAGGTCGCTGAAGCCCAGGATGGCGGTGAGCAGGTTGTTGAAGTCGTGGGCCACTCCACCAGCCAGTCGGCCCACCGCTTCCATCTTCTGCGCCTGACGGAGCTGCTGCTCGACATCTCGGGCCTCCGTCACGTCCTGGGCAATGCCCAGTACGCGTAGCGGCCGGCCCTCCGAATCCGCCACCACCTCGGCTGACGCGCTCACCAGCCGGGTGGCCCCGTCTCGGCGGACGATGCGGTAGTCGCAGGTGACGCGACCGCGCTCGCGTAGTCCGCGCCCCACCGCCGACTGCACCGGGGCCCGATCCTCGGGGTGGATCAGCTCCAGGAAGGCGGCGGCGCTTTCGGGAGCTTGGCCCGGGGCCAGGCCGAACAGGCGGCTGAGCTCGTCCGACCAGACCATGGTGTCGGTGGCCAGGTCCCATTCGCCGGAGCCGACGTGAGCCAGGGCCTGCGCGGCACGCAGTTGCCGCTCGCTGGCGCGGAGGGCGGCTTCGGCGCGCAGGCGCTCGCTGAGGTCGGTGATCAGCACCAAACGGGCTGACCGCCCGGCGAAGTCGATGTCGTGCGCCGTTATGTCGACCTCGATCAGCCGCCCGTCCCTGTGCCGGTGTCTCCACAGACCCGCCCTTCGATAGGGCCCGCCGGGACGATGGGTTTGGTCCAGGAGCGCGGCCACGTCCTCCTGGGGGCGGATGTCCTTGATGGTCATGCCCAAGAACTCGTCCCGGCTGTAGCCGTAACGCTCGATCGCCGCCTGGTTCACGGCCAGAAAGCGCAAGCTGACGACGTCGTAAACCCACATCGCCTGCGGGTTGTGTTCGAAGAGATAGCGATAGCGCTCCTCGGCGGGGTCTCCTGGGATGGCATCCTTCTCTGACACTGCCCACACCTCGCGCGCGGGCGCAACTCGCCCGATGGCTTGGGCCGTGCAGAAGCCGTGCCAGCCCCGCTTCGGTCCCCTGGCGAGCTCATCGCGAAGAGGCCGCCCGCGGCGCGGCAGCCCACCGCGGTGAACAGCGGCTCTGCGCTCGAAGCTCGGCCGTTGGCGCGGCACGAATTCGGACAGTGGGTCGCCCAGCCCCTCTGCGACCCGACCCGTGTCCCGCAAGCGACCCTTCGCAACACGAACGCGGGGGCGGGAGTCGCCGCCCGGCGTGGCGCAGGAGGACGTGGTCGGCGCCTGCCCGCTGGCGCTCTGATATGATCGCCATCCGGAGGCGCGCGGCGTGGCCTACTTCGAGATCGATCCTCTCCTGGAGACGATGCTGGACGCTGCCCCCGGCATCTCCGACCTCAACCTCTCGGTCGGCCGACCGCCCCAGGTGGAGGTGGACGGCCAGCTCCGGCCAGTACCCTTCGCCGGGCTCGACAAGCTCCTCCCGTACCACACCGAGATCATCGCCATGCGCCTCATGGGCGGGAAGCGCGATGTCGCCGACAAGCTGGTGCGCACCGGCTCCACCGACCTCTCCTACAGCTTGGCGCGGCGCACTCGCTTCCGGGTCAACGTCTTCTCCCAGCGCGGCAGCTACTCGATCGTGCTTCGGGTGATCCCGAGCAAGGTCCCCACCGTCGAGGAGCTGAGCCTGCCCCAGCAGCTCAACGAGATCACCCGCGAGCGCAACGGGATCGTGCTGGTGACCGGACCCACCGGCTCCGGCAAGTCCACCACGCTGGCGGCCATCATCGACAAGATGAACCGCGAGCAGGCGATCCACATCATCACCATCGAGGATCCCATCGAGTACCTGCACCTGCACAAGCAGGCCACCATCAACCAGCGGGAGCTGGGCTCCGACACCCAGAGCTTCGCGCTGGCTCTGCGCGCCGCCCTGCGTCAGGCGCCCAAGGTGATCCTGGTGGGCGAGATGCGCGACGTGGAGACCATCTCCATCGCCCTCGAAGCCTCGGAGACCGGCCACCTGGTGCTCTCCACCCTGCACACCATCGACGCCGCCAAGACCATCGACCGCATCGTGGGCGTCTTCCCCAAGAACGAGGAGCGGCAGATCCGCACCCGCTTCTCCCAGGCCTTCAAGTGGGTGGTGAGTCAGCGTTTGGTGCCGAAGTTGGGCGGGGGTCGGGTGGCTCTGTGCGAGATCCTGCGCTCCACCTCGCGGACCCGGGAGTACGTGCTGGAGGGCGAGCGCGAGGGGCGAAGCCTGATCGACGCCATGAACGACGGCATCCTGGAGGGCATGCAGTCCTTCGACTACGAGCTGGAGCGGCTCATCAACGCCGGCGAGATCGACAAGGAGGTCGGGCTCTCCTACGCCACCAACCGCACCAACCTGCAACTCCGGCTCGACACCCAGGGCGGCGGCGACACCCCGCAGACGCCGGCCCCGGCTGCCCCCCGGGCCCGACCTTCGCGACCAGCGGCCGCCCCCGCCCCGGCGCTCGACCTCGACGACCTGATCGAGAGATAGACCGTGCAGGCCCCTTGCCCCCAGTGCGCGCAGAAGGTCCTGGTGGACGACGCCAAGGCCCCCGACCGGCCCTTCTCGGTCCGCTGTCCCAAGTGTCAGGGTATCGTTAGGTTCACGGGCCGATCGCCGGAGCCGGCTTCCGCTCCCGCGGCCCCCAGCGCGCCGGGCGAGGACGGCTTGAGCGACGAAATCCGGGCCGAGATGACAGCCCGACTCCGGCGCGAGGTGAGCGAGCTGGAGGCGGCGCGCGGCCAGGTGCTGGCGGCGCTCCCCGACGCTCAGCTCGCCAAGGCGCTTACTCAACCGCTGGCCGACCTCGGCTACGTGGTCGACGTCCTGGACGTTCCCGAAGAGGGCGGCCGGCTCTTGGAACAGGGTACCTACAGCGTGGTGGTCACCAGTCGGACGGCGCCGGTCCCTGGCCAGGCCGAGACCCTCTACTCGCGTCTCAGCCGGCTGAGCCCCGAAGCCCGCCGCCGCATCTTCGTGGTGCTGGCGGGCGACGAGTTCCGCACCGGCGACGGCACCCAGGCCTTCGTCGCCCTGGCCGACCTGGTGGTGAACCCCAAGGACGCAGCCGGCATCGAGATGCCCATGCTCAACGCCATGGCCGAACGCAGCCGGCTGTTCCAGGCCTATCGCGATGCCCGCCGGCGCTTCGAGGAAGCTGAGTCCTGACGCCGACAGCCGACACCGACGACGTGCTGGCAGCCCTGCTCGCCATGGAACGCGCCGCCCTGGATCGCTGGGGCCAGGGCGACCCCGACGGCTTCCTCGCGATCTCGGCGCCGCAGGTGACCTACTTCGACCCCTTCATCGGCCAGCGCATCGACGGCCTGGCGGCGCTGCGGCAATACTACGACGGCATCCGCGGCCAGATCTCGATCGATCGCTATGAGCTGCTGAACCCCCAGGTGGAAGTCACCGGGGACATGGCCGTGCTCAGCTTCAACTTCGTGTCCTGGACCGGCAAGGACGAGCACCGCTGGAACTGCACCGAGGTCTACCGCCGCATTGATGGCCGCTGGCGCATCGTCCAGACCCACTGGTCCCTGACCAAGAAGTGACGGCCGGTCCACGTCTTGTTCCCGCCGGCTCTTGGCCGCCGCCATCAGGGTCCACGGGGATGGGAACCAGCAGAAGGACGAGCCCCGCGGCCAGGCGTGATCCCGAAGGCGTGGACGCCAGCAGCGCCAGCAGGCCGCTCAGAAGAATGCCCAGGTTCAGCCCCATCAGGAGTCCGCGACTGAGGGGGCGGCCGCTGAGGTGGCCCCACGCCTACGCGAACGCGGAGAGCCCGAGGTCGCTGACTCTGCGGTCGACAGGCGCGAACCCTGTGCCGGCCGGGACCGTCAAGTAGGGCCCGCCGCGAGTCGCCACGCGGGAGACATCCAGGATCGCCTCGACGCGGGGCTCCCAGGCGGCTCCAGGGGCGTGGCGGTTGTGGACCATGTCGCTCACGTGGGGATGCGCCTGAACCAGCATGGCCAGTGCAGCCGCAGCCCAAGACAGTCGCGAGAGCCTTGCCGCCCTGGCGGGGGCTGGCCT
>DATECU010000278.1:0-4061 GCA_035286745.1 Vicinamibacteria bacterium | reverse complement strand
CCGCGCTGCCATCCCGGCGCAACAACAAGGGCGGGTTGTGTCCGGCGTTCACATAGGCGAGCCGGCCGCTGGCCGGTTCGTACTCGCCGTAGAACAGCGTGATCAGACGATTGGACGGGATGTTGGTGAAGAGGTGACCGTTCAGCTTGGCCATGAGGTCGGCACCGCGAAAGCCCGCGCTCAGCAGGGTTCGCAGGCTGCCTTGGAGCAGGGCCATCAAGAGCGCGGCGGGCATGCCCTTGCCGGCCACGTCGCCGATGGTCACCGCCAAACGCCCCTCCGGCAACTCGATGAGGTCGAAGTAGTCCCCGCCTACCGTGTTGGCGGGGCGCATGACGGCGTGGACCGAGGTGCCACCTTGCTCGAAGGGCTCGAAGGGCAGCAGGCCGAACTGAATCTGCCGCGCCACCTCCAGGTCGCCCTTGAGCACCAGCTTGTCGCGCAGCTCCAGCACCAGCAGCACGAAGAGCAGGCTGGAGGCAAGCAGCATCCAGGAAGGCAGCGCGTGGAGCAGCCATTGGCCGCGCAGGATCTCCATCAACACCAGGGTCAGGTACCCGAGCCAGGCCACCGCCAGCACCGGCACCGCCACCGCGAAGAGAATGCGCCGAGGCGGGCTCAGGCGGTAGGCCATGGCCAGAAAGACCTTCCAGGCCGCCAGGGGGTAACGTTCGTACCAGGGTCGGTGGGCCAGCGAGGAGAGGTCCACCTCGCGGGTGAAGAAGCGATAGGTGTCCTGGGGCTCGGCGATCACCAGGCGCCGCAGCTCCTCCTCGGTGACGTCGCGGGTGAACAGCTCCTGGACGCTCGCCCAGTAGTCCTCGCCGAGACGGGCGGCGGCCGACTCGCCCGGGCCGGCCTTCGCCTTCTCGGTGAAGCGGGCCGCGAACTCCTCGAACCGGGTCTGCTGGCGGGCTTTGGTCAAAGGGGTTTCCTCTGATGAAGACGATTCTAGGCCAACCGAGGTTCCTTGAGCGGGCAGCCCGACGGCCGGACTCCCGCGGCTGGTCTCAGTAGATCCAGACCACGTCGTAGCGCAGGACGCTGACGTCGCTCCGCGACGGCTCCAGCGTCTTTTCCTCGAAGCGAGAGGCGTCCACCACCATGAGCGCGGTGACCTCCCGGTCCAGCTCGGCCACTTCCTCCTTGAGCGCCGCCACTCTGGCCTCCGCGCTGTTCTCCATGCGGTTGCGAGACAGCGCGGAACTGGCGCCGTAGAGACTGAGCCGGCGACGGCCTCCGGTCAGCAGGCCGATGTTCGAGAGGATGGCGCTCCCCACCGCCATCCAGGTCTCGGCCTTGCGTCCCGACAGATCCTGCTCGGCCATGGCCAGCTCGCGCTTCTTCCGTTCCAGTTGGTCGCGGAGCTTGGCCTCCTCCCGACCCGGGCCCGCCGAGAGCAGGCGAGCCGCAAAGGCGTCCGCATCCTCGCCGGGCTGGGAGAAGGCTTCGGTCAGGGGATCGAACCAGAAGCTCGCCTCCAGCTTGTCGGCGAGCCGGTCCTTGAGCGCGCGCTCGACGCCCTTGGCCCCGCCGGCGAGGAAGCTCGCCGGCAGCTCGCCGTGGCGCAGGCCGGCCGGAGCTTCGGCTGTGAGCTTGTCCTCCTCGACCAGCACCGGCTCCGACTCCAGGAGTTCGCTCAGGGGATCGTCCGTCAAGCGATAGGCGCGCAGACCCTGAGCCTCGCCCGCCTTCTTGTAGCGCACCGCGTACTTGACCAAGAGATGCGCTTCCGCCACCTCGCCGCCGTAACTGGCGAAGTACTGGTGGCGGAAGGGCGCCGGCAGAGGCGGCGGCCCGCCGGCAGAGGCGGCGACCGCAGTGACTGGGGCTCCCGCGGAGCCGGCAGCGAGGGCCGCGGGGGAAGCCTGGGGCACGGCCTCCGGCTTCCGCCCCTCCATCAGCCGTTCGATCTCTTCCCGGGTGAGCGGCCCCCGCAGATAGGACAGGGCGAAGCGGGAATGGAGCAGAAGCGGGCTGGGCCGATGCACGTCGTGGAGCAAGAACACTCGCTTGCGGGTGGCGCCCAAGAGCTCGTCCAACGCTTTAGGGTCGAGGCCCGAACCCAGCAGGCCGTCCTGCAGCCGGGCCCGATCCCGCTCGGTTTGCAGCTTGCCGACCATCCAGGTCCCCATGTTGGCGAGGCCCTTGTAGTCGAGATCCACCGGATTCTGGGTCGCCAGCACCACGCCCACGCCCTGGGCCCGCGCTTGCTTCAGGAGCGTCAGCAGGGGTCGTTTGGTGGGCGGGTTGGCGGGATGGGGCGGGAAATAGCCGTAGATCTCGTCCATGTACAGGAGCGCGCGCAGCTCGCTGGTGCCGCCCTGCCGCCGCATCCAGGTCTTCACCTTGTCGAGCAGGAGGGCGGTGATGAAGAGCCGCTCTTCGTCCGAGAGGTGGGCGGTGTAGACGATGGACAGCCGCGGCCGGCCGTCGGGCGTGCGCAGCAGCCGCTCGACATCCAGCGGCTCCCCTTCCCGCCAGGCGGCAAAGCCCGGGGAGGCCAGCAGGTTGTTGAGGGCCATCATGAAGCCCTGGCGCTCCCGCTTGGGGTAGACGCTCTCCAAGGGCAAGGCACCGATCTTGTCGAAGGGGGGATCGGAGACCGCGGTGATCAGTCCCTCCAGGCTCAGCCCCTGACCCTTGCGCCAGGCAGCCTCGATCAGGTTCGAGAGCAGGATGTACTCGCGCGACTGAAGGGGATCGGCGTCGATACCCAGCAGGCCCAGGATGCCGGAGACGATGCCCGCGATCTCATCGCGCAGGTCCTCGGCCGCGTCTTCGAAGGCGCCCGGGGGAGCCTCGAGCGACTGCAAGACGTTGAGCGGAATCCCGGCCTGGGATCCCGGCGTGTAGATGGCCGCCTGGTGGCCCCGGCGCAGGCTCGCGATGTCGGAGGGGCCGAGGTCCCACTCGGCAAGCCCCTGCCTCCACTCCGCCGCCGCCTCTGCTCCGGCGCCCGCCGCATCCTTGCCCTCGCGCCGCGCCGCGTCCTTGTCCACCCAGGGCGCGAAAGCCGCCGGCGCCAGGTCCTCGAACAGCAGCAGCAGGTTGCAGAGGTCGCCCTTGGGATCGATGGCCAAGACCGGTACGCCCTGGCGCAGGACCTCTTCGATGAGGGCAATGGCCAGACCGGTCTTGCCGGAACCGGTCATGCCCACGATGAGACCGTGGGTCAGCAGGTCGGAGGGATCGAGCTCGAGCTTCGGGCCCAGAGCCTGCTTCCGCGGATCAAGCTCCTTACCGAGATAGAGACCGTGACTCATCGACGTGAGACTCCTTGGCTTGAACCTGACGAGTATAGCTTCCGCCCGGTGCCCTCAGGAACCTCCGGGCCGTCCCTTCCTCGCGCGCGAACGCCCATCGTCCCCGAAAGCGGACAGTGATCCCGCGCACACACCGCTAAGTCACTGATTGTCAAAGCAATCCCGCTGGCAGACCCGGGCACGGCGGTTGCTGATTAGGGGCGCAGGCACCCGGTGGCGGGGCCGAGGAGGAAGAAGGCAATGAAGGCGACTTGGATCACGGCGGGCATCCTGGCCCTGGGGCCCCTGGCGCTGCCGGCGACATCAGAAGCGGGGATGCGCGTCGGCGTTAGGGTCGTCCTCACCGGCCACAACGACTATCGGTACAGCTCACGCGACACCTGGCGGCAGGGCTACGAGCGCGGCTATCGCGAGGGCGCCGGACAGGGTTCGCGCGACGGCCGCTATGGCCGCCGCTACGACTACCGGCACGACCGCAGCTACCGCGACAGCGACCGCGGATACCGCTCGCAGTACGGCTCGCGCTGGCGCTACGCGCAGGGCTATCGCCGGGGCTTCGAGGACGGCTACCGGCGGGGCTATCAGGCCCGCGCCGCCTATCGTCACAATCGCTATGACTACCGGTCCGACTACGACCGCTACGACGATCGCGAGTCCTACCGTCATCGCCACTACGGCCGCAGCAGTTGGTGCTACGACCGTCACCAGGACTGGGACGACGACGCCTGGGGTCGGGTGATCCGCGAGGAGCCCGGGAGCCGCAGGTAGCGTTACGCGGCGCCCGAAGTGAATTCG
>DATECU010000277.1:0-6142 GCA_035286745.1 Vicinamibacteria bacterium | reverse complement strand
TCTTCTCGGCGGTGCGCGCCGCGGCCTCGCCCTCAAGCCCGCCGGGGCGATGCGCTCCGAGAGCCTCGTTGAGCGCGCGCACCTGCTCCGCGGTGCTCAGGTCCACGAACAGGACGTGGCGCTCCTCCATCGGGACGTCGGGCGGCGGACCGCCCCACTCGGTGGCCCATGCGGTCTCCACCCAGCCGCCGTCGCCCGGCCGGAAGTCCTTCTCCGCGTACTCGTCGGGGCCGATGTCGAAGGACCTAGCCGCCTGCGCGATGTCGTCGAGCGTGGCGCGGCCGGACAGCACGTTCTCCTGCGACTTGAGGCCGTTGTCGTTGACCTGGCGCTCGATCCTGAACTTGTGCAGGCTGCGGCGCGCCGCGGCCTCGCCCTCAAGCCCGCCGGCCATTGGCGCGTTGCCGGCCACCTGGTTGGACGCCCCCATCAGCAGGGTGTGCAGGGTGTCGGCCATCGTCGGGTTCTGGCTGCCTGGGAACGCGCGGCGGGCGACCTCGTCGGCGGCCTGGCTCCAAGCCTCGAACGCGGCCACGATCCGGCCCGTGTCGCTGGTGCCGAACGCGGCGACGTGGGCCTCGGCCTTCTGGACGACGTCGTCCCACGCGCTGCGGTCGACCAACACCTCGTCGCCCAGCACCGTGAACACGACCTTGTCGCCGCGGACCTCCGGCATCTGACCGAAAGCCGACGCCTCGCCTTCGAGGCCGGAGGGTCGCTCCGACTGCTCGCTGGCCAGCGGCGTGCTGAACTTCATGAAGTGGGCGAGGTGCGAGTAGAACCGCTCTCCGGTGGTAGCCAGATCGAAGATCACGGTCGGCGCGCCGAACGACGACCGCATGCCTGTCGGCTGCTCCAAGATCGAGAGCTCGTCGGCGGTCGAGACGACGCGGACCGCGGTGCCCACCGGGATGCGCTTGTTCCAGCCGCCGATCCACGGCGACGCCATCCAGTCATAGCCGCGTGGGATGCTGAGCACCCGCATGCTGCCGGGCTGCGGCCACTGGTCGCGGGGCGGGAGGTTCTCGGCGCGGCGCGTGATCCTGGCCGCGGCGCTGGCCACGGCCGGCGACGGCACGCCCGCGTCCTTCCCGGCCTGCTCGAATATCGCCCTCAGAACCTTGAGGATCTCGTCCATGCCGAAGTCCCAGGACGGGACCTTGCCCGTGAGCCGCGTGAACTCCTCGACCGTCTGCTGGCCCATGGACTCGGCGTACTCGTGGAGCTTCGCCGCGTCCTGCACCATCTTGACGATGCGGCGGTACTCGGCGCGGTCCACGTTCACCGGGCCAACCGGCGTGTTGATGGTGACGACAGGCTGGTTGCCGGCGCGGCGTGCGGTCCACGCCGCCTTGACCTCGGGCAACCCGCTGGCTCCCATGTCCTCCGGCGACCGGTGGCCCATCAGGTAGCCGCCCGAAAACTGGTCCCAGGTCATCTCGTCGATCGAGCCCAAGCCCCAAGGTGGTCCGTGATGCCGGTAGCAGTCCTCGGCCGACATCCGGTCGGCGAAGCCCAGGAGCACCTTGTCCTCGTCGAACTGGCCGTCCTCCTTCAACTGGTGGACGACCCACACCGGCGCCTGGTCCTGGGGCTCGCGGCAAAGGTAGACGTCCACCGGCTCGCCGTCGGCCAGGGTCGCGGTGTTCGGCACCTCGCCGTAGAGGTGGGTATATGTCGTGACCTTCCCGTCGGCGTGCTTCTTCTCGTCGCCCACCGCGTACTCGATGGTGAGGGGAACGCCGCGGAACTCGGCCTCCTGCTTCCTGGTCTTCTGGCGCTTGGCCGGCTTGGCGGCCGCGCGGCGGCTGATCCACCTGGCGCGCAGGGCGGCCTCGCCCTCCAGCGCGCCGGTCCCCTGCTCGCTGACCAGGACGCTGTTGGCCTCCAGGTCGACATTGTGCAGATAGACCGGATGGTGAGCGGTGTGCTGGAAGTTGGCGTCCACGATCAACGACACGCTGAGCGCGGGCCCCGCGGCCACCACCGACAGCACGGTGCCGGCGGGCACCGGGTCGGGCTCGTAGCGATCGACGGGCTCGCCGGTGCGGGTGGTCGGCGGAAAGCGGTAGACGCGGGGCATGGACGCGGTCAGCCGGCGGTACTGCATGACCTCGACCCGCTTGATGATCTCGGTGCGCTCGGCGGAGCGAAGTGCTCCGGTGGCATGGGCCTCGCCCTCCAGCGCCCCCGGCTCCTTGTCCCCGGCGCTGCTCACGAGCTGCGAGTGGGCCAGGAGCTCCATGGTCCTGAGCGTGGCCACGCTGCCGCTGAGCCTCCGGTCCATGCCCTCGATCGTGACCACGGTCCAGCCCCAGCCGCTGGTGCTTACCGCCACCGTGGTGCCGGAGGGCACGGGGTCGGGCGTCGCCGGCCGGCGGTAGGTGGCGCGGCCCTGGGCCACCCCGCGGTAGTGGTCGGTGTAGGATCTGGTGAGCGGGGCCGTCAGCCGCCGGCGCTCTCCCTGCTTCGGCTCCTGGACCTCGGCCCGCCGCTCCGTCCACCGGCCGCGGACCCGGCCCTCGCCCTCGAGCGGGCCAGGGGCCGAAGCCAGGTCAATGACCGGGAGCCGCGTGAAGTGGTGGGAGTCGCGGACCATCTCGTAGGTCCACTCGCCTTCCAGCACCTCGTCGGCGATGAACCTGACGACGTCTTCGTCGGACTGGGCGCCGACCACCGCCGCCAGCACCGAGCCGTCGTCGTCGGTGACCACCGTGACCTGGGTGCCGTGGTCGGCGCGGCGCAGGAGGCCGATCGCCTGGGCCTCGCCCTCGAGCGGGCCGGGTGACTGGATGTCAACCACCTGCTCCTGGAACACGTCGTACGTTGACATCGCCCATTCCACTGGGTCCTCGCCTTCTCCGGCCACGCCCTCGCCCAGGTGCCTGTAGACGAGGTCGGAGGTCGGGGCGTTGAACAGCCCGTAGAACTGGCCCTCGTTCTCCTCGCCCTGCTGCCCGCGCACCACCCACACGTAGCCGTGGGAGAGCAGCATATCGTCGCTGCTGGCGCGCCGGCGGAAAAGCGATCGACTCATCCTACTATCCTCGGGTGCCGGAACTCGGCGCTGTCCAGGGTCAGCGGAACCTCGTGCGGTCGGATGCTGAGCTGCAGGCGCTCGTGCTCGGTGGTCATCTGCCAGCCGCGGCACGATCCCTGGGCGCAGGCGCAGGGCTCGACCCTCAGGCCCATATCGCGGAGAGCGTTCACCGTGATGCCGGATCGGGCGGCGTACGACCGCTCGAAGTCGTCCTGGGTCATGGGCTGCGGGGTGCCGTCGCTCACGCGGCCATCCTGGTCGGCGGCCAGTCCCACTTGCCGACGATCACCAGGTCCATGCCCCAGCTCTCTGGCCCGTCGCACAGGTGGACGGTGGCCAGGCGGTCGGGCAGCGGGAACGACAGCCGAGGCGGGCTGACGAAGTCTTCGAGGCCGACTTCGGACTCGGGTCGCACGAACACGCAGACCGGGTGCTTGGCGAACGGCTCGAATATCATCCCCTCGACCAGCGCCCGGTCCACCAGCGGGCCGTACTTCCTGATGAGGTCGACGGGCACCGGTGCGCTCACCGCTTGCCTCCGGCGTAAGGCTTGGCCAGGCCCGCGGCCAGCAGCTCGGCGTTGAGGTCGGCCCAGCCGCCGGGGGCCCCGGCCGCAGCGTACAGCACGGTGGCCAGGAAGCGCCCGTACTTCTCCTGGTCGTCCTTCACCGTGCGGACCAGCAGGTCCTTGCCCGCGAGCGTCTGCTCGACGAACGCCTTGGCCGTCATGCCGGCGGACTTCTCCGCCAGGTCCTTGGTGCGGGTCTCCGGCGCGTCGAGCCCGAGCAGACGCACGCGGAGGTCGAGCTTCACGTCGAAGCCGAGGTCCACGGCCAGGTCCAGCGTGTCGCCGTCCACCGCCCGGCGCAGGACGGCGCGGTAGGTGTAGAGGCCGGCGAGCATCGCGGCGTTCTCGCTCATGCGAGCCTCCCGGTCCCGGGGCGGTAGGCCGGGCTGTCCCCGCTGATGTGCCGGCCGGGCTTGGACATGTCCGGGTGGGCCAGGGCGACGGCGGGCGCGGGCGCCGAGCTCACGGGGTGCGGCATCCCGTCCTTGGCCAGCTTCTCGGCCCGCGAGCTGTAGACGTGCGGACCCTGGGCCAACCGCTCGCGCACCGCCGGCGTCATCGCACCGTCCGGAGCGTAGTCAACGGTGTCGGCGTTGAGCCTGGTGCCCATGGGCCGGAACTTGGCCAGGGCCTCCATAGTGCCCTGGCGCAGGAGGTCGCGCTCCTCGGCCGTGAGCGGCGGCTGGTCGTAGACCGGGTCGGGCGGCGGCGCGGCGCCCAGCGACCCGGGACCGATCAGAGCTGCGACCTCCGGCGGGGTGCCGGGCGGAACGCTCAAGGTGGGGTCCACGACAGGGTTGATGCCCGCGGGACCCGTGTTGGCTGTCACATAGTTGGGGGCCCGAGGAGGCTGGTCCGCGGACCCCTGTGCTGCTTGCGCGCCGCCGGCAAGCGGCGCGACGGAGGACTTCGTAAGATCGGTGCGATAGAGGTCGGCGAGGTTCACCTAGGCCCCCCGCAGGCGTGGTCGCCGCCGCGCGGCCGGCTGGCCCAGGCGCGCTCGAGGGCCATCAGGATGCCGGACGGGCTGATGGCCGAGGCTCGGTCCCACGCCCTGCCGGCGACCGCGGCCAGCGCGCGGCCCAGCGACAGGCCGAGGGCCAGGGTCCAAACCGCGTCCCAGTTGACGTCGGGGCTCATCGGGTACACGCGGCCTCCCTATGATCCGCCACAGGTCCCTCGTCGGTTCCCATGGGCAAGATCACGGCCGCCTCCAGCTAATGCCGGGAGCCGCCTGGTTCCCGGTCCACACGACGCTGGTCGCGCGCTCGATCTGCCGGCCGTAGTCGTCCTCGCGCGTCTGGTCCCCGCTCACGTAGACGAGGTTGACGCTGGGCGCCGCCGGCATCGGGTCGAGCAGCTTCTGGTCCTCACCCCGCTGGCCCCACACCTTGGTGACGACCGCCGCGCGATCGACGCCGCGGGCGTCCGTGTAGACGACCGCCTCGCCCTCCTTCACCTGCCACTGGCTCTGGTCCACTTGCCTCACCGCCTCGGTGGCCGAGCTCCGGTCCGCCGACTGGCTCCAGGCTCCCTCGCCCGGAAAACTGGATCGCTGCGCGTGCGCCTCGTGGTTGGTGCAGGGCACGCCCACCTTGTGGCCGCAGAACGCGGCGTCGACGTCGCGGTGGTCGTCGCCCGGCCTCGACCCGTTCATCGCGCAGGCTGGCCCGCCGGCCAGGGCTTCCTTCACCAGGGCCGGTCCTCGGAGCGCGCCGCGGCCACGGCGGACCGGGCGTCGTCGCGCGGATCGAGCGCCGGCGGCATCGGCACCTCGGCCTTCGCAGGCTCTGGTGCCAGCGGGGCAGGTAGTCCGCGGCGGGCCTGGAGCCGGCCGGCCGCCGCCTGCATCAGCCGGCCCATCTGGTCCTGCTCCTCGGGCGTCAGCACGCCGCCGAGCTCCTGCATGAGCTGCCGGCCGGCCTCCTGCCGCAGGGCCACCGGGTCCTGGTTCGGCGGCATCTCGGCCTCGACCCGCCGGCTGTAGAGGATCATCTTGTAGAACGAGGCCGCGACCTCGCCCAGCTCGTTCCAGGAGCGGATCGGTGCCCGGGCCATGACCACGGTCAGCAGCCGGCCCAGCGTCTGCTGGAGGCGGTGCAGGTCGCTCATGCTGCGGCCGGTCAGCGCCATGCCCTCGATCTCGGCCATCAGCTCGCGGACCTTGGGGTCGGCCATCGGGTCGAGCTGGCTGCGGACCGGCACGCCGTCCACCTCCGCCTCGTCCGCTGGCTTCTGGCCGCTCATGGCCTTGGTCAGGCTGCCCACCGCCTCCTTGGCGTCGGCCACCATCACCCGGGCCTTGGCGCTGAATATCTTCGACGGGTTGACCTTGACGCCGCGGCCGGCGCGCCGGACCTCGAACTCCTCGCACCAGCGGCTGATGGTCCGGACCGTGGTCCCGTACTCGGTGGCCAGCTTCTCCAGGCTCAGCTTGCGGTCGAGGATCTGGGCCCTGAACCGCTCGATGTCCGCCTGGCTCTTGGGCTTCGTGTCCAGGGGGGCGAATGGTGGCGCGGGAGGGGCAGGTCGAT
>DATECU010000276.1:0-9341 GCA_035286745.1 Vicinamibacteria bacterium | reverse complement strand
TATCTTGGCGCGGCATGAAGCGGCGGCCACCGTCCCCCGAGCCCCCGGCGACCCAGGTTGGGCCTTGCGGGCCGAAACGCTCTGGCCCGCCAGCTCACCATGCTGGCGAATCCCTCATCAACAAACGGAGCGGGGGGAGTCCCGTGAGGCCGGCGCCCCGGGCGGGCGGCGGCCAGGACCACCCGGGCTCGCGTACTGCGCCACGCGTATCCCGATCCTGGGATGAGAAAGGACACACATGAGCTGTGCAGACTTCCGCACCCGTCCAGCTACCAGGGCCCGCTGGGCGGCGCTCCTGCTCGGGGCCATGCTGCTCACCGGAAGCCCCGCGGGGGCGGACGGCAAACGGTACTTCATCGACGAGTCCACCGACTTCACAGGCAACGGCTGTTCCAACGCCGACCTCAACGACGTCACCTCCAGCCTTCGCACCTGCCTGAACGACTCCGGCTGGACCGGCAACCGCTACACCAACGCCAGTGCCTGGCCTCAGGACTTCTACGAGCAGACGCTGGCCGGTCTGGCGGGCCTCGACAACCTCTACGGCGACACCAAGACGCTTGCCGTCTACGCGGGCCACGGCAACCGGGCGCTCTTGCAGTTCGGCTTCCAGCGCAGCGGGCGGTGCCTGGTCACCCTGGACACCCAGGCGCGCCTGGGCACGCTGGCCGGAGACGACGCCGCCTACGCCATGTACGTGACGAGCTGCACCATCAACCTCGACTCCCTGAGCCGACACTTCGACCAGCAGATCCGCCAGAGCTTCGGCTATCACAACTCTCCCCCGGTCAAGGACGACCAGCCGCGCGACTTCTTCGAGGAGACGGACGACCTGGACAACGCCCACGCCTGGATCGAAGAGATGGAGGACCGGCCCGGCTGGTTCACCGGCGACAACTCCCCCATCACCCTCACCCTCGGGCAAGGTTCGAGCCACTGCGACTGGGTCCGCAACACCGCCAAGCTGCGGGCGGGGACGCTCTTGTCCGACGCTCCCCAGCCCCACAGCTGGTACTGCTGGATCATGTACGACCATGGTTCCAGTGGCTGCTAGGCGCGTGTCGACAGAAAGGAGTCCGCTGATGATCCGCAATACCGCTGTTGCCCTGTCCCTGGTCGCCCTGGCTGCCTCGGGGCTTGACGCCCAGAGTGTAGAGCCCAAGATGGGCGAGCGCTTGGCCAGCTTCGAGATGATGCGCGGCAAGCGCGGCGCCGACGAGGTGGCGCGGCGCGCCGCCGCCGTCGCCGACCTCCTGGAAGGCAAGAGGCTCGAGAAGCCACCGGTCGTGAAGCCGCTTCGCAGCCCCGACGGCGCCGAACGACGCTGGCAGGTGATCTCGTCCGAAGACTCGGCGCTCCGCATCCGTTACATTCCGGAGCTTGATGAACTGAGGGTCCTGAACACCGAGGTCATGGCCGACACTCACCCCGAGAAGGACGTGGGTCAGGTCGCGGCCCTGGAGATCGCCAAGCGTTCGGTGGCCCGCCTGGCCGCGGCGGGGGTGATCGAGGAACGCCATTTCGATTGGAAGAGCGCCGAGGTGGCGTCCACCTGGGTCGGTGAGGGCAGCCTCGACGGGCGCTTGAGCCAGCGCCGGCGTACCGAGTACCGCATCACCCTTCGCCGCAAGCTCAACGGGATCGAGCTGGCGAACGCCGGGCTTCGGGTCGCCGTCCATGTTTCGGGACGTCTGGCCGGGTTGCGCGTGGGCGGGGTGAGTGTGGCCTCGGACGTGGCCGGCGGTCAGGAGAACCCGAAGGGCCGCGGCCAGTGGCTGGTGCGCAAGGTGGAGACCGCCGACCTGGAGCGACGCTTCCAGCGAGACGCCGGTCCGGCGGGCACCAGACCGGAGGTCGCCTGGGCCCGCGTCATGTACGTGATGCCCGAGAGCCGGACCGAGGCGGTGGTGGAGCCGCTCCTCGTCTTCTCCTACTCGCTCAAGTCGAAGGCCGAGAGCGGGGAGGAGGTGGTGAGCCGGCGCAAGGTCCTCGGCTACTCGCTCACCGACCCCACCGCCAAAGCCATCGACTTGGTGCCGCCGACGCGGCCAACCCGCGAGGGGGACGTCAAGCAGTCGTCGTCGTAGTCAACACCCGACCGAGCGGGCGCGCGTTCGGCGCCCGCTCGGTTGGCTCTCGGGGCCGGCTGCTGCCCGCTACTCGAACCCGTCGCGGAAGATGAGGTCGACGAGCTCAACGGCGCCGACATCGCAGCGGGCGATCCCGTCGCCGTCCGCGTCTTGCGGGCGGGCGACACCGCGCTGATCCATGGCTGGGCAGGCCGCATCGAGCCCGCGCTCCAGCGCCAAGGGACCCGGTCCGTGAGTTCGCGTGAAGCCGCCATGGTCGGCGAGCGGTGACAACTGCGCGTCGACGTCGAGCTGGTCGGTGGGCTGTGCGCCGAGCAGGTTGCAGCCGGCGGTATGGCCCACCAGATTGCCCCCCTGGGAGGTGACGGTCCTGCAGTCGTCAGCCAGGAATGCGGGACCGTTGCCGGCCAGCACGGTGTTGGTGAGCACCACGCCTCCCGGGCCCGCCATGCCTCCCACGTTGTGGATGCCACCCACCGTGGCCATGAACTGGTCGGGGCCGCGGTTGCCGGTCACCGTGCAGTTGACCAACGCCAGGTTCGCCCCGCCGTCGACGAGAACCGCGTTGTTGCCACGGTTGTTCGAGATGGTGACGTTCTCGAGCTGCACGAGGTTGTCGGCATTGAGGAGCATGGCCCCGGAGAAGCGAGCCTGGTTCTCTGCAAGGAGGGTGCGTCGCAGCGTGACCGGCGCCTGTTCGTCGGCATAGATGGCGCCGGCATAGTCGCCCGGGTTTCCGCTCAGCTCGCTGTCGGAAAGCTCCAGGCAGGAGCCCGCGCCGTGGGTGAGGACGCCGCCCGCGGCCGCCATCAGAGTTCCCTGGATTTCGAGATCGCGATTGCCCAGGATGCGCACCCTGGTGCCCCGCAAGCAGCCTGCGTTCTCGATGCCGGCGGCCCCCCAGAACTGCTGGATGACGTTGTCCCGAATGTCCACATCCTCCAGGTTCAGTTGCGCGCCCAACCCGTTAGACAAGCCGGCACCGCTGTAGGGGCGGCCGGGGAGACCGACGCGGCCGTTGCGCAGGGTCAGCCGCCGCAGGGTGACCACACGTCCCACGGCGCCCTGCACGTCCAGCACCCGGTCCAGCTCCTGGGCGTCGATCGCCGTCGCATCGACCGCGGAGCCCTCGATCACCAGGTCGTCGCGTACGTCGAGGTCGCCGCTGGCACCAAGGTCCTCGCTGCTGCCGGGTATGGTCAGCAGGAAATGCCCGGCCGGCAGCGAGATGCGATCGAGACCGGGAAGTGCGTTGCTCTCCTGGATGGCGGCGCGCAGCGTGCAGGTGCCGCCGCCGGTTGCGCACTGTCCGTCCCCGGGGCTGAGATCGACGCCGTCGCTCTGGGTGTCGACCACGAAGTCGGCCGCGCGCCCGCGCGCCGCCCCCAGCAATCCCCAAAGCGCCAGCGTGACGCACAGCCAACTCCGCCCGAGACGGGCCTCCGCGCGGCCCGGAACGAGGATCATCTGAGACTCCTTGGATCCACGGAGTGTGCCCGATTCCGGCGCCCCATGCGAGCCCGCGCCTGAAACGAACCCGCTCGTCGTATCGTCTATGCAGACGGACCGGTCTCTTGAGGACCCGATTCAAGGAGGATTCATGCGGCCATCACGCGCTCTGAGCGCGCTCGCTGTCGTCCTGTCCATGGGCACCGCCGGAGGCCGGGCCGCCACCCAGCCCGCGTCGTCCCCCACGCCGCCGAAGCTGCGCTTGCCCGAAACGGCCAAGCCGCTCAGCCAGGCGGTGGAACTCGCCATCGATCCCAGCCGCGAGACCTTCTCGGGCACCACTTCGATCGAGATCGAGATCAAGGCGCCCACCGCATTCATTTGGTTGAACGGCCGCGGCATCAAGGTGAAGGAGGCCAGCGCTCGCCAGGCGAAGACGACGTTGCCAGCTCGCATCGAAGCCGGCGGAGACGAGTTCCTCGGCTTCGCCTTCGAGAAGCCCCTGTCGCCCGGGCGCCTTACCCTGACCGTTGCCTACGAGGGTGCGTTGGACCGCAAGGAGACGCTGGGCCTGTTCGCTCAGCAGGAGGGCGGAGACTGGTACGTGCTGTCGCAGTTCGAAGCCACCGCGGCTCGGCGGGCCTTTCCCTGCTTCGACGAGCCCGCCTACAAGATCCCGTGGACGGTCACCCTCAAGGTCCCCAAGGACCTGGTGGCTCTCTCCAACGCGCCCGAGACGTCCTCGACCCCCGGTCCGGACCAGCTGAAGACCGTTAGGTTTGCGGCCACACCTCCCCTGCCCAGCTACCTGGTGGCTGTCGCCATCGGTCCCTTCGAGCTGGTGGATGCGGGCAAGGCGGGGAGCCGGGGGACGCCGCTTCGCATCGCGACCCCGCGCGGCAGGGCAGGCGAGGCGCGTTGGGCGGCCGAGACCACGCCCAAGATCCTGGGTTTGCTTGAGGAGTACTTCGGCATGCCCTACCCCTACGCCAAACTGGACCAGGTGGCGGTGCCGCTGACGGTGGGCTTCGGGGCCATGGAGAACGCCGGCCTGGTCACCTACCAGCAAGCGATCCTGCTGCGCAAGCCGGAGGAAGAGAACATCGGCTTCCGCCGCGGCTTCGCCGGCACCTGCGCCCACGAGCTGGCCCACATGTGGTTCGGCGACCTGGTGACCATGGCCTGGTGGGATGACCTGTGGCTGAACGAGTCCTTCGCCAGTTGGATGGGCGCCAAGGTGACCGACCGCTTCAAGCCGGAATGGGACGTGAAGGTGCAGCGCGTCTCCTCCCGGAGCGGCGCCATGGGCCAGGACAGCCTGGCCACCTCCCGCAAGATCCGTCAGCCTATCGAAAACGAGCACGACATCGCCAACGCCTTCGACGGCATCACCTACGCCAAGGGCGAGGCCATCCTGGAGATGTTCGAGAGCTACCTGGGCGAGGAGCCCTTCCGTCGCGGGGTGACCGGATACCTGAAGCGGCACGCCTGGGGCAACGCCACCGCCCACGATTTCCTGGCCGCCCTCTCCCCCCCCGACATCCTTGCCTTCTCGACGTTCCTGGACCAGAGCGGCGTCCCCTTGGTCACCGCGGAGCTTGCCTGCGGCGAGGGCCAGCCGCGCCTCAAGCTCTCTCAGAAGCCGTACCGGCCCATCGGTTCGAAGGACGCTTCCAGCAAGACCTGGCGGATTCCGGTCTGCGTACGTTACCCGGGAGGCAAGGGCCGCCAGTGCACGCTGCTCGATCAGGCTTCGACCGAGCTGCCGCTAGAGACCGCTTCCTGTCCGGCCTGGGTTCAGCCCAACGACAACGGCGCCGGGTACTACCGGGTCGCCTATCGCGGTGAGACGCTGCGTGGACTGCTTGCCGACGGAGGTCGCCGGCTCAGCATCCCGGAGCGAGTCTCGCTCCTGGGCGATCTGGCGGCGGCCGTGCGCAGCGGTGACCTGCCAGCCGCCGAGGCGCTGGCCGTGATCCCGGGCTTCCTCCAGGACCCCAGCCGGCACCTCGCTGGAGCCACCGCCTCCCTGGTCAACGCGGTCACCGGCAATGTGGTCCCGGATCCGGTGCGGCCCAAGCTCGCTGCCTTTGTGCGCAGCCTGTACGGTGAGAGGGCCAGGGCCCTCGGCTGGAAGGCCAGACCGGACGACGACGAGGACACCCGCCTCCTGCGTCAAACGCTGGTGGGCCTGGTGGCGATCGCCGGCGAGGATCCTGCCCTGGGGGCGGAGGCCGCGGCCCTTGCCAAGGCCTGGCTCGAAGACCCCAAGGCGCTCGATCCCGACATGTTGCCCATCGCCTTGCGCGCCGGGGCCCGCACCGGCGATCGAGTGCTCTTCGATCGGCTTCGCGCCGAGCTGCCGCGAACTCAGGATCGTCTGAAGCGGCAGCGCCTGCTGGGCGCTCTGGGGTCCTTCCGCGACCCCGCCATCGCCAAGGAGTCGCTGGCCCTGGTGCTGGACGAGAGCGTCGACGTCCGAGAATCGCTCGGCGTCCTGTTCGGCGCCACCGGAGATCCGGACACCCGCGACCTGGCCTTCGGCTTCTATAAGCAGAACGCCGATGCCATCGCCAAGCGGCTGCCGCGGGAGGCCGGGGCCGCCCTGTCCTACCTGGCAGCCGGCTACTGCGACGGGCAGAAGCGAGCCGAGGCCGAGGCTTTCCTGAGGCCCCGGGTCGAGGCGAGCCCGGGCGGACCGCGGACGCTGGCCCAGGTGCTGGAGCGGATCGACCTCTGCGACGCCTACCGTCAGGCGCAGCAGGCCAGCGTGGTATCGTTCTTGGAGAAGCAGTAGGGACCAGGGCCAGAGGCGGGCCTGGCGCCCGCCTCTGGCCACAACCCGCGGCGATCCTGTCGCGGGCCGGGGTCCTGCTACGATTGGCACCCATGCGCCTCGGCCTCTTCGACTCCGGCTTCGGTGGTCTCACCATCTATCACGCGATCCGCCGGCGCCTGCCCGGCTACGACTACGTCTACCTGGGCGACAACGCCCGCACCCCCTACGGGCACCGCTCGTTCGAAACCGTCTACCGCTTCACCGCCGAGGCGGTGCGCTACCTGTTCGAGCTGAACTGCGCGCTGATCGTAATCGCCTGCAACACCGCCTCGGCCAAGGCCCTGCGCACCGTGCAGCAGAGCCTTCTCCCCACCTTACAGCCGGACCGGCGCGTGCTCGGCATCATCCGCCCTTCCGTCGAGGCGCTGGCGGGCCTGCCCGCAGGACACGCGGTGGCTCTGTGGGCCACTCCCGGCACCGTGCAGTCCCAGAGCTACGCCCTGGAGCTCAGCAAGCTGCGCCCCGACCTGCGCCTGATCCAGATCGCCTGTCCGTTGCTGGTTCCGCTGGTGGAGAACGGCGAGCTAGAGGGAGCCGGCCTCGACCACTTCCTGAGCAAGTACTGGGCGGCGACCGCAGAGGCCGGTGAGGTGGACGCCCTGCTCCTCGCCTGCACCCACTACCCGCTGCTGGCAGACTCCATCAAGCGATTGCTGCCGCCGGCCGTACGGCTGCTGACCCAGGGTGAGATTGTGGCGGCGAGCCTCGAGGACTACTTGAGGCGCCACCCCGAGATCGAAGGCCGTCTGTCGCGGGGCGCCAGCACGCGCTTCCTGACCACCGACCAGAGCCAGAGCTTCGATCGCCTGGCCGAGCTGTTCCTGGGCCACCCGGTCGCCTCGCAGCGCGTCGACCTGGGGTCGCCGCCGTGTTGAGCCAACGCCAGGAGCAGGTGCAGAGTGGGGCTCTCAGGGCGGAGGCGCCGCCGCAGCCGGCGCAGGTTCCTCACCCGTCGCTCGACCAGCTCGACGCCTACGCACGGTATGTGCGGGACCATGGGGGACAGCTCTCGGTTCTGGTCCTCTCCCGCCAACCGCCGTCGGCGTCCGTCTACTGGCACTGCATCGACCGGGGGATCTCGGTCCGCGTGATCGAACCACCGCCGGCGATGCAGTTGCGTCAGGACGGCCACCTCAACCAAGTTGGCAACCAGAGCCTGGCCAAGATGGTCCGCGAGGAGGTTCTCTCGCCCCGCCTGGCTGAGCTGAAGTAAGCGGGGAGCGAGAAGCGCAGCAGACGAACGGCCAGAGACCGGCAGGGTACCGGTCTCTGGCCGCAGGCGAGGCTAGTTCACGGCCACGTCGTCGAGGCGGAAGCTGGTCACCAGCGAGGAATCGGTGGTGCCTCGGAAGCGCAACTGCACCGCCTGACCGCGATAGGCGGCCAGGGTCCCCGCAAAGGACTTCTGGGAGTACGCCCCAGCCGTTCCCTTGTCGAGGTTGCTGTAGGTAGCCACCGTCTTGAGCAGGCTGCCCGAGCTGTTCAAGACCTCCACGTACAGGAAGTCGTAGCGGGTGGTGGTGGTGGTCTCCGCCGACGTGATGTTGACCCAGAACGACAGATTGCCGGCGGCCGACGAGGGGATGGTGAACGACTGGGTGATGGTGCCGCTCGCGTTGTCGTAGGCACCCAGGATGGCGTAGCCGCTGCCCGAGTGGGGATAGGTCCCCGTCGAGTAGTAGGCGTTGCCGGAAAGGGCCCAGGGCGAGACCGAGCCTTCGAACCCGCCGTTCTGCAGGCTACCCGAGGGCGGCGGCGGCGGCGGGGTGCTGCCCCAGATCGAGTAGACCAGGCGGTTTGGTGAACCGGATCCCGGGCTGGTCACCACGCCCGAGGTGGCGTTGGCGACGATCGCCTGCATGGCGGCCGGCGCCGACGAGCTGGGGTTGGCAGCCATGTAGAGGGCGGCCACGCCGCAGGCGTGGGGCGAGGCCATGGAGGTCCCGCTCATGGTGGCGGTGGCGGTGTTGCTGGAGATACCGACCGAGGTGATGCTGGAGCCGGGGGCGAAGATGTCCACGCAAGTGCCGTAGTTGGAGAAGGACGAGCGGGCGTCGGAGCTGGTAGTGGAACCCACGGTGAGCACGGCCGCAGCCCGGGCCGGTGAGTAGTTGCAGGCGTTGGCGTTGTCGTTGCCCGCCGCCACCACCATCACCACGCCGGCGTTGACGGCGTTGGTGACCGCGGTATCGGTGGCGCTGGAGGCGCCGCCGCCCAGGCTCATGTTGGCGACCGCCGGCTTCACGTGGTTGGCTCGCACCCAATCCACACCGGCCACCACGCCGGAGTTGGAGCCGGAGCCGTCGCAGCCCAGGACCCGCACCGGGTGCAGGGTGACCCCCTTGGCCACGCCATGGGTGGTCCCGCCCACCGTCCCCGCCACGTGGCTGCCGTGGCCCTGGCAGTCGTTGGTGCCGTTGCCGTCGTTGATGGCGGTGTAGCCGTTGCCGATGCGGCCGGTGAACTGGGTATGGGTGGCCCTGATGCCGGTGTCAACGATGTAGGCGTGAACGTTCGACGCGGTGGTGTTGTAGTTGTAGGTCTGGTTCAAGGGCAGGTTGCGCTGGTCGACGCGATCGATGCCCCAGGTGGCGCCGGTCTGGCTGGCGTTCGCGCGCACCACGAAGTCCTCTTCGATGTAGTCGACCCGCGGGTCGTCGGCCAGCGCCTTGGCGGTGGCTTCGTCCATGCGAGCCGCGAAGCCCTTGAGCGCGTGTTCGTACACGTGGCGGGTTCGCTTGATGCCGTAGCCGACGGCCAGGTCTTGGACCACGGCGGCCACCTCAGGGGCCTCCGTCTTCTCATCCGCGAAACGCGCGGCATCGTCCTTGAGGACCACGATATAGCGGCCCGGAATAACGTCTTTGCCGGCGGAGCGAACCTCGCCGGCACTCACAGCCGAGGCCAGGACCACGAGCCCCAGGCCGAGGGAGAGAACTGCACTCCGACTCATCAACGCCTCC
>DATECU010000275.1:0-17940 GCA_035286745.1 Vicinamibacteria bacterium | reverse complement strand
ACCCTTCTTTCTTCTTGCCTTTCTTCGGGGTCGCGGCTCCGGCCGGCCCCGAGGGGAGCGACGGCAGCCCCGTCGCGGGTGCCGATTCTACCCGGACCGCGGGCAGCGGTTGGGGCGCACCGGCCGGCGACGCGCTTCCCGCTCGGGGCGATCCGCCGAAGAAGCGGCTGACGCTGGCCACTCGCTCGAGGCGCGCTTTCTCCTCGGCAACCGGCTTCTCGGGGAGGAGCGGGAACAGCACGTCGTCCTTCCAGCCCTCGAGCCCACCCCTCAGGTTGTAGACGCTCCTGAAGCCCCGGGCCTTCATGAGCACCCACGCCTGGGCTCCGTGGATGCCTCCCTCGGAGTAAAGGACGATCTTCTCGGCCCTGGCTACCGGAGCCTCGGTCAAGACCGCCAGCGGGACGTTCTCGGCGCTGGGGATGTGATACTCGCCAAACGCTTTAGCATCGCGCAGATCCAGCAATCGGTAGTCGGCCCGCTCCTGCACGATCCAGTCCGCCAGTTCCCCGGGCGTCAGGTGGTCGGCCTCGCGCTGAACCAGCACGGCCAGCTCCTTGCTGTCGAGCCTCACCCGGCTTCCTGGGTAGGGTTTGGCGACCACCGCGACCGCCCCCAGGCCCAGCGCCAGAGCGGCCAGCTTCTGGTTGAGACTCAGGACCGGAATCCGCATCGCCTAACCCTCACTGCCGCCGAAGCGCCGTTCCACCCAAGAGGCGCCCCAGAAGCCCCCCAGCGCCATCAGCACCACGGCAAATACCACCAGGCCGTAGGGCAGGTGGAAGACCTGGGGCAGGGTGACCGCCCCCAGCTTGCCCGCGTAGAAGAAGCCCTCCAGGAATCGGAAGGCCTCCGCGAAGACGACCGTGCCGGCTCATACCCCTAACGCATAGAGCACGGCGTCGACACGGCCGGTGGCCATCGCCGCCACCGAGGTCCCCGGGCAGTAGCCCCCGATCACGAAGCCCACGCCCAGGATCAGGCCGCCGGCGATCTGCGGCCACAGATGGGTGGGCACCAGGTTCACCTGGCTGAGGTCGAGGAAGCCCATCCAGCCCAGGTAGGTCACGCCCAGCATCGCGGTCACGATGGCGGTGAACATGACCTTGAAGACCGCCAGGTCGGTCAGGTAGAACTGGGCCGTCAGCTTGCGGGCGCTGCCGAAGCCCGCTCGCTCCAGGAAGAAGCCGAAGCCGATCCCGATCGCGAAGGCGACGATCAGGCTGGCCTCCTCCCCGAACAGGCCGTGCTTGAAGAAGGGTGCGCTCATCGCCATTGCCACCTGAAGAAGCGAGCGACGGCGTAGGCGCCCGCGAAGACCATCATCATGAAGGCCCAACTCCCCACGTTCAGCAGCGCGCCGCCGGTCAGGGCCTGGCCGCTGGTGCAACCCCGAGCCAGGTGCGCGCCGAACCCCATGAGGGACCCGCCGGCGAAGGCGGCGGCCAGGCGGGCGCGGGTCGAGACCCGGGGTCCCTTCTCCACCGTGCGCCGAACGCGTCCCGCCAGGAGGCCGGAGAGGAGCGCCCCCACGAACACGCCCAGCACCTCGAAGACCAGCCAGGCCTTCAGGGGATGCGAAGACCCGTCGCCGACGTACTCAGAGAGATAGGGGTTGGCCGCAAGGTGCTGGGGAACCACCTTCAGCTCCAGGTAGGCGACGGTGGCATTGAAGGCGCCAGAGGCGCCCAACCCCCTCCCCATGATCACGAACGAGGCCAACAGCACCAGGCCCAGACCGATGCCCGCCAGGTAGGGGTTCATGTAGGGCTCGGCCGGGCGCATGGCCCCTTGCGGGTCGGTCGTCGATGTCATCCTCATTCCCCCCTATCGCCTAGCGTGTCCTCGCCGCTGTCACCTATCCGCCGCCGGCCAGTGAGGATGTCCTCACCCAGTGGCTCGCCTGGCCAGCGGATACGATCACGAAACGAAGGGCCAGCCCTCCCAGCAGGACCAAGACCGGGGCCAGCGGCGTGTGGGCGATGCGATGCGACACCGCGAGCCCCTGGATCAGCAGCGGGACCGCGATCCCCAAGCCCACCACCAGCACCCAGAACACCGCAGTGTAGGGTCCACCCAGGACGAGCGCTGCCGCGGCCCGTTGGGACTCGCCCGCGGTGGCAAGCCCGATCACCAGGAGAGCGATCAACCCCAGCTCAATCGTCAGGAAGGCGTTGTCGGCTCGGGCCATGGTCCGGCTCTCCTCTCGGTCTGGCGCCACCAGGTGAGCGAAGGCCGCCGCCGCCGACAGCCCGGAAGCCAGAAACAACGGGCCCAGGAGGGCGCTGGACCACAGCGGTCGCGCCCCCAGGGCCGAGAGCAGGATGCCGGTGTAGAAGCCGAGTGCCATCCCCAGGGTCAGGTTGGTCCAGGCCAGAAAGCGCATCGGACCAGGCCGCGCCAGCCAGGTCGAGACCGCTGCCACGGCCGGCACCCGCGTCACGAGCATCCCCGGGGGATCGACCAGGGCGGTTGCCAGAAGCGCCGGGTACACAAGGACCAGGATCCAGGCCCCCCAAGACATGGGCGACAGCGGCTGCCAGGTGACGTACAGGCGCCAAACGTAGAGCTTGTGTTCGAGATCGAGGAAGAGGGCCAGCATGCCGCCGGTCAGGAGCGTCAATCCGTAGAGCGGCAACCGGCAGCAGACGGACCGGCGACCACCGGGCCGCCCTCTCCTCAAGAACAGGCCCGAGAGCACCATCATCCCCGCCACCCAGCCGCCCAGGAACAGGTAGATGGGGATCTCGGGACCCCAGACGTGGAGCGAGGGGTCGACCAGCGGGTTGGCGCGCGTGCTGACGATTTCAGTCATGCGTTATTCCAGGTAGTGGATCCGCGGCCCGGTGCCCGCCTCGGGGAGAAGGCTGTGGCTCTTGCGGGAGGCGAGGAGGCGGCTCACCTCCGAGTTGGGGTCGTCCAGGTCGCCGAGGTGCATGCAACGGGTGGGACACACCGCCACGCAAGCCGGTTCCAGTCCCTCCTCCACGCGGTGGATGCAGAAGGTGCACTTGTCCGCGTAACCCTGGGGATGAATGAAGCGGGCGCCGTAGGGGCAGGAGGCGAGGCACGCCTTGCAGCCAATGCAGAGCTTGGCGTCGACCAGCACCACGGCGCCGCGGTCGTGAAGGTGACTGGCTCCGGTTGGGCAGCAGTCCACGCAGGGCGGGCGGTCGCAGTGGTTGCAGCGCTCGCTCCTGATCTCGGTAGACAGGGTCGGGTACACGCCGGAGAGCGCCTGCGTGATCCAGTCCCGGCAGAAGCCCTCGGGCACCTGGTTCTCGACCTTGCAGGCCACCACGCAGTCCATGCAGCCCACGCAGCGTTTGGTGTCGATCGCCATGCCGTAGCGGGACATCGCTCAGGCCTCGGACTCCAGGGTCACGAAGTTCACGTTCATGCCGGTCCCGCCCATCAGCGGGTCGACCACATACCGCGTCAGCAACTGGGCGTCGCTCGCCCCCTTGCCAAAGGCCCGGCGCAGCCCCTTGGCGGTGTGGCCGAAGCCGTGGACCAGGTAGGCGCACTCGGGATGGATGGCCTGGGTCGCGCGCAGCTTCACCGGGTTGCTGAGCACGCCGTCCTGGTTCCGGAGCCGCACCCGCTCGCCCGAGTGCCACCCCAGTCGCTTGGCGACGTCCGCGTTCACCCACACCTCGTTGTCGGGCATGGCATCGTGGAGCACCGGGTTGTTCTGGGTGCGGCCGAAAGAGTGGACGGGAGCCCGGCCGTAGAGCAGGCGCAGAGCACCGGGGGGGCTGGCGGCGGGACGGTGATAGACGGGTACCGGATCGAACCCGGCCGCTCGAAGCTGCGGCGAGAAGAACTCGATCTTCCCGGAAGGGGTGGCGAAGGCCGCCTCGACGCCCTCCTCGAAGTAGATCGGCTTCTTGGGCCCGCGCACGATCCCCTTCTTCTTCAGCTCCGCCAGGCTCAAGCCGGCGCCCTGCAATCGGTAGTCGAGGTACTCCTCGATGTCCTTCCAGGGGTAGTAGGCCGCGAGGTCGAGCTTCAGCGCCAGCTCGCGCGCCATCCACCAGTTCGCCTTCTGGTCGTGGGGAGCGGAGACCACCGGCTGGCGCAGGGCCACGAAGGGTTCGCGGAACCACTCCACGTTCAGCTCGTCGTAGCGCTCCAGGTAGGTGCTCTCGGGCAGCACCACGTCGGCCCAGCCGGCGATCTCGCTGGGGATCACGTCCACCACCACCAGCAGGTCCAGGCTCTCGATGGCCCGGATGGTCTCGGCGGGATCGGGCAGGGTGTGGATCAGGTTGGTGGCGTAGACGAACCAGCCCTTGACGGGATAGGGCTCGCCGGTGAGCGTCGCCTCGCGAATGCCGTTGGTGAGGCCCTCTTGGGCGAACGGGTACTTGCGGCCGGGATTGTCGGCCTTGCCCCTCTCCGACTTGGGATAGGGCGGGTAGGGGTAGCCGGGCACCTCCATGCTGGCGGGGGTCCAGAAGCCGCCCTTGCGTCCCCAGCTCCCGAGCAGTGCGTTGAGGAGGGCAATGGCTCGACTGCGTTGGGTATCGTCGCCATACCAGGTCACGTGTCGCCCGGGGTGCACCAGCGTGGCCGGGCGGTGGCGCGCCATCTCCCGCGCCGTCTCCCGAATCACCTCCGGCTCGATTCCGGTCTCCGGATAGGCCCACTCCGGCGTGAAGGGGGCAAGCGAAGCGGCGAAGGCCTCGAACCCGAAGCCGTGCTGGGCCACGTACTCCCGATCGAAGAGACCCTCGCTCACCAGCACCTGCATCCAGGCCAGGAGCAAGGCCAGGTCGGTGCCCGGCTTGATGGGCAGGTAGTGCTTGGCCTTGCTGGCCGCCACCGAGAAGCGGGGATCGACCACGATGATCGAGGCTCCGGCGCCTACCGCCTCCGCGAACTCCTGCACCTGGGTGTTGTGCATGTTCTCGCCCAGGTGGGAGCCGATCAGCACCAGGCAGCGCGCGTTCCTGATGTCGGTGCGCTCCGGCGAGCCCACGTCTTCGCCGAAGGTCAGGTTGAAGCCGGCGTCGCGGGGACCCCGGCACTGCGCGAAGGAGGGGGCCGTGATGTTAGGCGTGCCGAAGGCCTTCAGGGTGTGCTTGAGGAAGTTGCCGCCGATGCCGTGGCTGAAGAGGGCGATCGCCTCGGGCCCGTGCTGGGCGGCGATCTTCTTCATGCGGTCGGCGATGAAGCCGAGGGCCTCGTCCCAGGTGACCTCCGTCCACTGCTCGCTCCCCCGATTGCCCTTGCGCAGGAGCGGGGCCCGCAGCCGGTCGGGATCGAGGTGGGCACCCACCCCACCCGTTCCGCGCGGGCAGAGCCGGCCCTGGCTCAGCGGGTCCTCGGGATTGCCTTCGATCTTCCACAGCTCCCCGTCGCGAACGGTGGCGATGGCCCCGCACTTCCAGAAGCAGATGTCGCAGAAGGTGGGCACCTGGCGGAGGCCGGTCTCGGCGGTCAGGCTCCGGGCGGCAGCGCCGAGCCTGCCCAGGCTGCCTCCCAGCGCGGCGACTCCGGCGCCGGCTCCGCTGATCTTGAGGAAACGACGTCGCGACAGGGACATGGGCAACAAGACCCTCGTGGCGGTGAATGAGCACGCCCTGTGCCACCCGGTGTGAGCCAGTCGGCAGCAAGAGGATTCAGGTCCGGCCGCGGTGCCGCCCCGTCACGGTTGCGCTGGGCGGGGCACCCGAGCGTAAGCGCTGCGCCAGCGACGCAGCCTGGCGATTGGCGCTCAGCGATCAGCGACGCATGGCGTCCGCAACCGTGGAGAGCGAACCCGCTCGCACTGTCACGGATAGGTCGGCTCCAGTTGGCATATAGTCATGCTGGTTGCTGCCAGCAGCAGGGTCGTCTGCCCACGACCTTGCTTCCCGACAGGTGCTCTGATGAACGTCCCCACTGCCTCACGCAACGCCGGACTGGACGCGGCCTGCGAGGCCTTCCTCGCGGCCTATCCCGAATACGAGGCCACGCGGAGCCTCGATGAGCTGCGGGCCAAGGAGTTCGCCCGCCTCGACGAGCAGGGCCACGTCTACCTCGACTACACGGGGAGCGGCCTTTACGCCGCCTCCCAGATCCGCCGTCACTCGGAGATGCTGCTCGGCAAGGTCCTGGGCAACCCTCATTCCTCGAACCCGACGTCGGTCGAGAGCACCCAGCTCCTGGAGCGCTGCCGCCATCGCATCCTCGACTTCTTCCACGCCGATCCGGGCGAGTACGCGGTGGTCTTCACCGCCAACGCCAGCCAGGCCCTGAAGCTGGTGGGCGAGTCGTTCCCCTTCCAGGCCGGCGATCAGTTCCTGCTCACCTTCGACAACCACAACTCGGTGAACGGGATCCGCGAGTTCGACCGTGCCCGGGGCGCCTTCACCCTCTACGTGCCGATGGTGCCGCCCGACCTGCGGGTGGACGATTCGATCCTGCTCGGCCACCTGGGCGCCATCGACCGCCGCCGGAACAACTTGTTCGCCTACCCCGCGCAGTCCAACTTCTCCGGGGTGCGGCATCCCCTGGGCTGGGTGGCCCAGGCCACCGAGCGCGGCTGGAGCGTGCTCCTCGACGCGGCGGCCTTCGTGCCCTCCAACCGGCTGGATCTGGCGCAGGTCAAGCCGGACTTCGTGGCCCTGTCGTTCTACAAGATGTTCGGCTATCCCACCGGGGTGGGGGCGCTGATCGCGCGCACCGAAGCGCTGGGCCGGCTGCACCGGCCCTGGTTCGCCGGCGGCACCATCAACGTGGCTTCGGTGCAGGCCGATCGCTTCGTGCTGGCGCCGGGTGCCGCTGCTTTCGAAGACGGAACGCTCGACTTCGCCAGCATCCCGGCGGTCGAGCTGGGCCTCGACCTTCTGGATTCGGTAGGCATCGAGACCATCCACCAGCGGGTCCGGCTTCTCACCGCCTGGCTGATCGAGCAGATGCTGGGCCTGGTCCACGGCAACGGCCGGCCTCTGGTGCGGCTCTACGGCCCGACCAGCACCGACCGGCGGGGCGGGACGCTGGCCTTCAACCTGCAAGACGCCCGCGGCCAGGTGATCGATCACCAGTTGGTCGAGGCCCGGGCCGCCGCCCGCAGGATCTCGCTTCGGACCGGCTGCTTCTGCAACCCGGGCGCCGGCGAGCTGGCGCTGGGCCTCACCCGCGACGAGCTCACCCACTGCTTCACCGACAGCCCGGGGCACATGTCCTACGAGGACCTGCGCCGGTGCGTCGATCCCCATGCCTCAGGGGCCGTCCGCGTGTCGTTAGGCGTGGCCAGCAACTTCGCCGACGCATTCGCCTTCCAGCAGTTCGCCCGCGAGTTCCTGGAGGGCTGAGCCGCTGGTCCCCACGCTCGCGCTCTGGGAGCGACGGGGCGATCGGGTGTCGGATCAGGAGGCCGCGGCGGCTTCGGCGCGCTGAGTGGTCTCGGCCAGCTTGGTTTCGAGAGCGGTGATCCGCTCTTGAGCTCGGGCCTTGGCCTTCTCGGTCTCCTCCGCGAACCTCTTGTTCTCCTGGGCCAGCTTCTGCTCGATGGCCGCGGTCTTCTCCTTGGCCTGAGCCTTCTCCCGCTCGTTGTCGGCGGCGAGCTTCTTGAGGTCGGCGTCGAGCTTGGCCTGGATCTCCTTGACCTTCTCCTGGGTGCGGACCTTGGCCTCCTCGGCGCGCTGCTTGGCCTCTGCGGCGCGCTTCTCCTTCAGCTCCTTTGCCCTGTCTTCCGCTTCCTCAGCCATGCATGCTCCTCACTGTGTCGGGGTCGACGCCCGGGATGCCGGCCCGAGCTTCGGACCGGATGATACCGCGGCAGTCTTGCTTCGGTGCATCTTTCTACACCCCCGCGCCCGGCCTGTCCACCCGGAGAGGGGTGGGGGTGGGGGGGTGGGGGCTTGCGGCAGGGGGCGACGGGGGTAGCATGGGGTCATGCTTCCGTGGTTCGCGATGGCCTTGCTGTTGGCGGCATCGAGCGGCCCGCCGCCGCCCCAAGAGGAGACCCGCATCTCCATCGACGTGAAGAACGCCGACGTCCTGGACGTAATCCGCCTGTTCGCCGAGGTCGGCAACTTCCAGGTCGTAGTGGACCCGGGCGTGTCCTGCCCGCTCACGCTCAAGCTCAAGGAAGTGCTGTGGCCCACCGCCTTCGACCTGGCGCTGCGGTCGTGCGGTCTGGGCTATCAGGAATCCGACCGCATCTACCGAGTGGCTCCGCTCAGCCGGCTCACCGAAGAGGCCCAGTCCGAGCGGCGGTTCCAGGAGGAGCGGGAGCGGAACCGGGCCCGCGAAAGCCACCGCTTCCGGCTGTCCTACGCGAAGGCGCAGGACCTGGCCCCCATCATCAAGAAGATGCTCTCGCCGCGCGGCGAGGTGGTGGTCGACGCACGCACCAACACCCTGATCGTCATCGACTGAGCGCCCGCCGGTTTGCCAATCGAAACCGTAGCTGTTACAGTCTGAACCTGGGACGGACCTGCGAGGGGAGGAAACCATGAAGGTGGGCGTACTGGGGACGGGTGACGTGGGCAAGGCGTTAGGCAACGGCTTTCTGGCCCTGGGCCACGAGGTCAAGCTGGGCTCGCGGGATGCCGGCAAGGCCGGGGCCTGGGCAAAGGCGGCCGGAGGTCGGGCCTCGGCCGGGAGTTTCGCCGAGACCGCCGCCTTCGGCGAGGTGCTGGTGCTGGCGACCTTGGGGGTGGCGGCCACGCAGACGCTCGACCTGGCGGGGCCCCAGCACTTCAAGGACAAGCTGGTGATCGACACCACCAATCCGCTCGACTTCTCGGCCGGCTTCCCGCCCCGGCTCGCCATCACCGGCTACGACTCGGGCGGGGAACAGATCCAGCGGGCCCTGCCTGGAGCCCGTGTGGTCAAGGCGTGGAACACCGTGGGCCATGCTCACATGTTCCGCCCTCAGTTCCCGGACGGACCGCCGGACATGTTCATCTGCGGCAACGATGCTGCCGCCAAGCAGCAGATGAAGGGCATCCTGGACCAGTTCGGGTGGGGCACGGTGGACGTGGGAAACATCGAAGCGGCGCGATACCTGGAGGCCATGTGCCTGGTCTGGGTACTGTACGGGGCCTCCGGCAACACCTGGAACCACGCCTTCAAGCTGCTCAGGAAGTAGGCGCTCTCGCTACGGCCGCGGGGCACCCTCCCGGCCTGGGGCAGGGCCGTGGGGGGCGGCGGGCGCTGTGAGGAGGTAGGGAGCCAGCGCGATGCGAAGCTCCCCGCGCCGGCCCGAGGGTCTGGCTGCCCTCGCGCCCGCCGTCAGGGGATCCCAGCCGTCGTGGCCCGCCAGCACCGACCGCACGGTGACGGTCGCAGCCTCCGCCGCCGAGAGCTGGCGCGACCAGGCGACACGGGAAGTCGGCCGGGCGCCCGGACCGGTGCACGCGCGTTCCGCATAGCGCGCCGTCTTCTCCCGGTCCGGCTGGTCCCAGTTGTGCCAGCCGGCGGGGCGGACGACCTCGGACATGTCGGTGTCCAGGAAGATCACGCTGGAGTACGAACGCCAGGGGCGGCCCAGCCAGGTCCTCACCTCGGCCGTCTCGCCGCGAATCGTGCAGTGCGAGAAGACGAAGCCATGCGGCTGCTCCTGCGGCGTGGACGCCGCCGTGACGTAGCCGTCGCGCCGGGCCAGGATGCGGCAGCGCTCGAAGAAGGCCGTCGCTCCGCCGAAGATGAAATCGACGTGGCCCGAGACGAAGCAGTCCTCGAAGTACTGCCGCCCGCGATTCAGGAACACGGTGTCCTGCCACCCCACAAACCGGCAGTTGCGGAACCAGACGCGATCGCCGTCGACGCGGAGCGCCAAGGCTTGCCCCTGCAGACCCGCGGGGTTCTCGAAGGTAAGGTTCTCGGCGCTGAAGTCGTCGGCGTCGATGGTGGCGGTGGCGGTGGCGAAGGTTCCGATGGGCTTGCCGTCGAGCCCCTGGAGGTTGGCATGGAGGTCGAAGCTGACGACGGTCTTCTCCGGATCGTCACCGACCAGCCGCAGGAAGCGCTTCTCGCGTTGGACGTAGATCCGCTCCTTGTACACCCCGGACTTGACGTAGATGACCCAGGGGCGATCCCGGGTCGCGGTAGGCGCGGCGGCGATGGCCGCTTGCAGCGACCGGAACTGGCCGCTCCCGTCGACCGCCACCACCGCGCTGGCCCAGGCCGGTCCCTCGCGGTCCCCGGCGTGAAGGCTCCCAGCCGACCCCAGGGCCACAAGCGCGACCAACGCCGGATAGAAGGTCCGCTTCACTCCTTGGCTCCTCCTGCAATACGCGGCGGGCCGCCGCCGGTGATGAGGCGGGCCCCGCGACGCCAGGTCAGGTACGAGTAGGCCCAGCCGAACATGACCAAGAGCCGGTTGCGAAAGCCGATCAAGAAGTAGATGTGGATGCCGAGCCAGGCCAGCCAGGCGGGCAGGCCGGAGAGACGCAGGCGCCCGAAGATGTCCCCCACCGCTGCCCCGCGACCGATGGCGGCGAAGCTCCCCTTGTCCCGATAGCGGAAAGGCCGCGTGGCGTGACCGCGGATGCGACGCACGATGTTGGCCGCCGCCTGACGCCCCTCCTGCATCGCGGCCGGCGAAACCCCCGGGACCAGCCGTCCATCCTGATCCAGGCTGGCCAAATCGCCGATCACAAAGACGTCGTCGTGGCCGGGAATCGTCAGGTCGGGGCGCACCCGCACCCTCCCCGCTCGGTCCAGGGGCACGCCCAGGGATCCGGCCAGCGGCGAAGCGGCAACCCCTGCCGCCCAGATCACGGTGCGGGCCGGAAGCCGCTCCTCGCCCATGCTGAGGCCGTCGGGGTCGACGGCGGTGACGCGGGCGCCGGTGCGCACCTCCACGCCCAGCCGCTGGAGCTGCTGCAGGGCCTTGGCTGACAGGGCCCCCGGATAGGAGGGCAGCACACGGTCTTGCCCTTCGATCAGGACCACCCGAGCCCGCCGGGGGTCGATGGCGTCGAAGTCGCGCTCCAGCGTGTGCTGTGCGATCTCGGAAAGTGCCCCGGCCATCTCCACGCCGGTGGGCCCGGCGCCGATGATGGCGAACGTCATCCACGCCGCCTGGCGCACCGCGTCGCTCTCGCGTTCGGCGGCCTCGTAGGCCGAGAACACGCGGCGGCGGATCTCCAGGGCGTCCTCGATGGTCTTGAGTCCGGGAGCGTGAGCGGCCCAGGCGTCGTTGCCGAAGTAGGAATGGGTGGCTCCGGTGGCCACGATCAGATGGTGGTAGCGGATCTCACCGTCGGCGAGCAGGACCCGCTTGCCGGAGAGGTCCACTCCGGTGGCCTCGGCCAGGATTACCTGTACGTTAGGCTGGTTGTTGAGGATGCTGCGGATGGGAGCGGCAATGTCGCTGGGGTTGAGGGCGGCGGTCGCCACCTGATAGAGCAGCGGCTGAAAGAGGTGGTGATTGCGGCGGTCGACCAGCGTCACCCGCACCGGGGCGCGCCTCAAGGCCCGCGCGGCGTAGAGGCCGCCGAAGCCACCGCCCACGATCACCACCCGGGGTCGGTCCGCCATGGCCCGAGACGATAGCACGGGGCCCTCGACCCAGCGGGCGACGCCCCGGCATCAGGTGGCCTGGCGCAACCGCCGGGGGTTGAGCGAGAATCGGGGGGACCAGGGCACCATCATGCTCATCGAGTTTAGTGAGGAGTTCGACCTTCCGGTGGCTGACGTCTATCCGTACTTCCGCACGCCGAGGGACTGGCAACGGCTCTACGGAGCCTTCGGGGATGTTGGAGACCGAGGCGACGGCTGGTATGCGGTGCCGCTCCGGGGCTTCCCGTTTCCGCTGGTGGCAAGAGTGACCAGCGACGAGCCGCTGAGAAGCGTGCGCTGGGAATTCAGGGGCTTCTGGCGGGGCGAGGGAGAGGTTCGCTTCACACCGACCCCTGGTGGCGTGGCAATCCAGGGGTACGAACGCATCACCATCCGGCATTTGCCCTGGCTGGCCCCACTCGTTGAGCGGCTCCTCCTCGAGTCGAAGTTCAGGAAGGTGTGGGACTCCGGTTGGCGCCGTTTGAGACGGCAGGCGGCCGCCGGCCGCGCCAGTGCCGTGCTCGCCAGTTAGGCGAGGGGACCCTCCCGCCGCGACGCAGCTCGCGGTCGGTCACCCGGGCGGGGGCAGCAGCCGCGGCATCCGCCTGACGAGAAGATGGCGAAGGGCGAAGGCCGCCAGATACCAGACCAGGAGCGAGGCCGCGCCCAGGACCACAGCGCTCCGGAAGCCGGGTCCAGCGAAGACCAGCATCGCTCCGGCGACCAGGATCCAGGTGGCGAGTCGGGCCAGCAGACCCGGCCAGGCGGAGCGCAGCCGGCCGAACAAGTCGAGGAACGCGTACATCGCCGCCAGCAGCCGTATGGCCAGGAAGCCCCCGGCGAAGAAGAGCGCCGCCCACGCCGCCATCCTCATGCTGGGGCCTCCTCCAGGATCTCCACCAGGCCCCGACTGCCGTCCACGCGCAGGCGGGTTCCGCTCTGGATGCGAGTGGTGCAACCCGCCACGTCGACCACGCAAGGCAGGCCGTACTCGCGCGCCACCGTGCCGGCATGGGAGAGGAAGCTGCCCACCTCGACCACCGCCGCCCCCGCGGTGAGGAAGAGCGGCGTCCAGGCGGGGTCGGTGAAGGGCGCGATCAGGATCTCCCCAGGCCGCAGCTCTACATCGAGGGCCGCGTCGAGCACGACCCTCGCCAGTCCCTCGTAGCAGCCGGGGGACGCCGGCTGACCTCGCAACATAACGCGCTGCGCAGCCGCCGGCTGTTCGACCGTGTCGCCCTCGGGGATCCCGATGGTGCGCGGCGGCGGCGTCCGAGAACGCCGGAGGTGCGTGAGGCGTCGCTCGCGGAGCCGCTCCTCGACCTCCGGCCAGCCCCAGCGGCCGCTCGCCTGCTCCACGATTTCGGCCCAGCGCAGGAAGAAGATGTCGCCTCGACACTTCAGCCGGCCCTCGGCCAGAAGCCGCTCCTCGACCTCCAGGATCTTCCGCCGCACCACACGGAAGGCCATGATCCAGAAGTGGCGCGAGTTCTCGCGCAGCTTCAGGAAGCGCCGGGCCTCAACTGCCGCGGCCCGGATCGCGCGCCCACGCAGGCCCAGGGCACGCTCCAGGAACCGGTCGGCCAATCCACGTTCGACCTCCGCCTCCACCGCCGCCCGCGCCGCCGCCGGATCGTGGGCTCCCGGCATTCCGGGTCCGGCGCCGTGGGGTGTGACGTTATGCGCGCGGAGGAGCCCCAGCACCTGCACCGGGTCCTCGTCCCACCTGGAAGCCGCCAGCTCCAGCTCGCGGACCGTGCGGTGGCCGGAGTGGGCCAGGAACGCGTCTAGCGCCGCGACGAACCCGCTCGCCACGCGCCGCAGCTCGTCCAGCCCGCTGGCGTCGGCTCCTTTCTCGATCAACGCCACAACCGCCGGCTGGCTCCGCGCCAGGGCCGCCAGCTCCGCAATCTCTCGACCCATCTCGGCCGACAGGATGCCCGGCTCACCGGTCAAGAGCCGACTCCAGGTGTCGGGAGGGCGACCAGGGAGCCAGCGGCCCAGCAGAAACCGCAGCAGGGCCATCCAGACGAAGCCGCGGCCACACACCACGTTGACCAGGAGAGGTTGCCGGCCCAGCGGATCGAGCATCCTCGGCAGCAGCCACAGCCGCCGGAACGCCTCCACCGGACCGTAGCGCCGGTCCCGGGCGACCCCGTCGCAGAGATGGCGGAAGGCCTCCATGAAGTCTTCCGGCAGAGGGCGCAGGCGGGCCCAGACCGTCCCCAGCGTGGCCTGGACGAAGAGCAAAGCGCACAGGAAGGCCGGCAGCTTGCGCCACGCCACGCCAGGCGTGTGCGGTAGGCGGCTCAGGTACAGGAGATCCGCGGTTTCTTGGGGGCTCAGCTCGAGCGGAAGGAACCGGCCGATCAGACCCACGTCGAAGTAGAGCCAGCCGTCGATCTGGATCAGACCGGGGAGCTTCAGCATTCCGAAGAAGTCGGCAGTGAGCGGCGTCATCGGTTCGGTGAAGTTCTCGATGACCGGCTTGAAGAGCACGTAGGCGCCGGGGCGCTTGGGGCTCGGGCGATCGTCGGGAAGCGCGGTGACCGGGCGTGACTGGAGCAGGTGAAGCCGCCCACCTGCGAGCGCCCACTCCACGTCCTGCGGCGCGTCGAAGACGCTCTCGCAGCCCAGCGCAAGCTCCGCCACCTGACGCGCCAGCAACGGCGAGAGGGTCTCCTGGCGGCGCAGGGCAGACGGCACCTCGCGCAGCCTCCCGACACCATCTTCGATTCGTTGCGGCGCCACCATCAAGCGTTTGTCGCCGATCCGCCGCTCGCGCACCCGGAGGCCGGCACGGGCCAGCCGGTAGCGGTCGGGACTCACGCGGCCGTCGACCAGCGCCGCCCCCAGGCCCCAACAGGACTCGATGACCACCTCGTCCCGAACCCCGCTCACCGGGTCGGCGGTGAAGGCCACCCCCGCCACCTGGGCCGGGATCATCTGCTGGACGAGGACGGCCATGGCCACCGAGGCCGGGTCGATCCCTCGCGCACCGCGGTAGGCGACCGCCTCCGGTGCCCAGAGCGACGCCCAGCATTGCCGGATGCGCTGCAGCACGTCGGCTCGCCCGACGTGATAGTAGGTGCCGTGCTGGCCGGCAAAGCTGGCGCCGGCCAGATCCTCCGCAGTGGCGGAGCTGCGCACCGCGCACTCGCTGCCGTGGTCTCGCGTCAGCCGATCGAGAGCGGAGTGGATGGCGGCCTTGAGCGCCTCCGGCAGCTCCGCTTCGGCCAGCGCTCGCCTTCGATCCGCGTCCGGAGGCAGCACGGCAAACGCCTCGCGGTAGGCGTCGGCGGTGACCACGAAGCCGGGCGGCACCGGATGGCCTCGGGACAGAAGCTCGCCCAGGCGCGCCGCCTTGGCCCCCACGGCTGCCGCGTCCGCGGCCCGGATCGCCTCGAGCCAGACCACGCGGGCCGGCGCGGTCTGGCGGGTGTCGGCCGACATGGTAGTGCTGCCCTCGTCGAGACTGTGGCCGCCCGCGAGGCGGCTGTCAACGGTCGGGGTGGACCGGGACCTCGGAGTCCGGTCGCCCGGCGTCGAGCAGGGCGCGGAGGTTGCGCCCCAGAACCGCTTCCTCACTGAGGCGAACCACGTCGAGCTTGCGGCGGAGGGCATCCCAACCGGGCGAGTCGTGCCGACCGTCGAGAATCGTCACGGTCTCCTCCGCCGTGAAGGCAACGCCAGTGTCGGAGACGGCCAGCAGTGGGTTTTCTGGACATACCGTTTGGCAGGCCAGGCACCCCACCAGGCAGCTGTGGGCGTTCGAGGGCAGCCAGGCGGGCCAGGGATCCGGGCTCTCGTTGAGACTGGTGAGGCAGCGCTCGGCGCGAAGCAGCACCCGGTCCTCGCCGATGGCGCCGGTCGGGCAGGCATCTCGGCAGGCCGTGCAGGACTCGCAGGTGGCCAAGAGCTCCGGCTCGCTGGGGAGCCACCCCTTGGACAGCGACAGCGGCGCGTCCGTGAAGTACCCGAAGAGCTGCACGTAGCTACCAAGGTCGGGCGCATACGTCAGGTTATTGCGCCCGTAGCGCACCAAACCCAGACGGACCGCCAGGGACTTGAGAGGCACCTGGGCGCGCTCCAGGCGGCTGCCCGAGGGCAGAACGGTCGATTGCAGGTCCCGAGCCAGCTCGTCGAAAAGGTCCCGGTACCTCACGTAGGTGGGAGGGATGATCGCCTGGCGCGGGGACCCGTCGAACTCGAACCAAACCGAGTGGGCGGGACGCGGCATGGCGACCACCAGCACGCGGCCAAGCGCCGGCGTCTCCGGCGACCGAAACCACCCCAGGTTGCTCGCATAGAAGCCAGCGTCGATCTCGCCCGAGTTGCGGCGCCCGACCACATCGTGGCAGGCCAGATCCGCCGCCTCCAAGGCGCCCCAGGCCACCCGATAGCCGCGCAGCCTCGCCCAAGCCAGCACCTGTCCGGACACGGTCGCCTCCGACGTAACCCTCGTCATCGGTTATGATGGTTACACCGAGATGTGCGGTTGTCAAGCCCCATCGTGGCCCATCGTGGCTATCGTGGCGGTCGTGGCGCCCATTCACGCCAGGGAGCCGGCTGGCCAACCGCCGACTCCATCGACCTCAGGCCTCACCATCGAGCCAGCCCTCGCTCCGCCTCGTCGTGCCGTTCGCCGCGACCGCGTCCTTGGCCATCTCCCCCGCCCGGAAGCTGGGCCCAGCTGACGTTCAGCTCCCCCGCCGCAGCCCTTATCCGGATACACAGCGGGCGCTCGCAGTCTATCCAGAATGCCCAACCCCCCACCCAACTGAGGTAAGCTACTGATGCCGTGGGGGCTAAGTGGTGCCGGGTCCGGGGGCTACGACCAGGTTACACAGCGGGGGTTCGCAGCGCTTATCCGTTATTCCCGTCGTACACTAAGTGTTGGACGGACCTGAAGACCGAACTCGGAGTGGCGTGGTGAAGAGCGGCACGATTCGTCGGTTCCTCGAGGACGGCCGACGGACAAGGCGTCCGCCCGAGGTTCGGCGCACGTCCCGCCCGCGGACGCAATGGCGATAAAGAAAATCACCGCAGCCTTAGCTCGGCTTCTCGCCGGGCGTGCGGTAACGCCCGTAGGGCGGAATGAACCATGCCCGTGCGGAAGCGGGCGGAAGTACAAGCGCTGCTGTCTTGAGAAGGACGCGGCACACCTGAGTACCGAGCGAAGCGCTGCACAGGCTGCTAAGTCCGGTTACATCGGAGGCCGAGCGACCAGCGCGAACCGAGCACTCGAGGCGGCGAACCGCTATCGGAAACCGACGACTCGGTAAGGGAGCTGCTCTATCGTGGGGCCGTCCAACAACGCGTTGCACCTGACGGGCGGCGATCGCAAGCTGGACGCCGCCCGCAGGTGAACGCGGGTGTTCTGCGGACAATTCGCCGAGGGGAGGGTCGAGATGCCGGCCATAGATCTGATGAGCCTGCTTCAAACTCCAAAGGCTCTGCCTCGTTACGCCGTGATCTACTACTGCGTCTTCTTCACGTCGATCTCCGCGGTGTCCGACCTGGCGCACACCTTCTTGGGATGGGAGGTCTGGTCAAGGCCGCGTCTCTACGTCTTCTCGCTGTTTGTGACCGTGGCGGTCGTTGGTGGGGCCCTCGTTCGTCGGTGGGCCGCGTCCGGACGGGCGGCAGGGCACTAAGGAGACATCTGCCAATAGAGGGCCGACCGATGATGAGGCGGGGGCGTCTTTGCGGACGTTTTGGTGCCGAGCCGCAGAACAACCAGATGCAGCTGACGGCGCCGGCGCAAGCGATGGCGCGCCGCAGCTGATCTGGGTGTTCTGCCGACTTCCTCCGGAGAGTAGCGGTAGTAGATGAGGAAGCCGAGTAGGACGCCGCCACTCCCGCTGATGCGCGGCAAGAAAGCGTACTATCCGAGATTGCCGGTCTGCCCATCATGTCGTCGCAAGCGGGTCTTCGAACCCCATTCGTTTGCCGTGCTGTCAGCCGGCGCGCTTCTCAAGACCGGGCCGGGTGATACTGCGCGTCCGGACCAGCGCATGCTTGGCTTTCTCGACTTGACTTGGCACGGGGCGCACAACGGCGGTTCCGGCAAGAACGCTGACCTCTTCGTAACCCTCCCAATCGCGCGTGACGTATTTGGTGGCCAGAGCGAGATCTACTTCTGCAGCACGAGCTGCCTTCACCGGTTCTTCGGGAGGCTCGTTCAGGAGCTGCAGCGGCGGGTTGATGCCAGTGCGCGGCGGAGTCCTCGGCGGAAATCGCGGCCCAGGGCGGAGCCACGATGAGGAGCGTGCTGCGGCGGCAGAACAACCGCTTGCAGCTGACGGCCGGCGGTGGCAAGATCGACGCCGGCCGCAGCTGAAGCGGGTGTTGGACGGACCTGAAGACCGAACTCGGAGTGGCGTGGTGAAGAGCGGCACGATTCGTCGGTTCCTCGAGGACGGCCGACGGACA
>DATECU010000274.1:0-2955 GCA_035286745.1 Vicinamibacteria bacterium | reverse complement strand
TGGCTCCGGACACGGCGCTGGCCGAGGCGCTGGAGATGACCCGGGAGACGGTGCGTCGCAACCGCCAGCTGTTGACCGAGGGCGGCGTGGAGGCCGTTGGCTGCCGCGCGGGAGGCCCCAGAGAGCCCTACAAGATGAAGGAGGCGGTGCGGCTGCGGGCGCAAGGCTTGCTGGAACAGGGCTGGTCGGTCAATCGTACCGCCAAGGAAGTGGGGCTGACCGAGGGGGCGCTGCGCTATGCGATCCGTCAGGGGCGGTTGCACCGGCCGCTCAAGGCGCCGGGTGGGCGCCCTCCACAGGAGGCGCCGGCGCCTCCCGAGGAAGGGTCTTCGCCGTCCGAGCGGGCGCACGCAGACCAGGCCTGCGAGCTGGGCGTTGCGACCAAGCGCACGGTGGATCGCCTGCTGGCCTGCACCGGCAAGTTGCCCGAAGCCCTGCCCGAGTTTCAAGCGGCCGAGGCGGTGCCCGGAGCGGGGGTGTTGCTGGCCCTGCCCGCGCTGCTCGACCAGGGGCTCATCGAAGTAGGGCAGCAGGTGTTTGGGGCGCTGCGCAACGGCTTCTTCGGCCTCCGGTCGGTGCTGCTGACCCTGGCCTTCATGGCGCTGCTGCGCATCAAGTCGCCAGAGCAGTTGACCGGGCATGCGCCGGGCGAATTGGGTCTGTTGCTGGGGCTGGACCGCGCCCCCGAGGTCAAGACCGTGCGTCGCAAGCTGGCCGAGTTGGGAGAGTGGACCTCTCCCCGTTCGGTGGATGGTGAGGTGCTTTCGGCACCTACGGCCGAGTTGGGCAGTTGTGGGGGTGTAGTACCCCAGCACAGAGCCGGGGTCGGGGTACGGCAGACCGGGTTAGCACCTAGGCCTGGTTGGAGAAGTGGGGTGGGTGGGTGGGCCGGCGCGCCTGCGGACTGGCGAACAGCCGCCCCACGGGCCGCCGGCGGCCCGGCCGTGCGACGGCCCGTTAACGCGGCTGAGCGGCAATCGTTGAGCCCCGGCTCGACCGTAGGGGCGGGGAATGCCCCTGGGCGCGGCTTCACGGCACTGGGGGCAGGATCAGCCGACGTGGTGCGGGACATCGGTGGGGACCTCGTCCTCGAACGGCTTGGTGAGACCAGAGGCGTGAAGGCGCTCGAAGTTCAGGGGCGATTCGTAATCGAGCGCCGAGTGACGGCGGTGCGGGTTGTACCAGCCCTCGATGAAGTCGAACAGCTCCCGGCGGGCCACGGCGTGGGTGGGGAAGCAGCACCGCTCGATGAGCTCACACTCGAGGGTCGCGAAGAAGCTCTCACAGAGGGCGTTGTCATAGCAATCGCCGGCCGAGCCCATCGAGGGCCGCACCCCGGCCTCCCGACAGCGACGCCCGAAGGCCAGGGAGGTGTACTGACACCCCTGGTCCGAGTGATGGATGACGTCCTCCGGACGGCGTTGCCAGAGCGCCATGTTGAGCGCCTCGAGCACCAACTCGGTGCGCAGGTGCGCCGCCATGGCCCAGCCGACGATGCGACGGCTCCAGGCGTCCAGGACCACGGCCAGATACAGGAAACCGACCCACGTCGGCACGCAGGTCACGTCGGCCACCCACAGCTGGTTTGGAGCTTGGGCGGTAAAGTCGCGCGCCACCAGGTCCGGCGCCACCCGCGCCGCCCGATCGCGGCGCGTCGTGGTGGTGCGCTGGCGCCGGGAGACGCCCTCCAGGCCCGCCGTCCGCATCAGGCGCGCGACGCGCTTGCGGTTGACGTGGTGCCCGCGCGCCTTCAGCTCGACGACCATGCGGGGCACGCCGTAGGTGCCCCGCGACCACTCGTGGATCTCCCGCATCAGCACCGTCAGCGCCGCATCCGACTGGCAGCGCGCCGACGGCGCCCGGCGACGCCACGCATAGTACCCGCTGGTGGAGACTTCCAGGACGCGGCACATGGTGGCGATCGGATAGAGGGCCTGGTGAGCGCTCACGAATTCGAAGACCGCGACGGCCTCGAATCGGCCTCCCGAGCGAACCAGGTGGCTGCTTTTGCCAGGATCTCACGCTCCAGGCGTAGCTGCTTGAGCTCGCGGCGCAGGCGCCCCATCTCCTCGCGCTCGGGGCTGGTCAGACCGTCTTCGCGACGACCGGCATCCCGCTCCGCTTGGCGGGCCCAGTTGCGGATCGCCTGGGCCGAGGGCTCAAACTCCCGACTCAACTCCCCGGGGGTCCGTCCCGCCCTCACCAGCTCGACCATCTGCTGGCGGAACTCCGGCGGGTACGGGGCATGGGACTTGGGCATGTGGACATCCTCCTTTCACCCCAATATCGGGGATGTCCACCAAACGGGGCGAACTCCAAGGGTAAATGGCGCGGTTGTGCCGCGAAAGTCCACGTCCTTATCCGGGGAGACCTGCTTGACGAAGCGGCCCCGGGATCGGGGGATCTCGGTGGGTAGAAAGCCGGCGGGCTACCGGCTGACCAAGTCCAGGCGCCGCGCGTTGTCGGCCTCCGCCACGCGGCGAGCGAACCAAGTGAGGCCCACCCGCTGAAGGTAGTCGAGTTCCGGGACAGCGCCGGGCGGGGTAACCCGTCCGGTGATCGAGCAGGAGTCAGCAGACGCCACAGTAGCCCAATGCCTCTTTGTAATGGAGGGGACAGGGTGAAGGGCCGAACCCATGGAAGCAGGGAGGAGCCGAACGGGCTCGACAGAGCGCTGAACCCGACCGGGGGAGCTCGTTGGTCGGCGCTGCGGTTCGAAGCCAGCCCTGGAGTGGGCCGGTCTGGTCTTCCGGACTCACTCTACACCTTCCGTGAGAACCGCCCGGTGCGGACCCGCACGCCGGGTGGTGTGGGGGCCGGGGGGGAGAACCCCTCGGCTACCCGATTACGCCCAAGCAGCCGGAGGGAATGGCCATGCACCTGTATCGTACTCACACCTGCGGCGCCCTGCGCGCCGGGCACGAAGGCCAGACGGTTCGCCTGAGCGGCTGGGTC
>DATECU010000273.1:0-3824 GCA_035286745.1 Vicinamibacteria bacterium | reverse complement strand
CAACAAGTTGTCGCTTCTCTTCCGACGAGACGACCAAGGGGGCACGGCCAGTCATCTTGGGCATCAAGGAGCAGCCTACGCCAAGCCTGACTAACCGGCAAGTGCTTTGTTTACCTTTTACAGAAACGCTATACTAGATGTTCGACCGGTCCCATCACCGCCTCCTCGCTCTCGGCTCCTCTACGTCTGCCCAACACCACGGTAACCTGCAAGCGCTGGAGGTTCGTTGGCGGAGCGCTTGTCAGGTTCACCGTGTTGTTGGGCGGCCCCTCACTCATTCCTTCCCACCGCGGATCGCCCCCTGTCGTCGGGCACGACTTCGGGGTAGACGTCCAGGCAGTCCGGGGCTCGGTCCAGGAGTGCTCCGGCCTTGTCTCTGACGCAGACTCTGGCACAAAGGCTGAGAGACGCGTAGAGCACTCGGTTGCCCCAATCCTGCCTCTTGACCAAGGCGACAACAAACCGGTCTTGCCCAAGTGGCGGCACATACGCTCCGGCGCCCAAAGGCGGGGTGCGAATGGTGACGCTGTAGAGTCCAGCACCAAGGCCTTTGAAGTCGAAGGCGCCCTTCTCGTCCGTTGTTGCAGACACAGGCGCCGCCCACTTCTCGGGCCCACCAATGCGTTGGACGATGATCTGGACGTTCTCCAGGGGGTGGCCAGCGCCGCCCTGCCAGCCTGAGCCTGAGAAGACCTGGCCAGCGAAGCGGCGGAGGTTGATGCGCGGGTGGCTAGTGCACTCCATGCTTTCGACCAGTTGGGGCGACGTTAGCAAGACGAGGGTGACGAGCGTCGTCATGCCACCGCCGCGCCGTATTGGCGTCGAACTACCGAACCTCACTCCGGCCCCTCTCCTGGTCCGCCCAACACGCGAGTTAACCTGCAAACCGGCTCCAGCATGCCAGGCCGGTTTGTCAGGTTCAACTCGTTGTTCTACGGCTGTTCGACCCGGGCCAAGCCCTGCTGGCCGACGGCCTGGCACCCCGTTTCGACGACAACGCTAGCACCATTGCTTCCGTGCGGCTCGCTCCCGCTTCCAGCTCCCGCAGGCAAAGATGCAGGGCTGGCGCGCCAGCGACCAACCCTCGCCCTCGCAGCGTGCAAGGGGCATGACGCGCCCGGGCTGGCACCTCCCCGCACCGCCACTCGCGTCATTCGGAGGCGCGGCATGACCCTTGGCCTACGCAACCCCATCGGCGCGCCAGCCCGCCGCTCCAGTTCCATGCTCGCCGTTCACCAAACGACATATTCTTTCGACAGCGTCCGTAGAACACTTAGTGTACGACGGGAATACCGGATAAGGGATGCGAAAACTCGCTGTGTAATCTGGTTGTGGTCCCTGGACCCGGCACCCATCAGCCCCCGCAGGATCAGTAGCTTACCTCAGTTGGGCGCGGGGTTGGGCATCCAGAATAGGCTGCGACGAACCGCAGCCTAACCGGATAATGGCAGCGAGCGACCCCAGCTGCTCCCCAGGGTCTTGGGACGAGAGACCAAACAAGATGCCACCAGAGGGCTCCGGGCGCCGTTGCCTCCTCAGTTGAGACGTGGGTGTGGGTCACGGTGGTGGCGACGGCGCCGACTGCTTGGCCGAACACTCGGCTCAGGACTCCCCTATGGGCAAGGCTCAACGACGGTTGAAGCCGCGCGCGCCGGATCGGGGCACCCGTGTCGCGAGGTCAAGCGGCCCGCGGGGCCGCCTTCGGTGTTTCTCGCGTCCGCCCAACCTGCGTAGTTCGATCCCCCGACAGGTCCGGTCGTCCTTGCCCCATGGCCGACATGGACAGTCGACAGGGGCCCGATCGGCTCGGGATCGGCCACCACCGGCCACACCGGCCAGTCGATGGTTGACTGCGGACTTCGACTGACGCGTCCTTGCCCATCCCAGAATCGCTAACCCTATCCACACATTTGACTTACGCCCCTGGCCTGGCTATGCTCGATGGATCGACGCCGCCCCCGCAGGCGCTCCATGAGCGACGAGGACAAACCCGCAGCCACGCCAAACGACAAGCTGCTCACCTCCGAAGAGCTCTTTGGGGACTTGGTGGACGAGGTGGGAGGGCGAGGCCCAGGTCCGGTCCGTGATCGGCGCGGACCCATCAAGGTCCGGGTCGCCGAGGTCGCCAAGAAGCCGGTGCGGGCGACCCCGACGATGGCCGAGCCGCTGCCCGAGGATGTAGCGGCGCTCCTGGATGCGTTCTCCGTCCCCGCAGAGGCGGCGGATCGGATCGAGCCGCCCGCCAGGATCCCGTCGGTTCCCGCCCCCGAGTCTCCACCAGCGGAGTCCTTCCTCGACCTGCCCCCGCCCCCGGCCGGCGCGCCCTTGGAGGACCTTTCTCCGCTGCTCGAGCTGCCACCCTCGCCGGACGAGATCCTGAAGACCCTGGAGCCCCCGACCAGTCGCAAGAGCGCGCACTTCCAGGCGGCGCCTCCGGGTCACCGGGACACCAGCGAGATCGACCTGGGCGCGGTCGCCGCCGAGGCGATGACGCCCACGCCCGGGCCGGCGGGGTCGCTGCTCGATCCCCCGCTGACCGGGACCTACGGCCCCTACGAGCTTCTGGAGCGGGTGGCCGTCGGAGGCATGGCCGAGGTCTTCCGCGCCAAACGCACCGGGGTCGAGGGTTTCGAGAAGATCGTGGCCGTCAAGCGCATCCTGCCCCACCTCTCCGACAACCAGGAGTTCGTGGACATGTTCATCGCCGAGGCCAAGATGGTGGCCGGCCTCGCCCACCCCAACATCGTCCAGATCTTCGACCTGGGGCGGATCGAAAAGACCTACTACATCGCCATGGAGCTGGTCCACGGCCGCGACCTCAGGACCATCCTGCGGCGGGCCAAGGAGAGGAACCTCCGCCTGCCTCTGGACCTGGCGGTCCACATCGTGAGCAAGGTGGCCTGGGCCCTGGAGTTCGCCCATCGCAAACGGGACGCCAAGGGGCGGCCCATGTTGATCGTCCATCGCGACGTGAGTCCCCAGAACATCCTGATCTCCTTCGACGGGGAGGTGAAGCTCACCGACTTCGGGATCGCCAAGGCCGCCACCAAGGCCAGCATCACCGACGTGGGCGCGCTCCGCGGCAAGCTGCTCTACATGAGCCCGGAGCAGGCCTGGGGCAAGTCGCTGGACCGCCGGAGCGATCTCTTCTCGCTAGGCATCGTGTTCTACGAGACCATCACCGAGCAGAAGCCCTTCCTGGGCAACTCCGACATGAGCATCCTGGAGACGGTGCGCGAGTGTCAGATCCAGTCGCCCCGGGCCGTCAACCCCAGGGTGCCCGAGAGGCTGGAGAACATAGCGCTTCGAGCTTTGGCCAAGGACCCCGATCATCGCTACCAGGACGCCGGGGAGATGGCGCGCGAGCTGGACCGGTTCCTCCTGGAGCGACAACCGCCCACCCCCGCCCAGCTGGCTCGCCTGCTGGAGTTGCTCTTCGACGAGAAGGAGCGGGGGGTGACCATCCACGAGGAGCCGACCGGGGAAAAAGCCCAGGACCTCGCACCGGAGGCCGACATTCATGTAGAGTTCGACAGCGACCCGTCTGCGCCTGCCGGTCTGGCGGAGGGTCGGGCCGGGCAAGAGGGAAAGGGCAAGGACGCGCAGGCGATCCACAAGCTCTTGAAGAAGATCGGCATCAAGTGATCCTGCCGCCCCGCGCGGCGCACCGGAAGAGGAGTTGCGCATGGCGCTTTCGAAGGAACAGTCCCAGTTCTACCAGCAAACGCTGGAGATGACGCGCAAGCAGATCAACGACCTGAACAGCCAGATCGAGGAAGAGCTGGCCAAGGTCAAGGAGCGTCTGGCGGAGCTGCAAAACGCCA
>DATECU010000272.1:0-21141 GCA_035286745.1 Vicinamibacteria bacterium | reverse complement strand
CAGCTTCCCGGCGTAGGCAGCCGGAGCACCCACCCAGGAGTTGACGGCGCAGGTGCCGACGGGCGGAGTCGGCCCGGGGGAGGCTACCTCGCAGCAACCATCCGTCATGCTCGCCCCGTTGCCGTCGTCCGGACGCACCACGTCCCCGGTGGTCCCGGGCAGCGTGATCAGCGGGCTGAAGGCGGAGGTGCCGGAGGTGTAGTCACCGGCGATGTTGCCGGGCGCAGTGACCCGAACGATGGGAGGGAAGTTTTGGTACTGCGAGCACTCGGCGGCCGTCCGGGTGGTTCCCGGGATGTCCGAGCCGCGGCCGTTGGTGAAGTCGACCGCCTCGCCGAAGATGTCGGAGTAGGACTCGTTGAGCGCACCGGACTGCCAGGCGTAGATGAGGCCGTGGGTGTACTCCGTGTAGGCGTGCGTCCACTCGTGGGTGGTCACGTCGTCGGTGGTGAAGCCGGGGCAGAAGGAAATGAAGGTGCCGTTCCAGGAGGCGTTGGGACAGGAGTAGCCCCGGTTGAAGATCGAGTCCATGACGGCACCGGTGCCGGAGAAGGAATCGCGGCCAAAGCCGCGGCGATAGTAGTCGTAGGTCTCCTTGGAGGCCAGGATCATGTTGTCGGCTTCGGTGGTGCCGGTGGGGAAGGGGTCGCCCTCTACCCAGAATGGCGTGCCTGGATAGTTAGGCGGGGGGTTCTGGGTCGAGTTCTGGCCGTCGAAGGCGCGGCGGTTCATGGCATCGGGGGTGCCGGTGTACTGGTCCACGATCTTGGCGGTGTGGGCGTCCACGTAAACGAACTCCCGGACCTCTCCGCCGTTGCCGACCACCACTTCCCAGACCAGACGGTTGGGGCCGGGAACGCCCTGGACCAGGCCCTCTCGAAAGACGTAGAGCTGGCTGCCCTGGGCGCGAATCGCCGCGGCGGCCGGGCGGCCCTCCCGCACTCTGGCGATCGCCGCCCGCGCCGCCTCCTCCGAGGTCCGGGTCGGCCGGGTGGCGAGCGCGAGGTCGGGAACGATGGTGCCGTTCACGACCCGGAGCTGGCCCGCGGCGTCGAAGTGGGCCTTGAGGATGCCGGCGAAGACCGGGACCCCTTCGTGGGTCTGCCGGTAGGTGAGGTGGGTGAAGCCCAGCGAGTCGGTCTTCGAGTCCTCGAAGCGGAGCTGGCCGCTCGCGTCCTTGAGGCCGAAGGCAGTGCCGTGAGCTGCCAGGAACGCCTCTGTCTGGGCTTGGGCGGTGGCGCCGGGTGCCACCGCGGGGGGTGTGGCCAGGCGAACGAATCGGACCGCGCCGGTGGCGGGGTGAACGCTGACCACAGCGCCAGCGCGGGCCAAGGCCTGCACGCCGTCGGGGTCGAGCACCGGTGAGGCTGCGGCCGCCAACGAAGCAGCACTCAAGACCAGCGCCAGAGGTAGGGTTCGAGAGAGAGCGAATGGGCTCATCGCACAAGCCTCCTGTCTTTCGTCCGTGGTAATGGGATCGGGCGAGCAGGCCGAGTATTGGGCGCGGGGCAGCGGGGTGTCAACAGAAAAGCGGAGGCGCGGTATCCGAAGGCCCGAAGGAAGGAAGGGCCCCGTCGTTGACGGGTCCCGTCTGCTTGGCTAGACTGTTCGTTCCCGCCGCTGCTGGGAGGTCGTCCAACGGCAGGACAAATGGCTCTGAACCATTGAATCGGGGTTCGAATCCCTGCCTCCCAGCCAATCCGGCCAGCAACTGCCAAGGCACTCGGACCCGGCGACCCTCCGTGGCAACTGGACCCCGGAGGTTGTTGCCGCTGGGCCACGCGAGTCAGATCGAGCAGCCTTCTGAGTAGGCGCTTGCGGGCGGCACGGTCCGTGCAGAGCCGGTGCCCTTGATGGCGAACGTCGGGTTCTGGGCCGCCGCGCTCTTCTTCCACGGTGGGCTCATCGCGGTGTGTGGGCTGCTCCTGAGACGGTGGATGGGGAGCGCAGGCACCAGAACCGGCTCGCGGCTTCTGCTCCAGGCGCTCGGCGATGCCGCCGTGTTTCTGGGCGCTACGGTCATTCTTGCCTGCTTGGCTACGGGGTTCGGGCCGCTCTCGGGGTTCACCACGCTGCGGCTGGTCTCGCAGGCCCTCTTCGGCGAGGGCATCGTCATGTCGGGGATCATGGCCGGGCTGCTCTGGCGCAGCCGGCGGGGAACGCTGGCCGCTTTCGCCTCGCTTCTTCCCCTCGGCCTGCTGGCCGTGTACGCCGAGGCCTACCATCGGGAGCCCAGAGACCTTCGGGTGCGTTCCCACGAGGTCGACCTGACCCGGAGTCCAGCCAGGGGCAAGCTCCGGCTGCTCCACCTCTCGGACATCCAGACGCACCGGGTCTCCGGGTACGAAGAACGCGTGGTCTCCCGGGCCATGGCGCTCGGTCCCGATCTCATCGTGTTGACCGGGGACTACATCCAGCCGCGGCTGGCGCCCACTCGAAGCCAGGCCCGAAACGACCTGAAGGCGCTCCTGCGGCGCACCGGGTTTGGGGCGCCACTGGGGGTCTTCGCGGTGCGAGGCGACGTGGACATCGATTGGCCCGAGGTGCTGGAAGGGACCGGCGCCAGGCTGCTCTCCGACAGCTCCAACCGGATCGCCCTGCCGGGAGGCGTCCACCTGACGATCACCGGGCTGGCGCCGGGGACCAGTCGCGGGCACGGCGGGGAGCGTCTCAAGGCCTTGTTGCGGGGAGCCCCCCGCGACGACCTCCGCTTGGTGCTGGGCCACAATCCGAACTTCGTTAGGCACTTGGGCGGAACCGGGCTGGCCGATCTGGCACTGGCTGGACACACCCATGGCGGACAGGTGGTCCTGCCTTGGCTGGGCGCCCCTTACACCAAGACCCGGCTGCCGGCGCGCTACGCATCGGGCCTTCACGACTACCAGGGGATTAGGCTCCACGTCTCGGCTGGAGTGGGGATGGAGCGCGGCACCGCGCCCCAGATCCGCTTCCTCTGTCCCCCCGAGATCTGCCTACTAGAGATCACCTACTGAATCGCCGCCGTTGACAGCGGGAGGGGTCTCGGGCCACGGTCTTGGGGCCATGCCGCCGGCTCGGTCCCCGATCTCCGGCTTTCTCCCCAGCCCGGGCTCGCGGGCTCGCCTGCTGGCCGGGCTCTCTCGGCCTCCGGAGGAGGCGGCCCGTTTTCTTCTTGGCCAGATCATAGTTAGGCGCATGGGACGGCGGCTGCTGGCCGCGCGCATCGTGGAGACGGAAGCCTACCTGGGCACCGGCGACCCGGCGGCCCATGCCTTCCGGGGGCGCACCCCCCGGACCGAACCCCTGTGGGGACCCCCCGGCACCCTCTACGTCTACTTCGTCTACGGCCTGCACCACTGCCTGAACCTGGCCGTGGATGCCGCCGGCGTCCCCGGCTGCGTGCTGATCCGGGCCGCCGAGCTGCTCGGCTCAAGCCATCCCGGAAGCTGCCAGGGACCTGCCCGGCTGTGCCGGGTCTTGGGTCTGGACACCAGGCTATCGGGGCGCTGGCTTTTCGATCCGGAGGTGGGCCTCACCCTGCGGGAGGGCCGCCCGCCCGATCAGGTCGGCGTCTCGGCCCGCGTCGGCATCCGGCGGGCCGTGGATTGGCCGCTGCGCTTCTTCGATGCGGAGAGTCCCTCGGTCAGCCGACCCCGCTCTCCCCGACAGCCGATGTAAACTGAGGCTTTCTCGACGGCCCCGCTCGGGGGCCGGAAGATGAACCAAGGAAGAACTCATGAAGACTGATGCCTTCGGCGCCCGCGGGGCCCTGGAAACCGGAAGCGGTCCCGTCACCGTCTATCGCTTGAACGCGCTCGAGCGGCGCGGCCTGGCCCCCGGCCTGGACCGCATGCCCTTCTCGATCAAGGTGCTGCTGGAAGCCGTGCTCCGCAACCTGGATGGCGAGCTGGTCACCGCCCACGACGTGGAGAACCTGGCCCGCTGGAACGCACCGGCGCCGATGGACGTGGAGCTGCCCTACCTGCCGGCGCGGGTGATCCTCCAGGACTTCACCGGCGTCCCCGCGGTGGTGGACCTGGCCTCCATGCGCGCTGCCGTCAAGCGACTGGGGGGCGACCCCCGGCGCATCAACCCGTTAGTTGCGGTGGACCTGGTGATCGATCACTCGGTGCAGGTGGACCACTTCGGCTCCGCGGATGCGCTCCGGAAGAACACCGATATCGAGTTCGAGCGCAACCGGGAGCGCTACGAGTTCCTGCGCTGGGGGCAGCAGGCCTTCTCCAACTTCCGGGTGGTGCCCCCGGCCACCGGCATCGTGCATCAGGTCAACCTGGAGTTCCTGGCCAAGGGAGTGCTCACCAAGCCGGAGGAGGGCGTCACCCTAGCCTTCCCCGACACCCTGGTGGGCACCGACTCTCACACCACCATGATCAATGGGTTGGGTGTTCTGGGCTGGGGCGTGGGAGGGATCGAGGCCGAGGCGGCCATGCTGGGCCAGCCGCTCTACATGGTCACGCCGCAGGTGATCGGCATGAGGCTCACCGGCCGCCTCCGCGAAGGGGTGACCGCCACCGACCTGGTGCTCACGGTGACCCAGGCGCTGCGCAAGAAGGGTGTGGTGGAGAAGTTCGTGGAGTTCTTCGGCCCCGGCCTCGGCGAGATGAGCCTGGCCGACCGAGCCACCATTGCCAACATGGCGCCCGAGTACGGCGCCACCTGTGGTTTCTTCCCGGTGGACGAGGAGACGCTCGGCTACCTGCGCCGAACGGGACGAACCGCGGCCGAGGTGGACCTGGTGGAGCGCTACACCAAGGAGCAGGGGCTGTTCCGCACCCCGGCGAGCCCGGAGCCGGTCTTCAGCGACACCGTGGAGCTGGACCTCGGCAGCGTCGAGCCCTGTCTCGCCGGTCCCAAGCGACCCCACGACCGGGTCGCCCTCTCGCAGATGAAGGAATCCTTCCGCAAGACGCTGACCGCGCCGGTGAAGGAGCGCGGCTTCGGCCTGGGCGAGGGCGATGTCGGGCGTCGGGTCAGGGTGACGGTGCGCGGCGATCAGGCGGAGATCGGCCACGGCGCGGTGGTGATCGCGGCCATCACCAGTTGCACCAACACCTCGAACCCCTCGGTGTTGCTGGGGGCGGGCCTGCTGGCCAGGAAGGCGGTAGCCCGGGGCCTCAAGGTCCCCGGCTACGTGAAGACCAGCCTGGCCCCCGGCTCCAAGGTGGTGACCGAGTACCTGGGCAAGGTGGGGCTGCTGCCCGATCTTGAGGCGCTGGGCTTCCACGTGGTGGGCTATGGCTGCACGACCTGCATCGGCAACAGCGGGCCGCTGCCGCCCGAGGTGTCGAGGGCCGTCGCCGACGGCAAACTGGTGGCGGCTGCCGTGCTCTCGGGCAATCGCAACTTCGAGGGCCGTATCAGCCCCGACGTGAAGGCCAACTACCTGGCCTCGCCTCCGCTGGTTGTCGCCTACGCGCTGGCAGGCACCACCGACATCGACTTCTCCCGGGAAGCGGTCGGTCAGGGTGGCGATGGCAAGCCGGTCATGCTGTCGGAGATCTGGCCCAGCCAGCGAGAGATCGCCGACCTCTCGGCCGCGGTAGACGCGGAGATGTTCGCCAGGACCTACGCCAACGTGTTCGACGGCAACCCCGCCTGGAACGCCATCGGCGGCGGCGAAGGCGACCTCTACGCGTTTGACGAGGCTTCGACCTACATCCAGGATCCGCCCTTCTTCCAGGGCTTGACCCTGGACCCGGCCGCCATAACGGGTCTTGAGCAGGCGCGGGTGCTGGCGGTGCTCGGCGATTCGGTGACCACCGACCACATCTCCCCGGCCGGGGACATCGCCGAGCAGAGCCCTGCCGGGCGGTACCTCAAGGGCCGGGGGATCGAGAAGAGGGACTTCAACTCCTACGGCTCGCGTCGCGGCAACGATCGGATCATGGTGCGGGGGACCTTCGCCAACATCCGCTTGAAGAACACCATGGTGCCCGGCGTCGAGGGCGGGGTGACCGTCCACCAGCCCTCGGGAGAGCGGCTCGACATCTACGACGCCGCCGAACGCTATAAGGCCGAAGGCGTTCCGCTCTTGATCCTCGCCGGCAAGGAGTACGGCAGCGGGTCCTCCCGAGACTGGGCGGCCAAGGGCACGGCTCTTCTCGGTGTGCGGGCGGTGATCGCCGAGAGCTATGAGCGCATCCACCGCTCCAACCTGGTCGGCATGGGTGTGCTGCCTCTCCAGTTCCGGGACGGCCAGAATGCCGACTCCTTGGGACTCTCCGGGCAGGAGAGGCTGACCCTGCGCGGCCTGGCTCAGGGCTTGAAGCCTCGCCAGGAGCTGACGGTGGAGGTGAGCCGCCCCGACGGCACCGCAGCCTCCTTCAAAGTGACGGCCCGCCTCGACACCCCGGTGGAGGTCAACTACTACCGAAACGGCGGCATCCTGCACACCGTTCTGCGCAAGATGCTGAAGGGTTAGCCGGCGGTTCCTTGTCCTCTTGCGAGGATTCCTCGGCGCGGTCCCGCGCTGGCATCGAGGTGCCGCTCCGCGCTCCGACGCTCGGCCATTGTCATTGGACTACGATTCGGGCCTCGCGCGTCGCGCGTCGGGCACCTCGATGCGCACCTGCGCGGGCCGATCGCCATCCGTTCCGCTTCTGGCCGGCGGTTGCCTCTTCTCCTTCTCTGTGTCTCTGCGCCTCTGTGGTTTCTGTTCCTTTGGGTGCGGCCCCGGCCGCGCCAAAGTGAATGCCGTTCTAGAAAGCGAGCTGGCCGCGGGCTTTCTTTTCGAGCGGTAGCAGGGCGGCGTAGAGAGCGCCGGTGGCAGGTGCGGGCAGCCCCTTCTCTCGGGCCAGGCGCACCACCACGCCCAGTTGGGCGTCGAGCTCGGAGGGGCGGCCCTCCATGACGTCGCGTTGCATGGATGAGGTCGCTGTCTCCGGCAGACTGTCGACGGCCGCCAGGATCTTGACCACCGCCTCGTCGGTCAGGTGGGCGCCCGAAGCCCGGGCCAGGGCCAGCACCTCGCCGGCCACCGCCGCCAGCAGACCTCGGGTCTCGGGGAGGCTGCGAAAGGTGCCGGCCGGGGCCCGGCTGGCGGCGCCCACGCCGCCTACCGCCGCGATGAACATGAGCTTGCCCCACAGGGCCGTCCTGATGTCGTGAGGCGTCTCGACGGTCACTCCCCTGGCGACTCCGAGCGCCTGCCGCAAGCGCTCAACTCGCTCGCTCAAGCCTCCCTCCAGCTCGCCGATGGCGATCGACGGGGTGAGGCCGGCGTGTCGGACCTGGCCGGGCCCATCCAGCCAAGCCAGGATTCGGCACAGCCCGCCCAGGACCGGTCTCGCGCCCAGGACCGCCTGAAGCTGCTCGGCCGCCTCGATTCCGTTCTGCAGCGGCACCACCAGCGTCTGAGGCCCGAGCAGCGGCCGCGCGGCTTGAGCCACCTCGGGCACCTGCCAGGCCTTGACGCCGACCAGGACGAGATCCACGGGGCCCACGCTCGCCGGGTCGTCGGTCGCCATGGCCGGAGCCACCGTGAAGTCGCCCAGCATGCTGGAGACACGCAGGCCGTGGCTCTTGAGCGCCGCCAAGGTCCGGCCGCGGGCGATGAAGGTCACGCTCTCCCCGGCCTCGGCCAATCGTCCGCCGAAGTACCCGCCCACCGCGCCCGTCCCCAACACGGCAATCCGCATGCGATTCCTCCGCTCAGCCCGGTTCCACTATACTTGCCCCGGTCCCCAGATGGCGATGGCGCGGATTAGCTTCCTCGGTGCGGCCAAGACGGTCACCGGCTCCCAGTACCTGCTGGAGTCGAACGGCTCGCGGCTGATGGTGGATTGCGGCATGTTTCAGGGCGAGAAGGCCCTGCGGCTCCGCAACTGGGCCGAGCCCGACTTCGATCCCGCCTCGGTCTCCGCCCTGGTGCTCACCCACACTCACCTGGACCACATCGGCCGCTCGCCTCGCCTGGTCAAACAGGGGTTTCGGGGGACCATCTACTGCACCGAGCCCACCAAGGAGCTGGCCGAGATCCTGCTGAAGGACGCGGCTCACCTGCAGGAAGAAGACGCCGGCTACCTGAACCGCAAGGGACTGAGCAAGCACGAACCAGCCCTCCCGCTCTTCGACCAGACCGACGTTGAGGAAGCGCTGACGCTGTTCCAGGCAGTGCCCTTGGGCAAGTCCGTGGCCGTGGGATCGGAGTTCAGCTTCCGCTACCGCGACGCGGGGCACCTGCTCGGTGCAGCCTCGGTGGATCTCAGGATCCGAGGCAACGGCAAGGGCGAGAGACGGCTGTTGTTCAGCGGCGATCTGGGGCGCTTCGGCGGCGTGCTCACCAAGGACCCCGAGCTGGCGCCTGACGCCGACTATGTGGTGGTGGAGAGCACCTACGGCAACCGCACCCACGCTCCGGTGGGGGTGCTGGACCAGTTGCAGGGCGTGCTCACTCGCACCTTTGCTCGGGGCGGCGTGCTGCTGATTCCCGCCTTCGCGGTGGGCCGGGCCCAGCAGATGATCTACCTGATGGACCAGATGGTCACCGAGGGACGAATGCGGCCGTTCCCGATCCATCTGGACAGCCCCATGGCCATCGACGCCACCCGCATCTACGCCAGCTTCCCCGACGCGCATCGGGTGAGCCTGCAGGGGATCGGCGGCCGCAGTCTGCTCCACGGCAAGTGGGTTCACTTGCACCGAACGCGGGCGGAGTCGGAGGCGCTCAACTCGCTCAGGGGCCCGGCGGTGATCATCTCCTCCTCCGGGATGCTGGCGGGTGGGCGCATCCTTCACCACTGCCGGATCCGCCTCCCCAAGCCGGAGAACACCTTGCTCATCACCGGCTACCAGGCGATCGGAACCCTGGGGCGAACGTTGCTCGACGGAGCCAGGGTGGTCCGGATCCACAAGGGCGAGGTGCCGGTCTTGGCCGAGGTTCGCGACCTCAAGGGGTTGTCGGGCCACGCCGATGCCGGGGAGCTGCTGCGCTGGCTCTCGGGCATGACCGAGGAACCACGGCGGGTCTTCGTGACCCACGGCGAGGAGGACGCGGCCCGGGCCCTGGCCGCCCGCATCGGTGCCGAGCGGGGGTTCAGGACCCATGTTCCCGGTCACGACGAGACGGCCGAGCTAGAATAGTAGTCGCGGGTTGGCGGGAGGGGGCTGCCCCGCCTGAGCTTGGAGGTTCCGTTGAACGAGAAGGTCGTGGTGTTGACAGCCGAGAACTGGGAGCGCGAGGTCTTGCGCTCGGAGACGCCGGTGCTGGTCGATTTCTGGGCCGCCTGGTGCGCCCCTTGCCGGAAGATCGCCCCCGTCATCGACGCCCTGGCGGACGAGTACGCCGGCCGGCTCAAGGTGGCCAAGGTCGACGTGGATCAGAACCCCGACCTGGCCAGCCGCTACAACGTGGTCTCCATTCCCACCCTCCTGGTGTTCAAGGCTGGGCAGGTGGCGGAGCAGCGGATTGGGGCCCTGCCCAGCGCGGAGATCAAGCGCCTGCTGGAGGGCGTCACGGGAACCGTCGCCGTCTAAGGAACCAAGGCCCGCACCCCTCTTGGGAGTGCGGGCCCTCTTGGCATTGGGCGCGGCTTGACTAACGAATCAGGCTAATCGCGCCGATCGGCGGGAGGGAACGCGACCATCAGGCCGGCCGCCGCTTCCGGAGAGAACTCCACCCAGGGGACATCGAGCTTTCGCTCGCCGGCCAGACCCAAACCCATAAAGGGCGCCAGGTTGATTTCGGGCAAGCTCCCGCCGTTGGCGTTGATGACCTTGATCCACTCGTTGGCCACCACCGCATAACCCAGGTCCGAGGGGTGGACGCCGTCGTAGCTGAAGGTACCCCCGGTCAGGAACTTGCTGGTCAGGGTTACACCGCCCACCACGACTTCCTCGCCGGCCACCCTCTTGAGCAGACCGTTCATGTCCACCACCGGGATGCCGGCAGCAGCGCAGATGTCCTTGATGGCTTGGTTGTTCTGGGCCACCCGGTCCTTGATCGAGTTCACCTCAGCCGGGTCCAGGATGACCTCGTCGGGGAGGGGGGTGCCCTTTCCGCCTAACGCTGCGGGGATGCCGTGCCCCTGCGCCATCAGCGAGGTGGCGGTGAGCAGCACGTAGGTACCGCTGGGAAGGGGCCCGTTTGGACCCAGAAGCGGCACCGGTTGCCCGTTGATCAGCACGGGTTGGCTGTTGGCCGGGTTCACGACCACCGCGGGAACCGTGGTGACAAAGGGGATGCTGGTGACGTCGGGCAGGTTGGCGGCCACGATCTTGGCGCTGGTCTGCGACCTCAGGGTGTCGACCAGCTGCTGGTACTGGGTTCTGAAGGTCGCCGCCGGCGTCAGCGTCACGCTCTCGATGGCCCGGCCGCTGATGGCCGCCCGCAGCACGTCGTTGTTGCCGATCCAGAGGCTGACGAAGCTGGGCCGCTGGGCCACCGCCTGAGCGATCTGGGGGCCAAGCCCACGCAGAATGATGTCGTGCATGCCGCCGCCGTCGGTGACCTTGGTGAGGGAATCGCCGAGGGTGGCGCCAGGCACCGCCAGGTTGTTGTAGGGGCGGTTCAGGGTGAGGTTCTCGGGGGTGCCGTAGGTGGTGGACTTGGGCGCAATCAGCACGCTCGGACTCAGGCTGACCAGCGTCTGCTCGGGTGGGATGCCTGGTTCCGAAATCAGGGGTAGCTGGAAACCACTGACCCCCGCCTGTCTGGCGAGCAGAGCGGGGACCGAGTTCACCTGATGCGTCTTCACCAGCGATCCGGACTCGTAGCCGGCGGCCAGGCTGTCGCCGATGGAGACGTAGGTGGTGAAAGCGATTTGGGCCTGCACCGGAGCCGCGGCGAAAAGGCCGGCGGCGAGGCAGGCCAGGACCAAGGGGGCGTTCTTCTTCATGGTCTTTCTCCCTGCCTAGAAGCTGTAGCCGAGCGAGGCGCCGAAGGTGATGGCGCTGCTCTTGTATGTGCCGTCGTAGTGGTCGCGGTTCAGGCCCTCGGTCGACCGCTCCTTGAACCTGAGGTACCAACTGGCCACATCGAGGCTAAGGCTGCCCCGGGTGAAGCTGGCCCCCAGGGCGAAACCGTGGCGGTCGGCGTCGGGCAGAAGCGGCGAGACGGAGGCTGCGGGGGCCGGGCTCGCGTCGTAGAAATAGCCACCGCGCACCGCCAGCCGGTCGGAGAACCGTCGCTCCAGGCCGAAGCGGTACTGCAGCGAGTTGCCGTACTCCTCGGGGATGACCTCGGAGAGATCGGGCCGGTCCGCGAACTTGAGGCTCAGCCGGTCGAAGGTCGACCACTGAAACCAGACCAGGTCGGCTTCCAGCGTCCAGTCGTTGAGCGCATAGGCGACCCCGAAGGTGGCGATGCCGGGAAACTCGATGCCGGTCTCGAGGGCCTGGGCGCCCTGGGGCAGCGTCCCCTTCACCAGCCCATCCAGGGTGGCGTTGCCGCTCGAGATCTGATTGAAGGTGGCGGTCCCGGTGTAGTCCACCTTCACCTTGTGGCGGTAGGAAGCGCCTACCGACAACTTCTCGGTGGGCTTGGCTAGCACCCCCAGGTTGAAGCCGAACCCGGTGTTCCAGTCGCTCGCGAGGTTGACCTCCGCCACGTCGATGACCTTCTGGGTGAAGGGGTTGACCGCCGGCACTCGGCGGGCCAGGGTGACCTTGGAAAAGCGGACGTCCAGGCCGGCCCCGACGGAAAGCCGGTCCTCGATCTTGTAAGCAACCACAGGGTTGATGGACACCGACTTCAGGTCCGCCATCAGGGAGATGTAGCGTCCGCTGTAGGTGTCCGGCTCCGCCCACTGGGTCTTGAGACCGTAGGGGGTGTTCACGCCGAGCCCGAAGCTCAGCCGGTCGGTGAACTGCTGGGAGTAGTAGAGCGCAGGCAAGGGAATCACTCCCACGTCGCCGGTCTCGGTGCGCCCAGCGCCAGGGAAGGGATCGGCTCCGGTGAAGTCGGATGAGGGCTTGACCAGGGTGCCACCGAGGTACAGCCGCTTGCCCTTGAGGAAGGCGATGCCGGCGGCGTTGTGGAACACGGCCGACGGGTCCTGGGACTGGGCCGTGTAGGCGCCGGCGAAGCCCATCCCGCGCGCGCCCTGTTCGAAGACCGAGAACCCTGCTGCCTGGACTTCGGCCGAGGCCAGGGCGAGGCTGAGAGCTGCCGCCAGCGTGGCCGCGACCGCCCTTGGTGACCGGATCGCCATGAAGAAGACCTCCTGATAGTGGAGAGCGAGCTCTGCTCAGCCCGCCCGGCTACTCTCTCGGCCACCGACCCCCCTGAGGTTCGAGGCCTCCTGAAATCTGTAGATGCGGACGAGAGGATCGTACCGCCCGGCTGACGGCGAGTGCAACCGTCAGCCGGGCCAAGGGTACGCCTATCCGAGTGGATAGCCCCCGGTCTCGATGGCGGCGCGCGCCACCTGTCGCCGCAGAGCCACGGTGTTCACGGCATCGCGCTTGACGAATCGCTTGAGGGCGGCGAGGTAGGTGCGCAGCATGTCGCCTTCTTCGACGGCGGCGAGCAGGCGGCGGGCCGAGACCTCGATCTTGTCCATGGCGTCCTGGGCGAAGCAGCGCACCGCCGCTTCGGCCAGCTGGCAGCGAGCCTCGCCCTGGGCCAGAGCCCGCTTCTGGGTTCGAAGGACGGCGCTCTCCAGCGCATAGAGCTCCATGGCCACATCGGCGAAGAGGGCCAGGACTTCCTGCTGCTCTTCCAACCCCTGGCCGAACTTCTGCACCGCCAAACCCAAGCAGGCGAGGGCTGCCTTCTTGGCTCCCTGGACCATCCGGGCCTCGGCGGCCAGGAACCCCTCCTCGAGTTCGCCTGCGGAGGGGCCGGTCAGCTCATCCATGAGGGCCATGGCCTTCTTGAAGACGGGCAGATCCCCCTTCATGGCGCGGCGAATCAGTCGGCCGGGAACCAGCAGGCGGTTGATCTCGTTGGTGCCCTCGAAGATGCGGTTGACGCGGGCATCCCGCCAGTAGCGCTCGGCCGGGTAGTCCTCGACGTAGCCGGCGCCGCCAAAGAGCTGGACCGTCTCGTCGACCACGAAGTCCAGCATTTCCGAGCACCAGACCTTGACCATCGAGCACTCGACGTCGTACTCCTCTATGCGCTTGAGAGCCTCCGCCGCGTCGTCCACGTCGACGCCGGCCAGGTTGGCGTCGATCATGCCGGCGGTGCGGTAGACGACCGACTCGGAGACGTAGGCCAGGATGGCCATCTCGCCGATCTTGTGCTGGATCAGGCCGAAGTCGGAGATCGGCTTGCCGAACGCCAGACGCGAGTTGGCGTATTCCACCGACGCCTTGAGTGCGCCCTTGGCGCCGCCGGTGACGCCGGCCCCCAGTTTGAAACGGCCCACGTTCAGGATGTTGAAGGCGATCTTGTGGCCCTTGCCGATCTCGCCCAGGAGGTTCTCCCTGGGGATCACGGCGTCGGTCAGGATCAGGGGCCGGGTCGAGCTACCCTTGAGGCCGGTCTTCTTCTCCTCCGCACCTAGCGAGACCCCGGGCATACCCTTCTCGATGATGAAGGCGCTGAAGTGCTCGCCGTCCACCTTGGCGAAGGTGATGTAGACGTCGGCGAAGCCGGCGTTGGAGAGCCACATTTTCTCGCCGTTCAGGATCCAGCTCTTGCCATCCGGGGACAGCACCGCCTTCGCCTTGGCGTTCATGGCGTCGCTGGCCGAGGACGCCTCGGAGAGCGAGTAGGAGCTGATCCACTCGCCAGACGCGAACTTGGGCAGGTACTTCTTCTTCTGCTCCTTGGATCCGAAGTACACGACGGGCAGGGTGCCGATCCCGGTGTGGCCCATGAAGGAAACGGCGAAGCTGCCGTCGCGGGAGGTCTTCTCGGCGGTGATGGTGGCCGAGACCTTGTCGAGGCCCAGGCCACCGTACTGCTCGGGAATCTCGATCCCGAGCAGGCCCAGCTCCCCCGCCTTCTTGAGCAGCTCGCGGGTGACCTCGTACTTGAGCTTCAGGAGTTCCGGCAGCCGGGGCAGCAGCTCCTTTTCCGCATAGTCGTTCGCGGTGTCGCCGATCATGCGCTGTTCGTCGCTGAAGTCCTCCGGCGTGAAGACCTCGGCGGGGGTCCGATCTTCGATGAGGAAGCTGCCGCCGCGCGCGGCAGCCGTGGGGGTCTTGGTCTCAGTGGCCATGGCTCTTCCTTCCTTGCTCGCTCAGCAACCAAACCTCGGCCACGGCCTGTCCGTGGACCGGCTTCTTCCTCGACAACCTAAAGCCTCTCGAAAATGCCGGCGGCGCCCATGCCGCCGCCCACACACATCGTCACCATCCCGTAGCGGGCCTGGCGGCGCCGAAGCTCCGCCAAGAGCTGGGCCGTGAGCTTGGCCCCGGTGGCCCCTAACGGATGACCCAGGGCCACCGCGCCGCCGCTCACGTTGACCTTGGCCGGGTCCAGACCCAGAGCCTCGATCACTGCCAGCGCCTGGCAAGCGAAGGCCTCGTTGAGCTCGATCAGGTCGATGTCCTGGAGCTTGAGGCCGGCCCGCTTCAGGGCCTTGGGAATCGCCTCCACCGGACCGATGCCCATGATCTCGGGAGGCACACCGGCGACCGCGTATGCCAACAGGCGCGCGACCGGCGCCACGCCCAACTCCTTGGCCTTCTCGGCCGACAGGATCAGGCTGGCGGCCGCGCCGTCGGAGGTCTGCGAGGAGTTGCCGGCGGTGACGATGCCGTCGGTCGAGAAGGCCGGCTTGAGCTTGCCCAAGGCCGTGAGGTCGGTGTCCTTGCGGGGGCCCTCGTCGACCTCGAAAGTAATCGGACGGGAGGGGCCGCCGTTTTCCGGCGCCGCCACCACCGCCACAGGCACGATCTCCTCTCGGAACCTCCCGGCCTCGATGGCAGCCACCGCCTTCTGGTGGGAGGCCAGCGCGAATTGGTCGGCCTTCTCGCGGGTGATGCCGTACTTCTTGGCCACCAGTTCCGCGGTCAGGCCCATGCCGAGATAGGCGTCCGGATAGCGATCCACCAGCGTGGGGTTGGGCAAGAGCTTGTGCCCGCCCATGGGAATGAGACTCATGGACTCGGTCCCGCCGGCGATAGCCGCCTCGGCGCGCCCGGCCATCACGCCCTGGCAGGCGAGGGCAATGGCCTCCAGGCCCGACGAGCAGAAGCGGTTCACGGTCATGGCCCCGGCGCTCACCGGAATCCCGGCGAGCAGGCTGGCGATCCGGGCCACGTTCATGCCCTGCTCGGCCTCCGGCATGGCACAACCCAGGACCACGTCCTCGATCATCTCGGGCTTGACCGCGGGCACCCGCGCCAGCGCGCCCTGAATCACCGCCGCCGCCATGTCGTCGGGCCGGGTCTGGCGGAGCGTCCCCTTGCCGGCTTTCCCCACCGCGGTACGAACACTGCTCACGATCACTGCTTCACGCATAACTCACCTCTAGTTCCGCAGCGGCTTGCCGGTCTTCAGCATGTGCTGGATGCGGTCCTGGGTCTTCTTGGTGCCGAGCAGGGACAAGAACGCCTCTCGTTCCAGATCCAGATAGTGCTGCTCGCTGGCCACCCCGGGGGCCCGATCGCCGCCGCAGAGGATGCTGGCGACTTTGGTGGCGATCAGGGCGTCGTGTTCGCTGACCTGGCCCCCGCGCAGGGCGTTGTGGATGCCGGCCCTGAAGGCGGTGAGCGCCGGACGTCCCAAGACCGGGACCTCGGTTCGCGGGCGACCCGGACGGTAGCCGGCACGCGCCAAGCCGAGGGCGACCTCCTTGGCGTCCGCGATCAACCGATCCCCGTTGAAGGAAAGCGAGTCGGCTGGGGTCAGGAACATCTCCAGGGCCTCGCTCCCGGAGAGCGAGACCCTGGCAAAGGCGATCTGCTCGAAAGCGCGCTTGATGAAGGGGAAGGCATCCGCCCCTTCCACGCCCCGGCAGCGGTCGTGGGCCCGCAGCGCCAGCTCCTTGGTCCCGCCGCCGGCCGGAATCACTCCCACCCCCACCTCGACCAGACCCATGTAAGTCTCGGCCGAGGCCCGCACCCGAGCGCCGTGCAGGGCGATCTCGCAGCCCCCACCTAACGTCATGCCGAAGGGCGCCACCACCACCGGAAGCTCGGCGTACTTGAGCGCCAGGTTGGCGTTCTGGAACTGGCGGATGGAGAGGCTGAGCTCGTCCCACTCTTCCTCTTGCACCGCCAGCAGCACCAGCATCAGGTTGGCGCCCACGCTGAACTGCTCGCCCTGGTTACCGACGACCAGGGCGTCGAAGTGAGCCTTGCCCTCCTTGAGGGCGGCTCCCAGCATGGAGAAGGTGTCGGTCCCCAACGCGTTCATCTTGCTGTGGAACTCGACCAGGCCGCAGCCGTCCCCCAGGTCCACCAGACTGGCGCCGGCGTTCTTCTTCTTCACGCCGCCCTGCGCCTTGACCTTGGCGATCTCGATCACCCCGGGCCGCTCGGCCACCGCCAAGGGTCCCCCGAGCGAAAAGGCGGTGGTGGTTCCGCCTTCGGTCTCGTAGAAGCTCCGGCGGCCGGAGGCCAGGAGTTTCTCGATCAGGGTCGGGATCTTCCGGCCCTCGGCCTTGGCGCGCGCCACCACGCTCTCGACCCCCAGGGCGTCCAGCAGGCGGAAGGGACCCATGCCCCAGCCGTAGCCCCACTCCATGGCGCGGTCCACCGACACCACGTCGTCGGAGATCTCGGGGATGAGCGAGGCCGCGTAGAACGAGGTGCCGGAGAGGGCGCGCCAGAGGAACTGGCCGGCCGGGTCCTTGCCCGCCAGGATCTGGTTGATGCGGGCTCCCATGTCGGGCACGTTCTGCGCCGCTTCCAGAGAAGGGAGCTTGGGCTTGCGTCGTTCGCGGTGTTCGAGCGTCTTCCAGTCGAGGGTGAGGATCTCCTTGCCGTCCTTCTTGTAGAAGCCCGCCCCGGTCTTCTCGCCCAACCACTTCCGCTCCAGCAGGATCTTCATGAAGTCGGGCACCCGGAAGATGTCGCGTTCCGGATCCTGGGGCACCGCCTGGTAGAGGTTCTCGGAGACCTTGACCGCCACGTCGACGCCGGCGATGTCCACGGTGCGGAAGGTGGCGCTTCGGGCCCGGCCGATGGCGGGACCGGTCAGGGCATCGACCTCCTCGACCGTCAGGTCCAACTCCTGCATCAAACGGAATACGATGCCCAGCCCATAGGACCCGATGCGGTTGCCGATGAAGTTGGGCGTGTCCTTGCAGCGCACCACGCCCTTGCCCACCACCTGGTCGCAGAACCCTTCCATGGCGGCCAGGACCGCGGCGTCGGTGTCGGGGCCGGGGATGGTCTCCAGGAGCTTCAGGTAGCGAGGGGGGTTGAAGAAGTGGGTGCCCAGGAAGCGTCGGCGGAACTCCAGGGGCAGCGGCTCGATCATGGCCCCGATGCCGAGGCCGGAGGTGTTGCTGGTGACGACCGCGCTTGCCTTGACGACCGGCGCCACCTTGGCGAACAACTGCCGCTTGATCTCCAGGTCCTCGATCACCGCCTCGAAGACCCAGTCGGCGTCCTTCAGTTCCTTCCAGTCGTCTTCGAAGTTGCCGGGGCGTATGGCCCGGAGCTGGCTCTGGAGATGAAGCGGGCCGGGCTTCAGCTTCTTGAGGGTCTCCAGGGCCTTCTTGGCCAGGGCGCTTCGGTCCGGGGCTCCTGCGGGCACCATGTCCAGCAGGGCCACCTCCAGACCGAGGCCGGCGAGGTGGGCGGCCACCTGGGCGCCCATGGTGCCGGCACCCAGGACCACAGCCTTCCGGATCTCGAGTGGCGTCTGCTTGGAGACACCTCTCGCGGGGAGAGGGGCCGTCAAGGTCGTGCTCATTTCGTCCTCCGCTCGGCTCTGCCTTGACCGCGCCCCTCCGGGCTCTGCTCCTCGGTTATGCGGTCCGGTACAGGTCGTCGATTACGGCCTGGTACTTCTGCTCGACAAACCGCCGCTTGACCTTCAGCGTGGGGGTGAGCTCGCCCGCCTCCAGGGTGAACTCCTTGGCGAGGAGCGCGATCTTCTTGATCTTCTCGAACTGGGCCAGGTCCTTGGTGAGGGTGTTCACCAGCGCTTCGTAGTGGGACGTGACCTCGGCCTTGCCGATCAGGTCCTCCCGGCTCGCAAACGCGGTGCCCTTCTCCCGCGCCCACTTCTCCAGGTTGTCGAAGTTAGGCACCACCAGGGCCGCCGGGAAGTTGCGCTTGTTGCCCACCATCACGATCTCGGCGAAGAAGGGGTTGGTCTTGATCAGGTTCTCGATGGGCTGAGGGGCGATGTTCTTGCCGCCCGAGGTGACCAGGATGTCCTTCTTGCGGTCGGTAATGATGAGGAACCCCTGGGGGTCGATGACGCCGATGTCCCCGGTGTGGAACCAGCCGTCGGCTTCGATGACCTCGGCGGTGGCTTCCACCTTCTTGAAATAGCCCCTCATGACGTGAGGACCGCGGGTCAGGATCTCGCCGTCCTCGGCGATCTTGACCTCGACCCCCTCCAGGGGCTTGCCCACGCTGCCCGGCTTCAGGTCGTCCGGCCGGTTCACGGTGATGACCGGGCTGGTCTCGGTCAGGCCATAGCCTTCCAGGATCAGCAGACCGGCGGCCCCGAAGAACTCGGCGATCTCCCTGGCCAAGGGCGCCCCGCCCGACACGAACAGGCGCAAGCGGCCGCCGGTGCGAGCCTTGATCTTGGAGAAGACCAGCTTGTCGGCGATCGCGAACTTGAGCTTGAGCAGGGCGCCGGGCTCGGTCTTGGTCACCCGGTGGTTGAAGAACTGGCGGCCCACGGCGATGGCCCAGTGGAAGATCTTCTGGCGCAGCGGCGGATCGCCGGCCACCTTCTCGTTGACCCGCGCGTACATCTTCTCGTACAGGCGGGGGACCGAGCACATCACGGTAGGCTGCACCTCGCCCATGTTCTCGGGGACCTTCTCCACGCTCTCCGCGTAGGCGATGGTGGCCCCCGCCTGGAGCATGAGGTAGTGGCCGGCCATGCGCTCGAAGACGTGGCAGAGGGGAAGGAAGGAGAGGGCCACGTCGTCGGGCCCCAGGCTGGCGAACACCTTGTGGGCGGACAGGGTGTTGGAGACCAGGTTGCTGTGCAACAACATCACGCCCTTGGGATCGCCGGTGGTGCCCGAGGTGTAGATCAAGGTCGCTAGGTCCCCCGGCTTCACCTCGGCTGCCCGCTTCCGGGCCGCGTCCGGCTCCCGGGAGAGCAACTCACGGCCCTTGGCCCGCACCTCGTCGAGGGAGAGAGTGCCCTCCGGGAAACCGGGGCCGTCTTCCATGCGAATGACGTGCTTCAGGTTCGGGGCCTGGGCCTTGACCTCGGCGACCTTCTTGGCCTGACCAGCGTTGGACACGAAGCAGGCCTTGGCCTCGCTGTCGTTCAGGATGTAGAGCACCTGGTTAGGCGTGAGGGTGGCGTAGACGGGCACGTCCACCGCCGCCGCCACCAGCGTCGCCAGGTCGGCATAAGCCCACTCCGGCCGGTTCTCGGAGAGGATGGCGACCTTGTCGCCCTTTGCGATGCCCAGGACCCCAAGACCCAGGGCCAGCTCCTCCACCGCTTGCCGGAACTGCTCCGAGCTGATGCTCTGCCAGGTTCCGCCGCGCTTGACCTTGAGGTGCTCGGTCTTGCGGTAGGTGTCCACGCACCGATAGAAGATGTCACAGAGCGTCTCTATCGCCATCACTTGCCTCCCCCTGCTGCGGCCAAGAGGCCGGCGCGCAGCGGACTCGCTTTCTTGGACGAAAGGGCCCCCCGCAGGAACAAGTCCACCACGGGGGCTGCCAGTTGCCCAAGATCATAGTCCTTCCGGGAGAGAATCCATGACGTCACCATCTCGTCCAGGGCCCCAAAGAAGGCCTTGGCCACGATCTTGCGGGGAAGGTCAGGCCGAAAGGTCCCGTCTTCTTGGCCGTCCTCGATGATGTCGTTCAGCAGGGCGAAGTAGTCCTGGAGCCAAGAGGCCGTGAAGCGCTCCATGAACTTGGTGGATTGCCGAAGCTCGACTTGAAACACCACCGCCAGCTCGCGGTTTGAACCGAGGCCGCGAAGGTGCTGCTCGGCCATGGCCAGCAGCCGGTCCGGGGCCCCTACCGCAGCCTCCACCTCGCGCCGGACCCGTTCCAGGTAGTCGGCCATCACCTGGTCGAACAGCGAGACCAGGATGTCCTCCTTGTTTCGGAAATAGAGGTAGATGGTGCCGTCGGCGACCCCGGCCTTGCGCGCGATCTCCGCCACCTTGGCGGCGAAATAGCCCTTCTTGGCGAAGACCTTGACCGCGGCCTCCAGGATCCGCTCTCGCTTGCCGTCGCTTCTCCTACGGGCCATGGCGAAATGAATGAACTGCCATTCAGTATCGGCCCAGGCCGGGGGCCTGTCAAGAGGAGAGTTGCCTCCGATTGCCGCTTTCGACCCGGCTTGGGTTAATCTCCCCTTCCCGTGCTCCCGATTGTGTTCTTGGGCCTCGGCTCCAACCTGGGCGACCGCCAGGCCGCGCTGGCGCGGGCCACCCTGCTGCTCGCCGGCCGCGGCTTTCGGCCGTTGGCTCGAAGCTCCTGCTACGAGACGGAACCTCGGGGCGGCCCCCCTCAGGACTGGTTCCTGAATCAGGTGGTGCGCGGGGACACCGCGCTCGGGGCGGAGGCGCTGCTCCAGGTCTTGCTCGAGGTGGAGCGCGAGCTGGGCCGCGTGCGTTTGGTGGAGAACGGTCCCCGGTTGATCGACCTGGATCTGCTGTTCTACGGCGACCTCTGCCAGCGGAGCTTGGAGCTCACCCTGCCCCACCCCCGGCTTCAGGATCGACGCTTCGTGCTGGTGCCGCTGGCGGAGATCGCCCCTGAGCTTCGGCATCCGCTCCTCGGCAAGACGGTCGCCGAGCTGCTCGCCGCCTGCACCGACCCGGGGCAGGTCCGGCGCCTGGGCACCGTCGAGGTCTCGCCGTGAACTTCCACTACATCGCCGTCGAGGGTGCCATCGGAGTGGGAAAGACCTCGGTGGTGGAGCGCCTCGCCGAACGCTTGGATGCCACCCGGGTGATGGAGGAGTGGGGGCAGAATCCCTTCCTGAAACCGTTCTACGACGGGGTCCCCGGCTCCGCCTTCCAGATCGAGCTGTTCTTTCTGCTCTCCCGCTACCGCCAGCAACAGGAGCTCCTGCAGCGTCGTCTGTTCGCCCCCCTCACCTTCTCCGACTACGTGTTCGAGAAGTGCCGG
>DATECU010000271.1:0-48040 GCA_035286745.1 Vicinamibacteria bacterium | reverse complement strand
AAGGACCGCGCCATCCTTCGACGCCCGCCACAGCGCCGCCGCCTCGGTCACGTGAGGGGTGCGCTCGAAGAGGACGTCCAGGACCACGTTCAGGTCGAACAGCAGCCGCCTCACCGGTACTTCCGCAGTAGCTGCTTGCGGTAGGCCTCAGGGTCCGTTCCCTTGAGGCATCCTCGGAGCCGGTGGAGCTCGGGGAAATCCTGAGTTCGGGCCGGCCGCGAGACGACATCAAGGAAGCGCTCGACGATATCGGAAACGGAGGTCCCTTTCCGCTCGGCGTACCTCTTGGCCCGGCTCGCGATCTTCTCGTCCACGCTCAGCGTCAGCTTGTACATGTACGTATGGTAGCACCTTGTCCGCTACGTATCAGGGCTCGGTGGTGGGAACGGTGTGGGCTTCTCGCGCGGGGGGCTTTTCTCGAGGATGAGGTTGAGGTTCGCGACCTTCGTCCCCAGGTCGACCAGGGCTGAGTCCAAGGAGGCGGGGCCCAGCAGGACCTGGGAGTGTCGCACGTCGACGCCGGTGTAGAGCGCGAAGGAGCCGACGAGGGCTCCGGGGCCACGGGGCCCACGACCGGCCGCTCAGGTGAGCCGAGTCGGCGTCGATCTCCTCGGTGTGGGTCGTAGTAGACCAGGGCGCCGTACACCTGGGCCATGGTGAGGTGTGGATAGGCCTCGATCATCTGCTCCGGGGTCTTGCCTTGCTTGAGCAGCGAGGCAATGTTGTTGACGCGGATGTGCGCCTTCTCGATCGCCGCCTTGCCGCCACAGTACCTGGGCCGCTTGACGATGTGAGCGTAACCGCTGGGCCCGGGGATCTGCCTCGTTGTCGTCGCCATGACAAGGCTGCTGCTTTACTGCTTGACCCGCTCCCGCGGGTGGCCCTTCTCCAGCATGCGGTTGAGGTTCGCCACCTCCGCCCCCACGTACACCTGGGTGGAGTTCGAGGAAGCACGGTGCCAGGTGATGGTGAAGGCCCGGTCCCCTTGACCACGAACCGGCTGAGCGTCCCGGCCACCGAGCTGGGGCTAACGCTGACCGCTCCAATCTCCGACGGCCGGTCCGAGGACACGTCGAACACGTAGAGGTTCGACGGGCGCGACCTCCAGTTGACGGTGGTCCCGGCCACCACGATGTCCAGGTTCTCGGGAAGCACGGGGCTCGCCTTCTCTCCCTTCAGGTCCACCGCCCGCCCCAGCACCATCCACGAGCCGCCCAGCTCCCGCGGCTGCTCCGGATCGCTCACGTCGTAGGTCCGGAGCAAGCCCCTCTCGAACTGGCTCTCCAGAACGTAAGCCCGCTCCCCCGAGACCACCACCCCAGCCGAGGTGTAGGTCTCCTCGATCGTCCCCACCACCGTCGGGTCGTAGGTCTCGAACTCCGAAGTGAAGGGGATGAGGGCCTGGGACCCCTCGGGATCCAGTTCCCCGCCCGCCAGGCCGGGGTCACCAGGGCGGGGCGATGGCGCGGAAGGCCGAGGCCCTCGTCGATGCTGTGCTCTAGGCCGTGCCTATCGCGAACCTCCCTTGGCGGGAGCTGGTGGCGCTGCGCGGGTTTTCCAGTGGCGCAGGCGGCCGCTCGCAGGTAGACTTTACCCGCGATGCCCTCCAAGAAGCCCACTTCGGGCCGGCCGAAGCCCTCGCGCGGATCCTCGGGACCGGCCTGGCAGGTGATCCTCGAGGAGATTCGCTCGCAGAACCGCACGACCATCGAAGAGGTCCAGACGGTGCGGGCGGTTCTCGACGCGAGGATCAGCAGTTTCGAGCAGACAACCGCGGCCCGGTTCGAGACGCTAGAGACTGCGGTCCGAAGCAACGGCAGGGACCTTCGGCGCCTTGAGACCAAGGTCGACAAGCTCGAAACCACGGTTCAGAGGATCGACACCAGAGTCGAGGCTATCGAAACCAAGGTGGAGAGGATCGACACCAGAGTCGAGGCCATCGAAGCCGCCGTTCAGAGGATGGACACCAGAGTCGAGGCCATCGAAACCAAGGTCGAGGGGATCGACACCAGAGTCGAGGCCATCGAAACCAAGGTCGAGAGGATCGACACCAGAGTCGAGGCCATCGAGACCAAGGTGGAGAGAATCGACACTAGAGTCGAGGCCATCGAGACCAAGGTCGAGACCGTGGACGGCAAGATCGACACGCTGGTTCCACTGGATGCGCGCGTGACCGCCCTCGAACGGCGGCGCGCGTAGTCGCCCGCCGCCCGGTCACCCCTCGGGCGAGGTGAGGGGCGCGAGCAGCACACCGGACGCCGCACGGGCGCGGTCGACCGCCTTCTGGGCCTCGCGGTAGAGGTGGAGTTGGGCGCGGAAGGCGTCGTCGCCCTTGGCCGGGCGGCGGCGGCGGTAGCTGCCGTCGGGGAGCAAGGCGCGGGCCTTCACGTTGTCGGCGAACATCGCCTCTAACGCGGCCAGCACCTTCTGCCGCGGCTCCGGGGCCTCCACCGGGAACAGCAACTCGATGCGCCGGTCGAGGTTGCGCGGCATCCAGTCGACGCTGCCCAGGTACACATCTTCGTCACCGCCGTTCCGGAAGGCGAAGACGCGGGCGTGCTCCAGGAAGCGGTCGACGATGGACACCACCTCGATGCTGTCGGAGACGCCCTTGAGGCCAGGGCGCAGGCAGCAGATGCCCCGCACGTTCAAACGAACGCGGACGCCGGCCCGGGAAGCGTCGTAGAGGGCGCGGATGATGTCCTCGTCGACCAGGGAGTTCATCTTGGCCCGGATCTCGGCGGCCTGCCCCTCTTCCGCCCGCCGCCTCTCGCGCTCGATGAGCTTCAGGAAGCGCTCGCGCAAGCCGGTGGGGGCCATGGCCAGTTTCTTCATGCGCGGAGCATCCGAGTAGCCGGTGAGGGTATTGAAGAAGGCCGAGGCGTCCTCGCCGATGGCGGAATCCGCGGTCATCAGTCCGAAGTCGCTGTAGGCGCGGGCCGTGCGGTCGTTGTAGTTGCCGGTGCCCAGGTGCACGTAACGCCTAATGCCCTGACGCCCGCGGCGCACCACCAGGCAGATCTTGGCGTGGGTCTTGAACCCCCGGATGCCGTAGATGACGTGGGCCCCGGCTTCTTCCAGGCTGCGCGCCCAACGCAGGTTGCTCTGCTCGTCGAAGCGAGCCAGAAGCTCGACCAGCACGGTGACCTGCTTGCCCTGCTCGGCGGCCCGGGCCAGCGCCTGCACCACCGGGGAATCGCCGCTGGTGCGGTACAGGGTCTGCTTGATGGCGAGCACGTCGGGATCGTCGGCCGCACGGGAAACCAGGCTCACCACCGGGTCGAAGGAGTCGTAGGGGTGATGGAAGAGGACGTCGCGTTCGTCGAGAACCTCGAAGACGGCCTCTTGGGCTTTAGCCTCGAGGGCGGCCAGCGGCTTGAGCGGTGCATCGCGCAGGTCTTCGAGGGCGGGCAGCTCGACCAGGGCGTGGAGGGCGCGAATGTCGAGCTGGCCCCGCACGCGGTAGACATCGCCGGCGGTCACTTCCAGGCGGTCGGTGAGAAGCGCAAGCAGGGCCTCGCTCGCCGACGCCTCCAGCTCCAGGCGGACCACCTGGCTGCGGCGTCGCTTCCGAAGCTCCTCTTCCAGCGCTTCCAGATAGTCGCGACCGCCCTCGTCGTCCAGGTCCAGCTCGGCGTCACGGGAGACGCGGAACACCGCCGCCTCCTGCACCTCCTGGCCGGGGAAGAGGGCGGAGAGCTCGGACCGGATCAGGTCCTCCAGCAGCACGTAGCTGGTCCCGTCGCCGCCCACCGGACGCACCAGACGCGGCAGACGCGCCGGGACCTGGACCACCGCCAAACGCTTCTGATCCTCCCCCTCGGCCGGTCCCAGGAGCACGGCCAGGTTGAGGCTCAGGCTCAAGAGCATGGGGAAGGGCCGGGAGAAATCGATGGCGAGCGGGGTCAAGACGGGGAGGATCTCGTCTCGGAAGTGCCTGGCCAGGGGCGGTCGGAGCCCGGGGTCGAGGCTCCCGACCGAGACCAGGCGGATGCCGCGTTCGGCGAGAGCGGGCAGGATCTCGTCCGAAAGAGCGCGATAGAGCTGATCCACCATCTCGTGCGCGCGCAGCGAGATCTCCTTGAGCTGCTGGCCAGGGGTGAGGCCGGCCAGGTCGGGGGAGGTGTCGCCCTCCTGGACCGCATGCTGCAGGGCGGCCACCCGCACCATGAAGAACTCGTCGAGGTTGGAGGCGACGATGGTGGCAAACTTCAGCCGCTCCAAGAGCGGGTTGGCGGGATCGACGGCCTCCTCCAGCACCCGGCCGTTGAACTGGAGCCAGGACAGCTCGCGATTCAGGAACAGCTCGGGTTCGCGCTTCTTGGGCTTGCCGTGAGCTCTGGGCGGCTTCATGGCTTGGGCGACGCCTCACGAAAGCTGACCTTGCGGCCGAAGACCTCGGTCAGCATGTCGGCTCGCGACAGAGCCGCCAGGCGCTCCATGGTCAGGTCCCCGGCGGCGGTGACCTCGAGCACCCAGGCATCGTCGGCCTGCACCACACGCAGCTCCTTCACCTTCTGCAGGTGGTCGGCATCCAGGGCGTTGGCCACGCGCAGGATGGCGGCCAGCTTGTTGACCAGCACGCGGGTGTCGCGATCCAGGGCCATGTAGGGCAGGTGCGACTTCTGGGGCAGACCGCGGCGATGGTAGCGGGCCACGTTGGAGACGATGGCGAGGTCGTCGCGGGAAAGGCCGAAGATCTCGGAAACCGAGAGCAGGTACTGGGAGTGCTTGTGGTGGCCGCGCAGGTTCACGAAGATGCCCACGTCGTGAAGCAGCGCCGCGACCTCCAGAAGCAGGCGATCGCGCATGCTCAGGCCGTGCTCGGAGCGGAGGTCGTCGAAGAGGCGGCAGGCCAGAGCGGCCACCGCCCGGGCGTGGGGGGCATCGTAGCGGTACCGAGCACCTAACGCGTCGGCACTGGCCAGCACCTGCTTGCCGAAGACCTCGATGCCCAGGCCGTCCTCGCTGCCGGCGATGTCCAAGAGCAGGCCGGCCCTGAGCGAGGCCTCGGGGGCCAGGATCTCGCTGGCCTGGGTCTCGAGTAGCAGCTCGCGGTTGGCGAGCAGCGCGGGCACCAGGGTCTCGGCGCCAGCGTGGGGGATGCGGTAGCGCTCCACCAGCTCGTCCACCTCGAAGGCAGCCAGCTCGTCGCACAGGGCCAGGAAGGGCTCCTTGGCCACCACCGGGATGGCCCCGGGGCGCGACTCACCGCCGACGCGGGCGGCGGCGAACTGCACGTCCTCGCCTAGCGCGATGAAGTAGCGGGCCTCCTTCAAGGGCATCTCGCGCCGGATGTCCTCGACCACGTTGTGGACGTGGCGGCGCAGCAGGCGCATGCGTTGCTCCGGGCTGCCCTGCCAGGAGGCCAGGTTCTGGCGCATGCGGATGGAGCCCAGGGTGTAGGTTCCGGAGTGGATGGGCTCGCCGTTGCGGAGAAAGGACAGGTCGGCGCTGCCGCCGCCGACCTCCACCAGCAGGGCGTCAGCCGAGCCGAGCGCCGGATGCCCGCGCAGGGCCTCGCGCACCGCCATGTAGGTGAGTCGGTTTTCCTCCGAGCCGTCGATCACCTCGATGTCGATGCCGGTGCGCTGTCGGACCCGATCCAGGAAGGTTTCGGCGTTTTGCGCCTCACGCACTGCGCTGGTGGCCACCGCCCGATAGCGCACAACGCGATAGGTGTCCATGATGCGGCGGAAGCCCTCCAGGGCCTTGAGTGTCGCCTCCACGGTGGCCGCCCCCAGCCGGTTGTGGGTGAAGGTGTCCTTGCCCAGCAGGACGCCACGAGAGGCCTCCTCCAGGATGCGGACGGGCTGGCCGGGCTCAACCTCGGCCACCAGCAAGCGAATGGCGCTGGCCCCCATGTCGATGACGGCGACCGGCTCCGGCGGGGGTGGAGGCTGGGGCGGCGCCGGGACCGGAGGCACGGCGGGTTCGGCGGCCCGCGGGGACAGCGTCCGCTTGCGGCGGGCGGCCACTAGCGGTTCCTCGGGCCGGCGGGGTTCGGATGGCACTGCTGGGCGCGGTCTTCCATGGCTCCGCCCATTGTAGTCGGCCGCGAGCGGGGGTTCCCTGAGTGGTCTTCGCCAGGCGGCCGTGCTAGCGTCGGTTGGCCCAGGAAGGCTCATGCCGGCCCGCCCCGCTACCCTCGCCGACCGACCCACCCACCTCCTTCAGCAGGCGGTGAGGATGGTGTTTCGCCACCTGCCCAAGGCGCTCGCCGGAGACCAGGAAGCGGTGCACGACATGCGGGTCAGCACGCGCCGCCTGAGGGTCGCGCTGCCGGTTCTCGCCCAGGACCCGACCGGACGCCGGGCTCGACGGGCGCTCGGAGTGCTCCGCGAGCTGACCCGGGCCGCGGGAGGCAGCCGGGATCTGGATGTGTGCGTCGAGCTGTTCGAGGCGCGATGGACGGAGCTGCAGACGCGGCCCCCGGAGCTAGCGCTGGTTCGGCGGCGCTTGCGGGCCGCCCGCAGCCGAAGCCGCCACCACATGGCCGAGGTGCTCATGGACATCGAGATCGCCGGCGTGCGCCGCGACCTGCGCAAGCTGCTGGCGCGCGGGGTTCCGCCCATGTTCACCGCCCTGCGCCGCCTGCGCGATACCTCCGCCACCATCGGCAACCGGCTCCTCGCCACCCTCGAAGCCCTGGGCCAGCGCTACGACCCGGAGGAACTTCACCGCGCCCGCATGGTGGCTCGACGGTTGCGTTATGTGGGGGAACTGGCCGGCGCGCTGCGGGGCCACCAGGAGGAGGACGCCACCTTGTTCAGAGACTTGCAGACTCGGTTGGGCCACGTCCGCGACCACTTCGTGCTAGCCAGCTGGCTCACCCGCCAGGCCACCTCGGCCCGGGTTCGCGGTCAGGCGCCTCTGGCCAGAGAGGCCCAGGCCCAGGCCGCGTTCTTCCGCCAGGAAAGCCACCGCCATCACCAGCGGCTGCTGGAGGCGGCTCCGCTGAACATGGCCCGCCGAGCCCTGACCGCCCTGGGGGGGCGCCCAACGGACGCGGCAACTGCTTGAGGAGGTAGGCCGATGGAGCTTCTGATCGTCCGCCACGCCAGCGCCGTACCTCACGGCACCCCCGGCATCCCCGATGACGAGCGCCCGCTCACACCCCGCGGTGAGGAGCGCTTTCGGGAGGCAGCCGCCGGACTGGCCGAGCTGCTGCGCTGTCCGGAGGCCATCCTGACCAGCCCGCTGCCCCGAGCCCGGCGCACCGCCGAGATCGCGGCTGAGGCCTGGCAGGCCCCGGTGGTGGAGAATGCGCCGGCGCTCGCCACCGGAGACTTCGAGGATCTGGCGAGAACGCTGTCGCGCTTCTCCGGCGATGCGTTTGTCGCCGTCTTCGGCCATGAGCCCCACGTGTCCTCGCTCTTGGGCCGGCTGATCGGCGGCCGCGGCGAAGCGCTGCTTTTCAAGAAGGGCGGTGCTGCTCTGGTCGAGCTGAACGGGACCCTGGCCGAGGGAGGCAGCCTCGTTTGGTTCCTGCCACCCCGGATTCTGCGCGATCTGGCGTGAGGAGCGGTCAGCTCCTGTTATTTAGCGGCGTCGAGGTTGCCCGGGCTGGTCTCAGCCACCGCCGTCGTGAGGGCGATCCCCAGGAAGGCGGGCAGGACGAAGATGACCGCGTAGTCCAGGGGCAGCGTGAACAGCACCAGGGTATGCGCCGAGAACGCTGCCACGGCCATGTGCCAGAAGGGGTGCGGACTCACCCCCCGCAGGCGCCAAGTGGTCATGAGTAGCACGAACCCGACGAGCAGGAGTTTGGCGACGCGCATCCCGTTCTGACCCAGGAGTCGCCCCATCTCGTTGAGTAGATGGAAGATGGCATTGGTTTCCGGCCACGACTGGATCCCGCTCCGGCGGTAAGCCAGCAGGAAGGGGTTGTGGGTGAGAAAGTCGGTTCCCCCGACTATCGCGAAGGGCAGCACAACGAAGACACTTGCCACGAGCATGCCGCCTGCCACGCGCAGCAAGGCCCGCCACCGGAATCGTTCGCTCGTGCCATACCACAGCAGGAATGCCAGGACCACGAACACGTAGTTCAGACGCGACAGGATCGTCAGAGCCAGGCAGGCACCTGCCAGGCCGTTCCGGCCCCGCCTGACGAAAGCGTATGCTGCAACCAGATACAGGTACGGGTAGTACAGCTCGTCCAGCCGGTGTCGAAGGGTATGTGCGAAGCCAAAGAGCCCCAGCAGGAACAACAGGCTCAGCGTGGGAAAGGTGTCGTTTCGACGACGGATGTCCCAGGCGAGCAGGATGCCGAAGAACGAGATCCAGAACGCAAAGGAGAGCCAGTTGATTCGCCCCAAGAGCAAGACCGCGGGCAGGGCGACCAGAATGCTGGTCGGGCCGGTCGAAGCCCGGGCACCGAGCGCGGGCACGTGGTTCCACGGGTTCTCACCGCGCAGCAGCGCCTGGGTGGTCATTTCGACGGCCCGGTCGCGCGTCGAGGCCTGATATGCGGGGTCCAGGGAAACGACCTGGGTGTGGAGATACACGTGAACGACCAGCGCGCTAGCCAGAATCGCCTGGAGTACCCAGCGGGGGGCCCGCGCCCAGATCGCCAGCACCGCCAGCAAGAGAGGGTAGGCCACGTGGCGCGAGGCATCCGCTGGGTTCGATAGGTGCTGATAGAGAAGTGCCGCGATCAGCAGGAACACCAGTCCCGACGCGTTCACAGGTGACCGCAAGTAGCGAGCCGTAGCCGGCGGTTCCGGCAGGCCCGACCCGTCGCGATCTCGACCTCCGCCGGCCATCGCTTGGCCCCCGGGCGTGCGCTCTTGGGACCCCCAACCCAACCACGACATTGAACCCCTCGCCCTTCTGGACGCCGCTCCACGGCTCCGCCCTTGGCCCGCACGCCAGCGTCCGATCTTGCTCCAAGTTCAGGGGGGCAACAACCCTGGATCTCCGGTTGCCGTTGGCGCCGATCGTCTCTCCGGTGTCAGCGCGAAACCGGGTCGCCGCTGCGGCTACGGATAGCGCATGCCGGCCGGCTACTCGAAGCCGTTCTTGAAGACGACGTCAAGGTCCACCGCCCACAGCTCCCGGCCGCTATGCCCGTCGTCAGCCACGAAGTAGAGGTGGGTGGTAGTGGCGGTTAGATCGAGGGGGAGAGAGCCCTCGGGGCCCGGTTTGACGTCGTGGACCATTCGCGTTCCTGCACCGGTGCCGTCGGTCTGCCAGAGCTCACCGCCGTGATGGGGATCAAAGGCGACGAAGTAGACGGTTCCGTTGGCATTGGTTAGTGGCGAGCAGTAGCAGGCGGGATCGGCGAGGGTTACCGGGCTCACCAGGGAGGTGCCCCCGGCGGTCCCGTCGCTGCGCCAGAGTCGCGGCTCTCCCTCGGCGTCCCCCACGAAGAAGAGGGTGCGGCCCACGACCGTCAAGCGCCTGGGGTCGGAGGAACCCAGGCCGGGATCGAGGTCGGCCACCATAGCGGTTCCGGCCCGGGTGCCGTCGGTCGCCCACAACTCGCAGCCGTGTTCGGGGTCGCGGGCCTGGAAGAAGAGACGGTCTTCCAGCGGAACCAGGATCTCCTCGATCTGCGGACAGGAGGAGAAGGCGACGACAGCCTCGGCGTTGCCGGGGGTACCATCGGTGCGGTAGATCTTGGTCCCGGGTGTCGCGTCGAAGGTCACGAAGAAGAGGTGATTGCCCAGGGTGGCCATCCCCTTGATGTCGGGGCTGAAGGGCCCTGGCTCCACGTCGGCTACTCGATAGGTGCCCGCCTCCGAGCCGTCGCTGCGCCAGAGCTCGTACCCCGTAGCCGGCTCAAAGGCGAGGAAGAAGGCAGTGCTGCCGACGACGGTGACCTGGCCGGGGGATGAGCCCTCGCTGCCCGGATTGATGTCCTTCACCAGGACAGTTCCCTCAGATGTGCCATCGGTGCGCCACAACTCGGACCCGGTGGCAGCGCTGCCCCAGGCGAAGAGAGCCAGGTTGCCAAGAGCGGCGAGTCGGCTCGGAGCCACGGACGTGGTTAGGCTCTTGAGCCGAACCGTACCGCCTGTGGTGCCGTCGGTCTTCCAAAGAGCCCATTCGTCGGCCGCACTTGATGCCGCAAAGAGAAGGCCGAACGGCGTCGAGGTGAATCCGTTTGGGTGCCCGGACTGGGGTCCGGGGCGGAAGTCCTTGAAAAGCTGGGTGCCCAGTTCGGTGCCGTCGCTGGTCCACATTTCGGCGCCGTAGACGGGGTCGGTGGCTTGAAAGAACAGCTGCCCATCCGCGCCAGCCAGCGAGGTGGGAGTAGAGGAGCCACTGGTCGCGTGGATGTCCCTCAACGGAAGGGTGCCTGCGCCAGTCCCATCGCTCTTCCACAGCTCTACGCCCCTCTGGCCATCGGCGGCGGCAAAGAACACGTCGGCTTCGACGGGTGTCAGGGTCGCCGCGTACGGAGCCGAGGACGCCTCGCCCGGAAAGACATCGGCGATCAGGGCGGTGCCGGACAGAGTCCCGTCGCTTCGCCACAGCTCCCGGCCATGCTTGCCATCGTCGGCGTAGAAGAGGAGACGGTTGCCAACCTCCATCAGTGCTTCGGGGGCCGACCCCCAGCTCCCCGGCCTGATGTCGGCGACACGAACCGTGCCTGCTGCGCTGCCATCGCTCTTCCACAACTCGACGCCGGCCTTGAAGTCGCCGGCCGCCAGGAAGAGGGTGCCACCAACATTCGTAAGGTGCTCGGGGTAGGAGCCGCCTGTCCCAGGTACGATGTCCCTCACAAGTACCGTCCCCGCTTCGCTGCCATCGGTCTGCCAGAGCTCCTGACCCGAGGTGCCGTCATCGGCCGCGAAGAAGAGCTGGCCGCCCAACGCCGCCATCCCGAAGGAGTAGGCGCCAATCGCGGAGCAGGCTCCCGGGCACAGGTCGCGCACCAGGCGAGTCTGGGCGTCGGTGCCGTCTGTCGACCACAGTTCGCGACCGGTCGCCGGCCGTGTCGTCGAGAAGAAGAGGCGGTCGGACGCGGCCACCAGCCTCCCGCCGCCCGTCCCTTCCGGACCCGGCTGAATGTCCGCCACCATCGTGGTCCCGGTGGCCGACCCATCGGAGCGCCACAGCTCCCAGCCGTGGATCCCGTCATCGGCCCAGAAGAACGCGAGGTTCTTGAACGCGACCAGGCCCTGAGGGTAGGACGAGTCGCGACCCGGTCGGATGTCCTTCACCATGACTGTACCGGCCGCCGTCCCGTCGCTCTTCCATAGCTCCGTGCCGTTCTCGGAGGTCGTCACCGTCAGGAAGAGGACATCGCCCACAGCCCGCAGCGACATCGGGTACCAGCCCGGTGAAGCCACTCGAACCGTTCCGTCGACTGTGCCGTCGCTCTTCCAGAGGGTTCCTCCCCCATCCCCAGCCGTGAAAAACAGAAGGTCTCCCACGCGCGTTAGCTGGCCGGGCCTGGGCGGCGACCCCGGGCCGCGCCTCACCGGGATGGTCCCCGCCGGCGTTCCATCCGTCTTCCATAGCTCGTAGTCGTGGTGGCCATCGTACGCCACGAAGAAGGCCGTGCCCGCCACGGCGACCACGTTGTGGGGGTTCGAATCGCCGGTCGTCTGGACGATGTCCTTCACCCGGTAGGCCTGGGCAAGGGCGCTGGCGGCAGGTGCCAGCAGCAGCACGGCAAGAAGCGCGCACGAGCCTCGATCGGTCATGAGCCTGCTCCTTCACCACAACAGGTAGGGGGTAGGTGCCTGACGGCCACCATATTGTAGGACAAGCCCGGTCGGTATCGGTAGTCGGAAGGTGGGCGGGATAGGCGGGATCGGTTTGAGGCGGCCGCCGGACCAGGCGACGACCCGCATCCTTCGAAGCGCTAAACCGGGGCGGAGGTCGGACGACGGCTTCCGGCCGACGCGTGGGCCGCCCGGTTCTTGCGGCCAGGTGGACTGAGGAACGCGCAGACACCCACGCCGGCCGGTCGTCCAGGAGCTTCTGCTCGCCGGATCGGGTAGGCTGTCCCGAGTGGCGAAGCGGGTGCTGGTGGTCGAGGACGATCCCGATATCGTGGAGCTGCTCGACCACTACCTGAGCCGCGACGGCTGGACCGTGGAGTCGGCCGACCAGGGCAAGGAGGGCTTGCGCCGGGCCTTGGCCGGTCCCTTCGACCTGCTGATTCTCGATCTCCAGCTGCCCGAGCTGGACGGGCTCTCCCTCTGCGCCGAACTGCGCCGCGACCCGCGCACCCGCGACCGACCGATCGTGATGCTCACGGCACGCGGCGATGAGGCGGACCGCATCGTGGGTCTGGAGACGGGAGCCGATGACTACGTGGTCAAACCGTTCAGCCCCAAGGAATTGCTGGCCCGGATCCGGGCCCTGCTACGGCGGATCGAGCGCCGCGACCAGGAAGGCGAGGCCGTCTTGAGCTTTGCCCAGCTCAGCCTGGACCCCTCGCGCCACACCGTGAAGTGGGCCGGCGAGGGGGTCCACCTGACGGCCAAGGAGTTCGCCCTGCTGGAGGCGCTGCTCAGAGCCAAGGGCCGCGTGCTGCTGCGCCAAACGCTTCTGGAGCAGGTCTGGGGCTACTCCTACGCCGAGGGCACCAGGACCGTGGACGTCCACGTGAGGCGCCTGCGGGAGAAGCTCCCCGGCCTGGCCCCGTTCATCGTGACCGTGAAGTCTTTGGGCTACCGGCTGAGCCGAGAGGACGAGTCGTGATCTTGCGCTTGCGCTCTCGTATCGCCGTCACTGCCGTGGCGGCCTCGGCGGCGGCGCTGCTGGTGGTGCTGCTGCTGGCGGGACCCGCCCTGAAGCGACGCGCGATGGCACGCACTCGCGAGGTGCTCCTCGCCGAGGCGCGCCTCATGGCACACACCGTTCAGCAGGCCCTGGCCGAAGCCGCCGACCCCGCCCGGCTCGACGCACTGGTGGACGAGACGGCCCGCGAGCTACGTGCGCGGGTCACCATCGTCGCGCCTGACGGCCGCGTGCTGGCCGACTCGGCCGCGTCGGGCCGGGAGCTGGCCGCCCTCGACAACCACGGCGGTCGGCCCGAGGTGCGGGACGCCCTGGCCATGGGCGAGGGGACCTGGGTACGGAGGAGCGCGACCGTCGGGGCCGATCTGCTCTACGCCGCGGTACCCATCCGCCGCCAGGGACGGCTCCTGGGCGTGGCCAGGGTGGCCTTGAGCCTCAAGGACGTGGAGGAACAGGCGCGGGAGCTGCGGGGAGCGGTGATGAAGGCCCTGGGCGTCGCCTTCGTCATCACCGCGTTTCTTTCCATCGGCCTGTCTTCGTCTCTGGCCGGACCGCTGCGCACCATCATGGACGCGGCCCGCCGCTTTGCCGGCGGCGACCTGGGTGCCCGCAGCCTGGTGGGCCGCCAGGATGAGTTAGGCGAGCTGGCGCGCATCCTCAACCAGTCGGCCGATCACCTCCAGGCCCAGCTCACGGAGATCACCCGGGACCGGGCCCGCACCGAGGCCGTCCTCGGTTCCATGGACGACGGGGTGCTGGCCGTCGATCACCAGGGGCGGGTCCTCCTGGCCAACGACGTGCTCCGCTCCAGTCTGGGCCTCCAGGACCCGATCGGTCGCCACTACATGGAGGCCATCCGGCAGCGGGAGGTCGCAGTCCTGCTGGAAGACGTCCTGCGAACCGGAAAGCGGCGGGCCGCCGAGGTGGAGGTCCATCATCTGCGGCGCCTCTACTCGCTGATCGGGGCTCCCTTCCCAGGAGACGAGGGTGGCTCTCACGGCGCCGTCGTCACCTTCCACGACGCCACCGAGCGCCGGAGCGTCGAACGGGTGCGGCGCGACTTCGTGGCCAACGCGTCCCACGAGCTGCGCACGCCCCTCACCTCCATCCGGGGTTTCGTGGAGGCCCTGGAAGACGGCGCCCTGGCCGATCCCGAGCTGGCCCGCCGCTTCCTGGGCAAGATCCGCACCCACGCCGAACGTATGACCACGCTGGTGGGGGACCTGCTGGAGCTGTCGCGGATCGAGTCCGGAGAACGCCCACCACAGTGGGAGCCGGTAGCGCCGGGCGAGGTGGTTGAGGACGTCGCCGCGTCGCTCGCCGATCTGGCCGCGCGCAGGGGCATCGGCCTCCGTCACCAGGGCCGAGGGGCCCCGGCGGTGGTAACCGACCCCGAGCGGCTGCGGCTGGTCCTTCACAACCTGATCGAGAACGCCATCAAGTACACCCCCGAAGCGGGCCAGGTGGCCGTTTGGAGCGAAGCCGGACCCGAGGGGAGCGCGCTTGTGGTGGTGGAGGACGACGGCCCCGGCATCGCGGCGGAGCACCTGGGCCGGATCTTCGAGCGATTCTATCGGGTGGACAAGGCTCGCAGCCGCGAGCTGGGCGGCACCGGCCTGGGGCTTGCCATCGTCAAGCATTCGTCGGAGGGGATGGGGGCCAAGGTGGGGGTCGAGAGCACGCTTGGGAAGGGCTCGCGCTTCACCCTCACCCTGCCGCGGGACGGCCGCGACCCCGCGGTGGCGTGACCGGGTCGGCATCGGCCTCTGGCCCAGCTTGGGCTTGGCGATCGGGCCGACCGAGCGGGTGTTTCCTCAGCGCACGAAACGATAGCCGATCCCCACCACGGTCTCGATGTGATGTCGAGCGGGGCCGAGCTTGGCTCTGAGCCGCCTGACGTGGGCGTCGATGCTGCGCAGATCGACGTCGGCAGCATCGCTCCACACCCGCGTCAACAGGCGATCTCGGGTCAGCACGCGCCCGGGTCGCTCGACCAAGGCTCGGAAGAGCTCGATCTCCTTGTGCGTCAGACGCAGCTCTTGCCCTTGATAGCGCACCAGATAGGACTCAAAGTCGATGTCCCAGTTGTCGTCACGGTAGACGGCCGCCGGCTCCGCCCCATCCTCGCTGCGCCGGAGCGCCACCCGGCAGCGCGTGGCCAGCTCCTTGAGACTGAAGGGCTTGACCAGGTAGTCGTCAGCCCCCAACTCGAGGCCGAGTACTCGGTCGGCCTCCTCGGCACGGGCGGAGACGATGATGATGGGGACGCGCGCCGTCGCGGCCTGCCGGCGCAGCAGACGACAGACCTCCAGGCCGTCCATGTGGGGCAGATTCAGATCCAGCAGCACCAGGTCGGTTCCCCGGCGGGCTGCGTCCAACCCTTCCTCGCCGGTCTTCGCCAAGCGCACCGCCAGCCCCGCCTTTTCGAGCTGGAAACCGATGGCCTCGGCGATGTCGGGATCGTCCTCGATCACCACCACCCGGCGGCGGCCGTCCAGACTGGCGTTCGGCGCGCTGGCCAGCGAACGAGCCGCGGCACTCATCGGTCCTGAGCCTCGTAGTGGTGGCGTACCTCCCTGGCCTCCACCAGGAAGATCACGTCCTCGGCGATGTTGGTGGCGTGGTCGGCGATCCGCTCCAGATTGCGGCTGACCAGGATCAGGCTGAGCGCCCGCTCGATGGTGCCGGGGTCGGCCATCATGTGCGTGAGCAGGACGCGGAAGACTTGGTCCTTGAGACCGTCCACCTCGTCGTCCCGCGCGAGCACGGCGCGGGCCAGCAGCGGGTCCTTGCGCACGAAGGCGTCCAGGCTGTCGCGAGTCATGGCCTCGGCCAGGTCGGCCATGCGGGGTATGTCGAGCAGGGGCCTGAGTGGCGGCTGCCGCAGGATTCGGAGCGCGTTCTGCGCGATGTTCACGGCCTGATCGCCGATACGTTCCAGATCGGCGTTGATCTTCATGGCCGCCGTGATCAGCCGGAGGTCCGAAGCCATGGGCTGTTGCAGCGCCAGTAGCTTGAGGCAGCGGTCGTCCAGCTCGATCTGGAGGTCGTTGACCTCGCGGTCGCCGGCGATGACGGTGTCGCAGACCTCCAGCCGGCGCTCGACCAGGGCGGTGACCGCCTGGTGCACGCGGTCCTCGACCAGAGCCCCCATGGTGAGGAGGCGGTTCTTCAGGGTTTGCAGCTCGTCTTCGAAATGATGGCGTTCCATAGAGCCCCTGGTTACGCTAGGCGACAATGGGTAGCTTTCAGCGATCAGCAGTCGGCGGTCAGCAACCGACAACGGCTTGGTCCGTAGCTGAGTGCTGAATGCTGATTGCTGATGGCTGCCGTTCTAACCGAACCTCCCCGTTATGTAGTCCTCGGTCAACTTGTCCTGGGGCTTGGTGAAGAGATCCGCCGTCGGACCGTACTCCACCAGTCGTCCCAGCCAGAAGAAGGCTGTGCGGTCGGACACCCGTGCGGCTTGCTGCAAGTTGTGAGTCACGATGACGATCGTGTACTTCTCCTTGAGCTCGTAGATTAGCTCTTCGATCTTGACGGTGGCGATGGGATCGAGGGCCGAGCAGGGCTCGTCCATCAGGATGATCTCGGGCTCGACGGCGATGGCGCGTGCGATGCACAGGCGCTGCATCTGGCCTCCGGAGAGCCCCAGCCCGCTCTGGTCCAGCCGGTCCTTCACCTCGTCCCACAACGCCGCACTGCGCAGGCTGCGCTCACAGGCGGCGTCGAGCGTGGGCTTGTCGCGGATGCCGGCTATGCGCAGCCCGTAGACGACGTTTTCGTAGATCGACTTGGGGAACGGGTTGGACTTCTGGAACACCATGCCCACCCGCCGGCGTACCTCGATGACGTCGGTCTGGGCTCCGTTCACCTCGAGCCCCATGACGCTCAAGTCTCCCCAGACGCGGACCCCGTCGATCAGGTCGTTCATGCGGTTGAAGCAGCGCAGCAGGGTCGACTTGCCGCAGCCCGAGGGACCGATGAAGGCGGTGACCCTCTCGGCTTCGATCTCCATTGTGATGTCGTGCAACACGTGGTTGTCGACGTAGGCAAGGTTGAGCCCCTGGATCCTGATCGCCGGCTGAGCGGCGACCTCGGCCTGGGGAACGACCTCTCTCGCCCGAACGGCGGTCCGGATCCGGAGGACGGGGCTGTCGTCTACCACGGTGGTCTCCATGTCCCCTCCGTCAGAAGGCCAGGGTTTGATACTTCTTCCGCAAGTGGTTGCGGACCAGAATGGCGGTCAGGTTGAGCAAGAGCACGATCAGCAGCAGCAGGATCGCGGTGGTGTAGACCATCGGCTTGGCTGCCTCCACGTTCGGGCTCTGAAAGCCCACGTCGTAGATGTGGAAGCCGAGGTGCATGAACTTGCGGTCCAGGTGGAAGAACGGGAAGTGACCATCGAGGGGCAGCTCGGGGGCCAGCTTCACAACGCCCGTCAGCATCAGGGGCGCGACCTCACCGGCGCCGCGCGCCATGGCCAGGATCAGCCCCGTCAGGATGCCCGGCGCCGCCGCGGGCAAGACCACTCGAAGCATGGTCTGGAACCTGGTGGCGCCCATGGCCAGCGAGGCTTCGCGCATCGAGCGAGGAACCGCAGCCAGCGCCTCTTCGGAGGCCACGATCACGACCGGCACCGTGAGGAGGGCCAGCGTCAGCGACGCCCACAGGATGCCCCCGGTGCCGTAGGTGGGCGCGGGCAGGGACTCGGGAAAGAAGAACCGGTCGATGTTCCCTCCCACGAAGTAGACGAAGAAGCCCAGGCCGAACACGCCGAACACGATGGAGGGCACTCCGGCCAGGTTGTTCACGGCAATGCGCACCAGGCGAACCAGCGGACCCTGCCGGGCGTACTCGCGCAGATACAGCGCGGCCAGCACGCCTAGCGGAACCACCATCACGCTCATGATCATCACCATCATCACGGTGCCGAAGATGGCGGGGAAGATGCCACCCTCGGTGTTGGACTCGCGCGGCTCCTCGACCAGGAAAGCCCACAGGCGGCTGAGATAGACGCGGAGCCGGCCCACGGTGCCGAGCTCATTGGCCGGATAGGCACGGAAGATGTCCAGGCTGCGCAACTCCTTCTCGGTGCCATCCGCGGTGCGGAAGGTCACGAAGGTGCCGGCCACGCTGTCGAGCAGGCGGGCCAACTCCTCCTGCTTCACCTGATAGCGCGCCTTCTCCGCAGCCGTGCGCTGCTCGAGGGCGGCACGCTGCTTCGAGAGGTCCCGAGCGGGCGCTCGGTGCGCCTCGAAGTCGAGACGTTTGAGTTCCAGGCGAGCGCGTTCGATCCGGTGGTTGATGTCGCCGATCTCGTCCTTCTCGAGGCGACGAACGGCCGCCCGGTCACCAGCCGCCCGCGCCACCAGCTCCGGCAGGCGAGCAGCCGCCTCCTCGCCCTGGGCCACCTCGCGGTCGCCGCTCTTGATCGCGACGGGTGTGCCGAACAACGGTCCATACTCCCTACGCTCCACGTACCAGACTGCGAGCGGCAGCTCGCGGCTCCCGATCCGGTCCGCGTCGATCCACTTGAAGTCGAAGCCCAGCAGGTCGCGGTTGCCCACGCGGAGCTGGATGCGGTCCCGCTTGGGGTGGTCGGGGTGATCGGGGTCAGGGATGGTCTCGCTCTGGACCTGCTCTCCCAGAAAGACCGAGCCGTCCGTCAGGGCCAGCCGCACCAGCGGCCGGGGCCAGAAGGAGCCGAGGCCGTTAACTGCGATCACCGCGATCAGGCCGGCAATCATCAAAAGCGACCCGCCGAGAGCGGTTCCGGTGAGCCAGATCAGGTGTTCGCCGCGTTGGACCTGCTTCCGGAGCGACATCAGATGGCCCGGTAGCGCTCGCGAAGCCGCTGGCGCACCAGCTCCGCGATGGTGTTGACGGCGAAGGTCATGGCGAAGAGCACCCCACCGGCCAGGAACAGCACCCGGTAGAGAGTGGCGCCATGGGGTGCTTCGGGAATCTCGACCGCGATGTTGGCGGAGAGGGTGCGCATTCCGTTGAACACGGACCAGTCGAGCACCGGGGTGTTGCCGGTGGCCATCAACACGATCATGGTCTCCCCCACGGCTCGGCCGAAGCCGATCATGATGGCCGAGAAGATGCCCGGGCTCGCCGTCGGCAGGACCACCCGCACCGCCGTCTGCCAGCGGCTTGCGCCTAGTGCCAAGGATGCGGCGCTCAGATGGGCCGGTACGCTCGAGAAGGCGTCCTCCGAGATGGTGAAGATGATGGGGATGACGGCGAATCCCATGGCGATGCCAACCACCAGGCTGTTTCGCTGGTCGTACACCAGGCCCAGGGCCTGGTTGAGCCACAGCTTGAAGTCGCCGTCGAACAGGGCCGCCTCCAAGCGCGGGCCGGAGCCGATGGCGACCAAGGCACCGAGCAGCATGAGGGGGACGATCAACAGGATCTCGGTGCCGGGCTTCAGCCGGTCCCGGGCTCGACGCGGTAGGCGATCCCAGAGGAGCATGCCGGCGGTGCCGAAGAGCGGCAGCAACACCAGCATGGCCAGCACGGGCACCACCCGGGTCTCGATCCGTGAGGCCAGCCAAAGGCCGGCGACGAAACCGATGACCACACTGGGGAGGGCGGCCATGATCTCGACGGTCGGCTTGACTTTGGCCTTGATCGACGGGTGCACGAACACCGAGGTGTAGAGGGCGCCGAAGACGGCGATGGGCACCGCGAAGAGCAGCGCGTAGAACGTGCCCTTGAGGGTGCCGAAGACCAGCGGCACCAGACTGAACTTGGCCTCGAAGTCGTCGGTGCCGCCGGTGGACTGCCAGACGTATTCGGCACTGGGGTACCCCTCGTACCAAACCCGGCCGAAGAGCGCCGCCCAGGAGAACTCGGGGTGTGGGCTCGAGATCTGGTATCGACGTAGGCCGCCGTCGGCCAGCCTCGACAGGATGCCGTCCATCTTCGGCGTCAGCAGCACCTGTCGCACCGGCTGGCCGGCGCCCGGGAAGCTGAGGAGCGTGCGGCCCGAGGTGGTGTGGCGGAGGGCCACGGAGCCATCGGCGGCGGCGGTCGCAAAGCTCTTGTCACGGACCGAACCTCCGATTGCCGTCACCGCCGCGCTCTGGGAGGGGAAGACATGAGCCTGCACCAGGGCCAGTTGGGTGTCGCGGTCCTGGAGCCTGGTCCGGAACCAGGCCGAGACGGCGCCGCGCGCATCCCCAACCAGCAGCGACAGCCCGCCCAGGTTCGTCGCCAGAGCCGTGAGGGGAGCGGGCGATGCGGGATTGCGGCTGGCCAGCCGGACCTCGGGAGACAGCTCCCAGTAGTACAGGAAACCCCGGTCGGTCCCCACCGCCAGACCCTCAGTGCGCGCCAAGGCAAGAGCCGTCACGCTCTCGCCCGGCTCAACCCTGACCGTGGAGCGGCGCACGGTCTCGTCGTCGCCGACCGAGGCGGTCACGATGTCGCCGGACCCCAGGACCGCGGCGACCACCTTCTGGCCCTCGTGCTCGTCGTACGACACCAAACGAATCGGCCGGCGCGCCGGATCCAGCTCGATGGCGCCGCGCTCGCGCAGCTCGATCTCCAGATCAACCAGCGCCGCCTCGGCGTACCTGGGACGAAAGCGGACCTGAGCCAGCACCACACGCCCGTCCGCCGTGCCAACCGCAATGAAGTCGTGCTCCAGGCTGCGCGAGGCGACGGTCGGCCTGGCTCCAGCCAGCGCGGGAACGGTGAGTTCCCGGGCCAGCGATCCGTCCCTCGCTCGGTAGAACGCGAAGCGCCCGTCGTCCAGCAACTGATAGAGGTACATCTGGTACTCGTCGGTTCCGAGAACCAGCGGCCCCGCCAGTCGTCCCCCGTCTGGGGATGGCGGTAGGCTCAAAGGCAAGACACCGAGAGAGCGTCCCTGGGCGCCGCGGAACAGCGGCCAGGTCTCGCCCAGGATGAACAGGAAGATGAACAAGACACCGAACACTACGATGAGACCGCCCAGGGTGATGATGACGGTGGCCAGGCGGTCCGCCCGCTTCATCCCCTTGATGCGGGCGCTGGCGGCCTGGACCCGTTCGCGAACTCCGAGGACGGCCTGGGACATGGGTGCCTGGTGACCCGCGAGCACGCAAGGGCGCCTAGTCGCCCTTGCGCCTGACGGGTGCCTACTCCAGCTTGGCCAGCTCCTGCTTCACGGTTTCGGCGCTCAGGGGCAGGTAGCCGTCCTTGAGCACGACATCCTGTCCCTCCTTGCTCAGCACCAGCTTCAGGAACTCCTTGACCAGCGGGTCGAGGGACTTGCCGGGAGCCCTGTTGACGTATATGTAGAGGTAGCGGTTGAGCGGGTACTTCCCGCCGACCACATCCTCATAGCTGCCGGTCGAAAAGTTGCCCCCCTCCTTCTCGGCCAGCGCCAGTGCCTTGACACCCGAGGTCCGGTAGCCGATGCCGCTGTAGCCAATTCCGAAGCGATCCTCGGTGACCCCCTGCACAACGGAAGCGGACCCCGGCTGCTCCTTCACGGTGTCTTTGTAGTCACCGTTCAGCAACGAATGCTCCTTGAAGAAGCCGTAGGTGCCGCTGGCGGAGTTGCGGCCGTAGAGGCTCAACGGGCGGTTGGCCCAGTCGCCGGTCAGGCCGAGCTGGCCCCAGGTGGCGATCGCCTTTCCGCTCCGCTTTCGGGTCTTCGAGAAGATCGCGTCGACCTGCTGCAGGGTGAGTTTGTCGAGCGGGTTATCCTTGTTCACGTAGACCGCGAGGGCATCCAGGCAGGTACGGATCTGCAGTGGCTTGTAGCCGTACTTCTGTTCGAACTGGTCGATCTCGGTGGCCTTCATGGCTCGCGACATGGGGCCGAACTGCGCGCTGCCCGCGATCAGGGCCGGGGGGGCGGTGGTCGAGCCCTTGCCCTCGACCTGGATCTTCAGGTTCGGGTACAGCTTGACGAATGCCTCGCCCCACAGCGCCATCAGGTTGTTCATGGTGTCGGAACCGACACTGGTGATGCTGCCCGAGACGCCGCTCGCCTTCTGGTAGCCGGGGATTCCAGGATCGACCTTCACCGCCTGAGCCTGGACAGCAGTGGCGGCGAGGCTGGTCGCCGCAATCACGCCGAGAAAACTCCTCATGACGCCTCCTTGCGCGGGTCCCCCCACACCTGAAGCTAAGCGCTTCAGGGAAACGGGGGGTTTCGCCCGTGTTAATTCCCTGTGAACTAGAAGATGAACTGGGTTTGCAGCCGGAATTCCCGACTCTTGATGCCCTTGCCGGAGTTGCCCGCCTCGTCCTCGAGCTGGCGGAAATCGGCCTGCAGCTTCACGTTGTGCTTGTTGTAGTAGTAGTTGACGGCGCCGCCGATCTCCTTGCGATCGTCTCCGGGCTTCTGGTCGCTGGGATCGATCCTCCCGTGACGCACGGCCAGCTCCCAGTTTCGTTTTGCGCCCAGCAGGTACCCGGTCTGGACGTACCAACCCCTGTCCTTGAACTCGGCGCCGGTCTCCGGCTCCGCCTTCTTGTCGAAGTACTCACCCTGCAGGGAGAAGCCCCGGTACTTGGCCATGAAGTCCCCGCCCAGGATGGTGTCCTTGATGTCGGTCGAGGTGGTCGTCTTGGCCTTGTCGTTCAGCTCGAGGTTGGCCGCGATGGCCCAGAGGAGCTTGTCCCTGGACTCGAGGTCGGATTCCGAGAACTTCGGATCGCCGTTCGGGTGGAACTGCACCCGCGCGTTGTACTGGAACTTGTCATTCGCGTTGGCGGCCTGACTGCGGCCCTCACCGTTGAAGGCCCCCACCCGCCACTCGGCCTTGTTGCCCAAGAGACCACCCCAGAGCTGAACTCCCGTCTCCCGGCCGCGCGCATAGCGTGTGGATGCGTCGCTGCGATCGACGAACTGCTGGCTTCCCGAGGACGTCAGCTCCTGGCGGCCGAAGGGCACCTTGAACTGCCCGAACCTCACCTGGAGGATCTTCCGCCTCGAGAGGTCCCAGTTGATCGAGGCGTCCTCGATCATGCGGGTCGGCTGGGCGCTGGTCGCGTCCATGAAGTTGATCTGGAACTCGTAGCTCAGCTCGGGCTTGTAGAACCAACCCTCCAGCTTGAACTTGGCCCTACGAATCCGGAAGGAGCTTCGAGGATCGCCGCCTGCCGCCTCGGAGAAGAGCTTGACCGAGTTGTCGGGCGACTCCTGAGTGAAGCGCCCCTGGATGCGGGTCGACATCAGGAGCTGCGCCCTGTCGGTGGCAACGCTGGTCTTGCCGTCCTTCCAGAAGACCTCCATGCGAGGCCTGGCGGGCTCCGGGAAGGCCTCGGCCTCCCGGCCATGCTTGAAGTTGAACAGGCTGATCGCGGCCTCGCTGTCGAAGACCACGGTCTCACCCGCATCACCGTAGCCGAGTCGCGCGATCGCCTTGCCAAGCTCTCCGGACTTCGACCACGCCGCGTGCTCCCTGGCGCTGTTGAAGACGTAGATCCGCCCGTCCTTCTGAACCTCCTGGAAGAACATCCCCTGCGCCTGGACGTTGGGTGCGGCGGCCACGGCCAGCATCAGTGCCAGGCCCAAGGCCCGTCCGTAGAGTGCGACCCTCGATGTCATCGGCACTTCCTCCTTGGCACCACGGCTTCCGGGTGCTCGAAGGAGAAGCTAGTCGCCGGGAGTGACGGCGGTGTGACGACGGCTCGACCGCCGGTTGACGTGCCTGGGCCTGCGGGCGGGGAGGCAAGCCTCCAAGGTGCTGCCCGCTACTCGAACCCGTCCCTGAAGACGACGTCGAGGTTGATCGCCCATAGCTCACGGCCGCTCAGCCCGTCGTCGGCCACGAAGTAGAGGAGGGTGCCGGCGGCCGTCATCGCTCCTGGAAACGAACTGCACGGCCCGGGACAGATGTCGTCGACCATCCCGGTCCCCTCGACCGTACCGTCGCTCCGCCACAGCTCCCTGCCGTGAACCCCATCGTCCGCGGCGAAGTAGACGCGACCGTTGACGCTCACGGGGCGAGGGCCCCGATCGGCAAGGCGAGCCTCGGCCACTCGATAGGTGCCGCTCGAGGTTCCGTCGCTGCGCCAGAGCCGGAAGCCGTAGACATCCACAAAGAACACCGTGTCCCCTGCCACGGTTAGGCGGTTGGGGTGTGACCAGCCGGGGGTGACCGCCACGGTTCCGGCTTGGGTGCCGTCACTCGCCCACAGCGTGCACCCCAGTCCGGAGTCAAGAGCGGGAAAGAAGACCCTCCCCCGGAGAGAAACAAGCTCTTCCTCGGCCTCCAGACAGGACGAGAAGACGGCGGCAGCCTCGGTGGTCCCAGTGATCCCGTTGGCGCGATAGAGGACGGTACTGGACATCCCGGAGAATGCCACGAAGAACAGACTATCGCCCTGGGCCGCCAGGGCCCGGATTTCCGCCTGGGCGGAACCTGTGTCGATGTCGGTGAGCCGATAGGTCCCGGCCTCGGTGCCGTCACTCCACCACACCTCTCGTCCCGTCCCCGTTTCTCGAGCGACGAAGAAGAGGTGCGCAGTCGCTGGGGTCAGGTCGGACAAGGCTTCTCCTCCGATGGGGTATTCGATCGTCTTCACCAGGTTCGTCCCCTCCGGGGTTCCATCGGACCGCCACAGGGTCCCTCCGAGACTGGAGTAGCTGGGAAAGAACAGGGTGTCGCCCACGATGACGGGAGGGCCGGTGGGCCCCACTGCGTTGATGAGGCTGGTTCCTGCCGCAGTCCCATCGGTCCGCCAAAGGCCACCCGCCGCCCGGAAGAGCACGCGGTCGCCAAGCCGAACCGGCCAGGCTGGCCTCGTCATCGCCGGTGCAGTGGACGGTTTCAGGACCATGCCCGTCCCGGCTTCCGTCCCGTCCGTCCGCCAGAGCCGGCGGTTGGAGATGCCGTCATTCGCGGTAAACAGCAGCAGACCCTCCGCTGTGCTCACCAGGTCTCCAGGGTCTGACGAACCCGACTGCCGGTTGAGATCAAGGAATAGTCTGGTGCCGGCTGGGGTTCCGTCGCTCCGCCACATTTCCGTTCCGTGAACGTCCTCTCGGACGGCGATGAAGTACCCATCATCGAGAACCCCGACCTGCGGTGAAGGAAAGCTGGCAGTGCTCGCCGGAAACGAAGTCAGTGCACGGGTGCCCGCGGCTGTGCCATTGCTGGCCCAGAAGTCCCGTATCATGCCGGAGGCGGCGATGAACGCGAGCTCGCCCGCCCGCTCGGCCAGGCTAGCGGGGCTCGAACTCCCCCATCCAGGGTAGATGTCCTTCACGAGGACCGTTCCCGATGGCGTGCCATCGCTCTTCCACAGCTCCCGACCGGCCTTCGAATCGGTGGCTGCAAAGTAGAGGATGTCGCCGATCACGGTAAGCTCGGCTGGCCGCGACGATTCGGGTCCCCCCAGGATGTCGAGGACCAGGGTGGTTCCTTCGAGGCTACCATCGGTCCTCCAGAGCTCCACGCCGTTCGCTTCGGTGCGCGCATTGAAGTACAAGAGGCCGTTCATCATCGCCAGCGGCCGCGTTGGTTCGGCATAGTAGGGACGGGACGAGCACTCCCCCGGGCAGATGTCCCGCACGAGCACCGTCCCCGCTTCCGTTCCATCGCTCTTCCACAGCTCGGAACCCAGGGCCGTCTCGGCGAAGAAGTAGACGCCCTGGCCGGATGGCGTGAGAAGAGCGGGCATCGAGCTCGCGGCACCCGGCTCAATGTCCCGCACCATCGACGTGCCTTCGGCGGTACCGTCAGACGACCAGAGCTCTACGCCGTGCACGCCGTCGTCTATCGTGAAGAAGACCGTGTTGCCACTGGCAACCAGGTTTCGGAGCCAAGCCGACCCTTCGGGCTGGACGTCCTTGACCAACACGGTGCCCTCGTCGGTTCCGTCGCTCTTCCAGAGCTGATCGTCAACCGCGAAGAACAGGACGTCGTTCACGGCGGTCAGGTTCTCGACGGACGAAGCGACCTTCCGCACCTCGACCGTTCCCTCCGCGGTGCCGTCGCTCCTCCAGAGACCGTGACCTCCCGGGCCAAAGGCAGTGAAGAACAGCACTCCCCCTACCTCGGTGAGGCGCTCCGGTCTGGAGGCGTCGATCCCGGGCGCAATGTCCTTGACCATGTGACTTCGCTCGGGGTTTCCGTTCGTCCTCCAGAGCTCTCTCCCGTGGACTCCGTCGTCTGCGGCGAAGAAGAGCACGCCACCAACGCGAATCAGGGAGTCCGGGTCTGACGCGGCAGTCCGAGTGTGGATGTCCTTCACCCGGTAGGCCTGGGCGAAGGCGCTGGGGGCGAATGCCAGCAGCAGGACGGGAAGCAGCCGTGGCAAGGCTCGATCAATCATGAATCAACCCCCGGATCAGAACACGCTCAAGGTGGGCCCCTTGGCGGCAACCCGATTCTACGGCAAGCGCAGTCAGGAGCGGTAGTTTGGGTTGTGCATCTGATGCCACCTACTAGCCACTCTAGCGAGCGTGTTGGGGTAGGCGCTCGACCGCTGCTCGACGGCGCTGACCGTCGTCTCCCTACGCCTTGATCCCCGCGATCCGCTCGATCATGGGGCGGGAGCCCTCGAGGGCCACCCGCTGCATGTAGAAGGCCAGGCTGCGGAGTCCACCTAACTCCTCACCGCCGCCCGCGCGACCGGGTCCGCCGTGAACCAAGAGGGGCAGAACGGTCCCTGGTCCAGGAGACTGCTCGGCGATCTTGGCCGAGCCCAGGAACAGCCGGCCGTGGTGCGGGGCCAGGCCTAGCGCCAGCTCGCCCACGAAGTCGACGTCCTCGGAGTACAGCGACGACACCAGCCCGCCCCGGCCTCGGGAGACCAGCTCCACGGCATCGGCGGCCCGACCCGAGTAGGGCACGATGGTGGCCACGGGACCGAAGACCTCGTGGGAGTGGACCGAAGGGGCCTCGGCCCCCGGCTCCACTTCGATCAGCACCGGCCCCACGAAGAAGCCCTTGCCCTCGGGAACACCTAGCGGTTTGACGGCGGCGCTGCCGAAAACCAGGCGGCCATCCTTGGCCAGCAGCTCGATCCCGGTGCGAACGGCGCGAAGCTGGTCGGCGGTGGCCAGCGGGCCCATGCGCACGCCATCGTGCGCGGGGTTCCCCACCACGGTCTTCTCCAGCCGCGCGATGAGATCGTCGCGCACCCGGTCCGCGATGGGCTCGGGGACCAGCACCCGACGAATGGCGGTGCACTTCTGTCCCGCCTTCTGTGTCATGTCCCGGAGCACGTCTTTCAGGAAGAACTCGTAGGTCTCGGAGCCCGGCTCGGCGTCGGGGCCCAGGACCGCGGCGTTCAGGCTGTCGGCCTCGACGTTGACCCGCACCGAGTTCCTGACCACCGGGGCCAGCGACCGGATCTTGACACCGGTGTCGCTGCTCCCGGTGAAAGCAATGACATCTTGAGGGCCGACGTGTTCGAGGAGATCGCCGGCGCCACCTGCCAGAAAGGACAAGGCCCCTCCGGGCAGGGCCCGCCTCTCAATCAGGATCTCCATGATGCGATGGGCCACCAGGGCCGAGCTTTGGGCCGGCTTCACCAGCACCGGCATGCCTGCGAGGAGCGCCACCGCGGCCTTCTCGGCAAAGCCCCAGGCCGGGAAGTTGAAGGCGTTGATGTGGACGGCGACCCCGTGGCGCGGCACCTGGAGATGCTGGCCGTGGAAGCGTGGAGTCCGGCCCAAGGTGATGCCGTCGCCGTCCACCAGCCAACGAGCTGCGCCCAACCCTTTACCCAACTCCGCGTAGGTGGCGAGGGTGAAGGTGGCCCCGTCCAGATCGAACTTGGCATCGCTCCGGGTGTTGCCGCCGTTGGCGATGGCGAGGTCCAGAAGCTGGTCACGATGGGCCTGGATGGCATCGCACATCGCCCTCAGCAACTCCCCGCGTTCGGCGAACGACAGGGCCCGAAGCCCAGGCCCACCCTGCCGCCGGGCAAAGTCGAGAGCGGCGGCGAGGTCGAGGCCGTCGCTCCCGGCCTGAGCCAGCGGCTCTTCGGTGGCGGGATTGACCAGGACCTGGAGCGGGCCCCGTCCCGCCACCCACTCGCCACCCAGGTGGCTGCGTAGTGTGAGCATGCGCTACTTGCCGACTCCCATCTGGGTCAGCATGAAGGCGTAGTCAAAGGCCACCTCGTGCAGGTAGTCGTAGCGGCCGGAGGCGCCGCCGTGACCCGCCGCCATGTTGGTCTTGAGCAAAAGCGGGTTGCTGTCGGTCTTCAGCGTCCTGAGCTTGGCCACGTACTTGGCCGGCTCCCAGTACATCACCTGGCTATCGTTGAACGAGGTCTTCACCAGGATGGTTGGGTATGCCTTCTTCGCCAGGTTGGTGTAGGGACAATAGCTCTTGATGTAGTCGTACTCCTCCTTCTTCTTGGGATTCCCCCACTCCTCGAACTCACCGACGGTCAGGGGCAAGGACTCGTCCAGCATGGTGTTGACCACGTCCACGAAGGGCACCTTGGAGACGACCGCCTTGAAGAGGTCCGGCCGCAGGTTGGTCACGGCGCCCATCAGCAGGCCTCCGGCGCTGCCGCCCTCGATCACCAGACGATCCTTGGAGCCGTACCTCTCGGCCAACAGGTGCTCAGCGGCGGCGATGAAGTCGGTGAAGGTGTTCTTCTTCTTCAGCATCCGGCCGTCATCGTGCCAGGGCTTGCCCAGGTCGCCGCCGCCGCGGATGTGGGCGAGAGCGATCACCACCCCGCGGTCCAGCAGGCTCAGCCGGTTGGAGGAGAAGGTCACCGGCAGCGGATAGCCGTAGGAGCCGTAGGCGTAGAGGTAGATCGGCGCCTTGCCGTCCCGGACCAGGCTCTTCTTGTAGACGATCGAAAGGGGAACCTTCACGCCGTCCGGAGCGGGGGCGAAGATGCGCTCCGAGACGTACTGGGTGCGATCGTAGCCACCCAGGACCGGCTGCTCCTTGAGCAGGGTCGAGGTGCGCTTCTCCATGTCGTAGTCGAAGACGCTGTTAGGCGTGACCAGGGACTGGTAGTTGTAGCGGAAGGCGCCGGTGTCGAACTCCAGGTTGGCGGCCGGCGAGGCCGAGTAGGCAGGCTCGGGGAACGCCATGCGGTGCCAGTCGCCGGTCCGGAGGTCGGTGATGCGGATCTGCGGAAGCCCGTTCTCGCGCTCGAAGAGCACCGAGTGATTCCGGAAGAGGTCGACACCCTCCAGCATCACCTGGGGCCGGTGGGGCAGCACTTCCTTCCAGCTCGCTCGATCGGGGCTGGTCACCGGGGCCTTCACCAGACGGAAGTTGCGTCCCGCATCGTTGGTCCGGATGAAGAAGCTGTCGCCGTGGTGGTCGACGTCATACTCCTGATCGTGAAGCCGGGGCGCAATCATGCGCCACTCCTCCGCCGGCTGATCCGCGGGAAGGAAGCGAGCCTCGGAGGTGGTCAGGCTCCCGATGCCCAGAATCAGGTAGGCACCGCTGCGGGTGCGCCCCACGCCCACACTAAAGGCCTGGTCCGTCTCTTCGTAGACCAGGTCGTGGCTGGTGCTGCCCAACAGGTGCCGGTAGAGTCGATAGTGTCGTTTGGTGCTCTCCTCCTCCACGGTGTAGAAGAGCGTCTTGTGGTCGGCAGCCCAGGCCGCCGAACCCGTCCTCTCGGCCACCTTCTTCACCTCGCCTGTCGTTATGTCCTTGACGTAGAGGGTGTACTGGCGGAAGCCGGTGTTGTCGGTCGAGTAGGCCAGGAGCTCGGCATTGTCGCTCACCTGGTAGACGCCCAGCGCCATGAACTTCTGGCCCTCGGCCAGCCGGTTGAGGTCGATGGTCACCGCTTCGGGCGCCGCCAGGCTCCCCTGCTTGCGGCAGAAGATCGGGTACTGCTTCCCCTGCTCGGTGCGCGAGTAGTAGAAGAAGCCGCCCTTGCGGTAGGGGACGTTCTCGTCCGTCTCCTTGATGCGGGCCAGCATCTCCTTGTAGAGCGCGCCCTGAAAGGCCTCGGTGGGTTTCATCACCGCATCGCTGTAGGCGTTCTCGGCCTCCAGGTAGGTCTTTACCTCGGGCTTGGGCTTGTCGCGCAGCCAGAAGTAGTCGTCCGCCAGTCGCTCGCCGTGGATCGCCGTGAGATGGGGGATCTTCGGAGCGACCGGTGGCGTCTGGGCCTTCTCGGCCCGAGCCGGCGTGGCGTTGGTTGTCATGAGCATAGCAACGAGAATGATTGGGGTCATGGCCAGAACCTCGTCCTTGGGGGACACACTGCGACTGTTGTCATCTGGCGGGGGAATGGCAGCGTATCCGACCTCGAACGGCCGGTCAAATCGGGTGGCCGCTTGGGGGTATTCAGCCTATTGGAGCAGGTCCCGGAGGGCGCACCGGAAGCCGGGGACCACGTCCTCGCCATCCAGGTCTCCGTCTCCTCGAACCTCGCGAACGTCGCTGGGAGACCGATAGGCCGCGGCCCGATGGCCCTGGGGGTCGATGATCCACACCAGCCGCACACCGGCGCGGAGGTACTCGCCCACCTTGTCCATCACCTGGCGGGGGTCATCGGTGGGGGAGAGCACTTCGACCGCCAGATCCGGCGCCAGGTCGGCGAAACCCTGCGGAGGTTCGCCGGGCACCCGACCAGCGGCCACGAAGCTGAGGTCGGGGCTCCGCACGTTACCGGTGGGCAGCCGGAAGCCGGTGCTCGAGTCCAGGACGTCGCCCAGGCTGCGCTCCGCCACGTAGCCCCACAGCCGGCCGATGAGCCGGATGATGACCAAGCCATGACTGTAGCCCGCGGGACGCCCCTGGACCTCGCCATCGACAAGCTCGTACTTCCGTCCGTCTCGTGGCAAACCTGCCAGCTCTTGGTCGGAAATGGCGCGGGTGCCAACCATGTCACTCACCCGCGATTCTATGCCCCGGTTCGGCGGGTCGCAACGAGGCCGGCAACGGATTGGCGGATCAGTGGTAGCCGTCGCTCGCCGTCGGAGCCGGCGCCTCCGGCTCAGGCTGGGCCGGGGCGTTCTGGAGGGCGAGGGGTTCAGCTAGCGCCGCCTCGTACTCGACGTCGCTCAACGCGCCAACCGAACGCAACTTGGCGAGGAGCACCGTCATCAGGCCCTCGAAGAAGGGAGTCGGACTGCCGGTGGCGAAGGACTGCTGGTACTTGATCGGTCCCGGGATGAGCGACACCAGAAACGTCATCTCCCGGGGGCTGAGGGCCGACGGCTCCTTCCCGAAGTAGTGTCGCGCGGCCGGCCGCAGGCCGTAGAGCCCCGGCCCCCACTCGATGACGTTCAAGTAGATCTCGAGCACCCGCTCTTTGCCGAGGGTGGAATCGAGGAGGAGCGCCAAGGACAGCTCCTCCAGCTTGCGGCCGAGCGTCTTCTTCCGGGAGAGGAAGAGGTTCTTGGCGAGTTGCTGCGAGATCGTCGAGGCCCCCCGGGCAAAGGTCCCCCGCGCGAAGTTGGTGGCCATCGCCGAGGGCAGCTCCGAGAGGTCGATGCCGCGGTGGCCGAAGAAGTTGGCGTCCTCGCCCAGGAGCAAGGCCTTGACGAACAGGGGCGGCACGTCCGAAAGCGGTACGAAGTCCGGAGAGTCCGGCGACACCAGGATCTCGATCGAGCGACCGTCCGTCGTCTCCACCCGATGGGCGAAGGGGCCCTGGAGCCGAGTGAGAGCAGGCAGGGGCCGCGAGGGCGGAGCGAAGTCCAGGCGCTGGGTGACGGTGAGCGAAGCAGGGTCGAGCAGTCGGCCCGTCACGCGCACGGCCAACGCCGCCGAGCCGAGATCTGCGGCCGCCAACTCGATGCCGGTGCTGGCCAGCAGGCGGGCGAAGTCGAGACGAGCCACCTCGAACTGGAGATCGAGGCGAGGATCGGCGAGGCCGCCATCGACGGCGAGCCTACCCGTCGCTTCGGCACCGTTGGCGGCGAGGCGCAGCCGGTCGGCCCGCAGCGAACCGATCTGCGGCTCGATCACCGCCAGGACCTCGGCCTCGACATCCGTGGGCGCGCTCAGGCTGGCGGCCTGGCAGGGCATTCCGCCGAGGGCGGCGAGTGAGGCTAGAGCCAGGCGCTCAGTCCTGGCTCGCAACGCGAGCTTGATGGTGCCAGCCACGTCCTGGTCGAGGCGCCCCTCACCGTCGACGGTGCCCAGGTCCGCCACACCGCAGCCGCCGACCAGTACCCGCAAGAACCCCGAGAGGTGTGCGTTGGACGCACCAACCCGCATCGTCCTGCCTCCCGGGTGGTTCGAGACAGTGAGCTCCAGCTCGTCCTTCGAGCCCAGGCGTCTTACGCGCAGCTCCGGCGGGCGGGCTTCCAGCACCCAGGCCGAGGGTTGCATCTCGATCTTCACATCGGCCGCCAGGCCGATCGACACCTGCGACAGGTCGAGGTTGGCGGCGCGCCCGATCAGGCCTCGCGGCGACCAACGCGGTCGCACAACGACGTCGCTGACGGTCAGCCGCAGGCGGCCCGGCTTTTCGATGATCACGTCTCGCAGTTCGAGGGACAGCCAGGGCCTCAGGTGAACTTCGCCCAGGGTAGCCGAGAGGCCTACCTTCTTCGCGTCACGATCGAGGCGCGCCTTGACCCGCTTCTCCACCGCGGGCCGGAGCAGCAGGAACCCGCCGCTCGCCAACAGCGCGACACCGAGAGTCGCGACCAGGATCGATCGCGTCCGAAGCCGAGGGGCAGGCATCCTCCTGACGGCGCCTCACACCTTGAGATGGAGCCCGCGCCGGTCCATCCAAAGCAGGACCAAGAACCAGCACCCCACGTTGGCCGCGGCGAACGCGAGCGAGGCGCCGTGGGGCGGCAACCAGGAGGCGAAAAGGAAGCGGTGAAGGTGAGCCTGGAGCGAGAGCGGGGTGCCGGCGGCGGAGGGGAGCTTGATGAGGTAGAGCGTCTTGGCCAGAAGGCCCGAGGCCACGAAGACGAAGATGGCGTTCCGACCATAGACGACGGCCGGCCGGGCCCACGTCTGGTGCCCCACCACGTCGGCGACGTAGCAGACGAGGCCGAAGAGGTAGGCGGCCAGGCCGGCCGTCAAGAGGACGTAGGACGAGGTCCACAGGTTCTTGTTGATGGGGAAGACCCGGCCCCAGGCCAGGCCAGCCACCGTGAGGGCAAGGCCCGCGCCTAACAAGGCGACGGTCTTGAGCTTCCCACCGCGAGGCGCCCTGATCCAATGGCCGGCCAGGGACCCGAGCAGGGTGGTGGCCACGGCTGGGATGGTGGAGAGCAGCCCTTCCGGATCCCAGGTCTTGCTCTGTTTCCACAGGTGGCCGGAGAGCAGCAGCCGATCGAGGAAAGCGCCCAGGTTGGTCTCGGGGTCGAGGTTAGGCGGGCCGAACCCGGGCACCGGCACCGCCGTCAGCAGCCACCAGTAGGCACCGACCAACACCGAAGCCGCCACCGCTTCCCCGAGCGGACCCAGCAAGCGACGCACCACCCAGGCCGCCAGGTAGCAGAGCGCGATCCGTTGTAAGACGCCGGGGATGCGGACGGTCAGCAGGTTGAAGAACGGGTAGGCGGCCATGAAGAGACCGAGTCCGAACAGGATCGAGGCCCGTCGCAAGGCCTGGCGGAAGGTCCCCTTGCGAGAGAAGTTCATGGCCATGCCCACCATGAACAAGAAGAAGGGGAAGATGAGATCTGTCGGCGTCCAGCCGTGCCACTTGGCGTGGTCCAGCGGCCAGTAGATGGAGGACCAGCTCCCGGGGTTGTTCACCAGGATCATGGCCGCGATGGTGAGGCCGCGGAACGCATCGAGGGAGACCAGACGTGGGGGGCTTGGTGCAAGGCCCATGGGCGCCCATGCTACCGCATCGCGCTGCGGGACTGGCCGGACGGTCCCTCAGGGGCGGTCTCGTCCGCACCGCCAGCGATCTCAGCCTCCGGGGCCTTCTGCTCTGCCACGAAGCGACCTGACAGGCTTTCTGTACAATACCCTCATGGAAACCACATACACTGAAGCCCGCCAGAACCTCGCGCGTTTGCTCGACCGCGTGGTCGACGATCGAGAGGTGGTCTTCATTCGTCGCCGGGGCCGCGGCCGTGTCGGGCTGGTCGCCGCCGAGGAGTTGGCCAGCCTCTTGGAGACCGCCCACCTTCTCCGCTCGCCGCGGAACGCGGCTCGCCTGCTCTCGGCACTGCAGCGCGCCCTCAGCAAGACCGGCCGCCCCAGGACCGTCGCCTACCTTCGCCGCGAGCTGGGCGTTGCCGACTAGCTCGCAACGCCCATCAGCGGTCTTCCAGCGCGAGTTCCTCGAGGACCTGCGCTACTGGGTCCAGGCCGACCGGCGGATCGCACTCCGCGCTTTCGACCTGGTCGAGGCGGTGTTGCGAGACCCCTTCCGGGGCATCGGCAAGCCTGAACCACTGAAGTACCTCGCAGCCGGCACTTGGTCGCGCCGCCTCACCCAAGAGCATCGCCTGGTCTATCTCGTTCGCGCCGACCGCGTCGATTTCCTACAGGCCCGCTACCACTACTGAACCACCCGCTATACTGCGCCCATGCCCGATCTCGATCCAGACGGCGCGGCGTCTTTCGACGGCATCTTCGGCCTGCCCTTCACGCCCGAGGAATCGCGGGTGCTGGTGATCCCGGTGCCGTGGGAGGCCACCTGTTCCTACCGGGCCGGCACGGCCTCCGGCCCGGAGGCCGTTCTCCGGGCCAGCCGGCAGGTGGATCTGCTGGATCGGGACACCGGCCGGCCATACCTGGCCAAGATCGCCATGCTCCCGATCCCGGGCGAGCTTCGTTCGCTCAGCGACCAGGCCCGGCGCCTAGCGCTCCCAGTGATCGAGGCGGGCGGAGTCGGGGACCATCCCGGCCTCAAGCAGGCGGTGGTCGAGGTCGAGGACGCATGCGGGCGCATGAACGCCTGGGTTCAGGAGACGGTTCGCGAGGCTCTGGAGACCGAGAAGCTGCCGGGTGTTCTGGGTGGGGACCACTCGGTCTCCCTGGGGGCCATCGCAGCGGTGGCCAAGAAGCACCCGGGGTTGGGAGTCCTCCATCTGGATGCCCATGCCGACCTCCGCTCCGCCTACGAGGGCTTCCGCTTCTCGCACGCCTCCATCATGCGCAACGTGATGGAGAGGATTCCCGAGGTAACACGTTTGGTGCAGTTGGGGATTCGCGACTACTGCGACGGTGAGGACGCCTTCATCCGCGACAACCCGGAGCGGATCCGCACCTACTTCGACTCCGATCTCCGCCACCTGCTCTTCGAGGGCGACACCTGGAGCCGTATCGTGGGACGGGTGATCGCCGACCTGCCCGGCGAGGTCTATGTCTCGGTCGATGTTGACGGCCTGGACCCCGCCCTCTGCCCCCACACCGGCACCCCGGTGCCGGGCGGGCTCTCCTTCTCCGAAACGCTGGCGCTCTTGCGGGCCCTGGTCGAAAGCGGCCGGCGCATCTTGGGCTTCGACCTGACCGAGGTGGCTCCGGATCCGAGCGGCCAGTCGGAGTGGGACGCCAACGTGGGCGCCCGCCTGCTCTACAAGCTGATCGGCTTCGCGTTGTTGTCCACGCGCTAGGTGTTCACCCCAAGCTCCTGCCGGAGCGCCAGGGCCAGCTCGGCTGCCCGGGTCTTCTGCAGGTTGTGGCCCCCGCTTTCGAAGGCCAGCACCCGCGCCGGGGCAAGGGCCCGGGCCAGCTCCTCGGAGACGTGGGTTTCGATCATGTGATCGTCCTTGGCGTAGGCGAGGAGGGTGGGGGGCAGATCGCCTGCCACGCTCCGTCTCATGAGGGCGAAGTCGACGGCGGCGATGGCACGGAACTGGCGCGCCATCTCGGCTCGATCCATGGTCTCGGCACCCGGTAGGCGTCGCTTCCTGTACTCCGCCCGCATCCAGGGCAGGAGCGCGTGCCCCAGGCCGGGGAAGCGCACCAGGCGAGCCATCAGCGCGAAGACGGCGGGCGGCAGGCCCAGCCCGCGGTGGCGGGAAAGAGCCAGGCTGGCCACCAGGACCAGCAGGCGCACTCGCTTGGCGTTGGAAGCGGCCACCACCAGGGCGGTGCCGCCACCCATGGAGTGGCCGAGGATCGAGAACTGGCCGAGACCGAGCGCGTCGGCCAACTCGACCACCATGCGGGCGCGGCCGGTAAAGCTGTCGAGGGCCTCGTCCAGGGGAGCGCTGCCGCCGAAGCCGGGAAGCTCCACTCGGACGAAGCGCAGGCGGTCGTTGAGGAGGGGTCCCAGGTAGCGGAAGTCGCGGACCGAGCCCGGGATCCCGTGCACCGCCAAGAGCGCCGGCGCCTCGGGCGGGCCCTCGTCCGAGTAGGTGAGGGCGCCGTGAGCAAGCTGGAGGGCGAGGACCGGGGGATCGCTGACCGGCGGCTCGAGGCCTCCGTTCACTTCTTGGGCCGAAGCGAAGCCATCAGCTCCTTGGCCATGGCCCGGTCCAGATGAGCGAGGCCCGCGAACTCCTGGCCGGAGAAGAGGCCCTCCGCACCGTCGATGGTGACCAGGTCGCCGGTCTGGTAGGGGCTGGCGTCGCTCATCAGGTAGGCGACCAGGTTGGTGAGCTCCCAGTGCTCGCCGAAGCGCCGCGAAGGGATGCGACGCAGAGCCTGCTTCTCCATCTCCGAGCCGGGCATCAAACGGCTGAATGCCCCCTCGGTGGGGAACGGCCCGGGAGCAATGGCGTTCAGGCGGATGCCGTAGGTGGCCCACTCCACCGCCAGCGAGCGCATCATGGCCAGCACCCCGGCCTTGGCCACCGCCGAGGGCAACACGAAGGCCGATCCGGTCTCCGCGTAGTTGGTGGCGATCGCCAGCACCTCACCTTTCTGCTGGCGCGCGATCAAACGTCGGCCCAGCTCGCGGGTGGCGTAGAAGCTGCCGTAGAGCACGATCCGTACCACCGCGTCGAATGCGTTAGGCGAGAGGTCCTCGGAAGCGCAGAGGAAGTTGCCGGCGGCGTTGTTGATGAGCTGGTTGGCGGGTCCCAGCTCCGCCTCCACCGCATCGAAGGCCGAGGCGATCGCCTGCGGCTCCCGGATGTCGCAGGAGACGCCGACCGCGGTCCCACCGGCGGCGCGGATGGCTTCGGCGGTCTCCTCGAGCGGCGCCGGCCGGCGACCCAGCACCGCGATCTTGGCGCCCAGCGCGCCCAGCCGTAGGGCCATGGAACGACCCAGGCCGCTGCCGCCCCCGGTGATGACCGTGGTCTTTCCGGCCAGCAGGTCCTTTCGAAACGGGTCCATCATCGGCTCAACCTCCTGCCCGCTTGGACCGGAGTCCGCGGGCGCTGAGCACGGCCTCGACCTTGTCACGGTGGTCCCCCTGGATCTCAAGGGCACCGTCCTTCACCGTCCCTCCGGCCCCGCAAGCCGACCGCAGAGCCCGCCCGAGAGCCGCGACCTCGGAGGCCGACCCCGCCAAGCCGGTTACCACGGTGACCACGCGGCCCGAGGCCCGGCGGTCCAGGCGGATGCGAACACCCCCCTTCGCTGGGGAAGCCGGGGCGGGAGCAGGCCTGGGTTCGGGCTGCTCGCCCGCCGTCGAGTACACGAGCCGGGCGTTCGAGCGGGTCGGCATCCCGCCTTTCTACCACAGCCGCGAGGGCTCGGGAACGCGTGGTAAACTTCGGGTTCGGGAGCAACGTGGAGAAGCCCCCAAGGAGCGGGCCATGAGCAACAAAGGAGCGACGTTCGCGAAGCGGCAGCGGGAGATCGCCCGCCAGGAGCGGGCCCGGGAAAAGGCCGCCAAGCGTCTGGCCCGGAAAGAGGTGAGGGGCAAGGAAGGCCCCGCGGACGGCGAGGACCCCGATATCGCAGGCATCGTCCCTGGTCCCCAGCCGCTTCCCTACGACCTTCCGGACGAGCTTCCGGTCGAGAAGGAAGAGCCCAAGTAGCCGGGGCTCAGGCGGTCAGGACCTCGGCGCCCCCCTTGCCCAGGTAGATGGTGTGCTCGGCTTGGGCCACCCGCCGGCCCGTGCGCTCAACCAGAGGCAGGTAGGCGGTGAGCCGGCCTTCACGCTGCAACAGGCCCAGGGTGGCTTCGAGCGCCGAACGATCGAAGCCGGCCAGCTGCCGGCGGGCGAAGGGCAGCCCGCGATGGGCGCGGATGGCCGCCATCACCTCGGGGTGGGGCCCCGGCGCGCTGTCGTCCCGCCGGGGGTCCAGTCGAAACACCTGGGCCACGCCGCTCTCGGTGACCAGCCCCAGCCCGTCGGTGGCAAACGGCTCCACCGCCACCACCGCCCCCTCTTCCAGGACGTCCGCCGAGGAGTCAACTACGTTAGGTATCGGCGGTGGGCAGTGTACGGTCCAGCGAGCCACCCCGTGGCCGCAGAGGTTGCGGAGCGGCCGCAGGCCGAAAGAGCGTATGGTGCCCTCGATCCGGCCGGACAGCTCGCGGACGGGCACCCCGGGGCCGGCCGCCTGGATGGCGGCCGCCAGCGCGGCGCGGGCCGCCTCCACCAGGGGCCGGTTCTCGGGCGCGTCGTCCACGTTGACGGTCACCGCGGTGTCCACCACCCAACCGTTGATGTGCACCCCGATGTCGAGCTTGGCCAGGTCGCCGGGGGACAGGGTGGTGGCCTCCTCGGGCGAGGGGCAGTAGTGGGCGGCGACCTGGTTGACCGAGGACTGGACCGGGAACGCGAGCTCACCGCCCAGCCGGTCGATCTCCCGCTCGACCCGCTCACAGACCTCGCGCAAGAGCGCTCCACGACGCGCCTCGCGCTCGGCCAGAAGACGCCCCGCCGCCGCGATGCGCCCCGCCTCCCGCAAGCACCTCAGGCTGTCCTCGATCATGGGCGCAAGAGACGAAATCGCCCGGAACCTTGCGGTCCCGGGCGATCCTGAACTCGTGGAATCGAGCCGTTAGACTTTGGTGACGTTGGCGGCGCGGGGGCCCTTGGGGCTGTCCACCACCTCGAAACGCACCTTGTCGCCCTCGTTCAAGGTCCGGAATCCCTCGGCCCGGATCTCGGAGTGGTGTACGAACACGTCCGGACCACCCTCACGGGAGAGGAAACCAAAACCCTTGGACTCGTTGAACCACTTGACCGTACCTTCGATCATGAACGTGCAGGCCTCCTTCGCCTTTCCCTAGCGCTACGTCTTCTGCGCGCCCACGACCGGTAGCCGGCCACTTTAGTCGGCCCCCCTCCGAACGCCAGAGCAACGGCAACTAGAGCGATCCGAACGTTAGCAAAGGGCTGGAAGGAGTGTCAAGACGGCAAGCGAGGGAGGCAAGCGATCAGCGCACAGCGTTCAGCAGTCAGCGACGGACCACAGACAACAGGAGTCGGCGGGCGAAGTGGGCCAGACAGCGGTCTGCTTCCGCCCGCGGACCCCTCGCCCGCTGACTCCCCTCCCCACCGTAGCTGAAAGCTGAGTGCTGAAAGCTGATTGCTTCCGCGATCAGTCACTCCCCTTGATGCTGGCGATGGGCGTGAGACGCACCTCGACCCGGGCCAGGCCCGCGTCGGTCACGGCCCGGATCACCTCCTCCGCGGGCTTGTAGCAGTCTGGGGACTCGTCCACCGGCACCCGACCGCCCGCGTTCACCAGGACTCCCAGGTCCTTCATCTGCCGGTCGGCCTGGGCTTGACTGATGTCGCGGCGGGCCGCGCTCCGTGACTTGCGGCGGCCGCAGCCGTGGTTCACCGAGTAGAGCGACCTCGCCGCGCCGGGCAACGGCCGCAGCACGTAGGACGAGTCCCCCATCGATCCCGGGATCAGCACCGGGTGGCCGGCCTCCGCCCACGGCGTGCCGGCCAGCATCGGATGGCCCGCCGGCAGCGCCCGGGTGGCGCCCTTGCGGTGGATCCAGACCGGGAAGTCGAAGAGGTCGGGGTGGTGCTCTTCCTGGGCCAGGTTGTGGCTGATCTCGTACACCAAACGCGCCTCCCGTCCGAACGTCTCGGCGAAGGCCTGGCTCACCTGGCGGCCGATCATCAAACGATTGACGATGGCGAAGTTGCCGCCGGCCGCCACCGCGTTCTTGTAGGAACGCCAGCTGCGCGAGCTGGGCTCGAAGTAGCCAAGGTCCATCTGCCCGCGGGCGAGGCCCAGCTCCTGCTGCGCCTTCTCGAAGTAGTAGCTGGCGAGGCCGTGGCCAAAGCCGCGGGAGCCGGTGTGGAACATCACCCACAGTCGCTCACCGTCGTGCTGCAGCTCGATGAAGTGGTTGCCGCCGCCCAGGCTGCCCAGTTGGTTCTGGCCCCGCCAGGCCCGGGAGTCCCGGGGGATGTCCCAATCGTCATCCACCGGAATGCGGTCCCGTTCCGCGTTCCCCCGCTGCACACCTAGCGCGGTGGCGCCGCCGCGCACCACCTCCTGGAACCGCTCCTTGCTGACCGCCTCTCCCTTGGAACCCGCTCCCAGCCCCACCCGCGCCATGACCTTCTGCGAAAAGGCTCTCACCTTGTCGGGTGTCGCCTCCGCCCTCGACACCTCGGAGCGCAGGGCGGCCATGCCACAGCCGATGTCGTAGCCCACCGGCCCCATGGCCAGGGTGCCTCGGGTGGCGAGGACGCACCCCACCGGAACCCCGTAGCCGGTGTGAGCATCCGGTGTGATGGCGACGTCGAGCACGCCGGGAAAACGGCGCGCGGCCTGGATCTGGGGGCCCAGGCTCTCCTCCATCTCCTCGAAGAGCGGCTCGGTCATGAAGATGCGAACCTCACCCCCGTCGGCGCGGTAGCGATAGAAGTTCAGGGGATCGCGGCGGGCGGCGGCCTTCCAGGACATAGGCGAGAAGTCTACACGCGGGGGGCTACCGCCCCCCCGAGCCCCCGGACCCGAAGCGCAGCCCCCAAGCGCTTCCGATCGCCGCTCCGACGCGGGGCCGCGCATACCCCCTTCGCGATGGTGCTAGGCTCCCGGGCGGAGGTGGTCCATGCGTTCCGTCCTCGGCATTGTCCTGACGCTGTCCCTCGCCCTGACCCTGCCCGCTCGCGCGGCCGAGCCACGGGCTCGCGACCTCGGCATCCCCTTCGACTTCGGAAGCCCCGGGCCTCAAAACGCCATCACCGACGTGCCCGGGGTCGAGGTGGGGCACCTGACGCTGATCGAGGGCGACTCGGTGCGCACCGGCGTCACCGCCATTCTGCCCCGAGGCAAGGCCAAGCCGCTCGATCAGTGCTTCGCCGGCTTCTTCTCCCTGAACGGCAACGGCGAGATGACCGGCATCCCCTGGCTGGATGAGCGCGGGCGGCTGGAAGGACCCATCCTGCTCACCAACACCAACTCGGTAGGCGTGGTGCGCGATGCCGTGATCGAGTACGGGCGGGAGCGGTTAGGCGGCTCGGAGGTGTGGTCGTTGCCGGTGGTGGCCGAGACCTGGGACGGCGAGTTGAACGACATCTACGGACAGCACGTCAAGAAGCAGCACGCGTTCGCCGCCCTCGACTCGGCCCAAAGCGGCGCCCTGGCCGAAGGCGGGGTTGGCGGCGGCACCGGCATGATCGCCTTCGGCTTCAAGGGTGGCATCGGCACCGCCTCCCGCCGGCTGGCGGCGGAGGACGGGGGCTACACGGTGGGGGTTTTGGTCCAGGCCAACTTCGGCCGCCGCCATCAACTGCGGATCGCGGGCCTGCCCATCGGCCTGGAGCTGGCGGCGAAGGCCCCCGCCAAGAAGGAGACCGGCTCCATCATCGGCATCGTGGCCACCGACGCGCCTCTGCTGCCCCACCAGCTCAAGGCCCTGGCCCGGCGGACCGCCTTGGGCATGGCTCGCACCGGCGGGGTGGGAGGCGACAGCTCCGGCGACCTCTTCCTCGCCTTTTCCACCGCCAACCCCCGGGTCGGAGACACCGGGGGTCCGGTGAGCCTGATCATGTTGCCTAACGAATTGCTGGATCCGCTCTACGAGGCCACGGTGGGGGCCAGCGAGGAGGCCATCGTCAACGCCCTGGTGGCGGGTCGCCCCATGAAGGGGTTCCGAGGGCGAGAGGTCGAGGCACTGCCCACCGCCAAGGTGCTGGGCCTGCTGGCCCGGCACGGGCGCCTGACGAATAAGGGCAGCCGCTCGGCCTACTGAGCGGGTGCCAGCCGTTCCGGGGCCTCCTTCTCCAGGAAGTGAAGGTTCAGGCGGGGCACCTGGTCGGAGCCCAGGTAGATGTTCTTGACCTCGGCCCGGGTGCGGAAGTCGCCGCCCACCTCGTGCAGCGTCAGCACCTCGCCCTTCCCCACCGGCAGCGAAGTGGGGACCCGGGCCCCCCTCTTGCCGATGTTCTCGGTGATGGTCAGCTCCTCCCCGCCACCGCCATAGCCGTCGCGGAACAGGCGCAGGCTCACGAAGATCTCGAAGCGGGCCAGCGTCCGGCGCTCTTTGCGGCGGCTTTGGGGAGGCGGGTCCGAGGGCAGGAGGTAGAGGCCGGAGGGGCTCTTCTCGAAGTCCCGGGGCGGGTTCTTGCCCAGGAACAGGACCCCGACTCGGTAGGTGTCACCCAAGGGAGCCAGGTTCCGCACCAGGGCGTAGGTGCGGTAGGACGGCTCCGAAAGGTCGTACTGCCGGAAGTTCTTGGGGATGGGGAGCGAGAGCAGGAGCACCTGCCCGAACGTCACCGGGTGCTTGAGGCAGAAGCAGGCGCCACCTGACGAGGCATCGCCAATGGTGGACATCTCGGTCCAGGTCGATCCGTCCTCGCCAAAGCCCTGAGCCCTGACCGGAAGCCGCATTGCCATGCGGCTGTCCTTCCGGCGCTCTCTCCCGCCGGCCATGCGCATCCCTCCAGGGGAGCGAGCCCGCTGGAGGGGGCGAGTCGTTCCGCGACCGCGAGCATCTGGCGACTCTTCCTCGGTCGCCTCAGTCCGAGTCTACTTCTTTTTCTGGTACCAATCGGCTTCGATCTTCGTGAAGTGCGACCACTTCTCGGGCAACTCCTCCTGCGGGAAGATCGCTTGAACCGGGCACACCGGAACGCAGGCACCGCAGTCGATACAGGTCTCGGGGTCGATGTAGAGCTTGTTCTCGGTGGCGAAGTCGGCCTCGTCCTTCTTGGGGTGAATGCAGTCGACCGGGCAGACCTCCACACAAGCCGTGTCCTTGGTGTCGATGCACGGCTCCGCGATCACGTAAGTCATCGTCCAAATCCTCCTTCGACCTCAGGCCCGGCTGTTTCCGGGGGGAAACCTGGATCGTAGCCCAAAAGGCGCGCCCGCGGGAGTCGAGCTACTGCGTCAGCTCACGAAAGAGCGCCAGCAGGCGGGCGTCGCTGGGATTGGCGGCCAGACCCGCCCTGACCTCGACCAGCGCGCCGTCGCGATCGCCGCGCTTCACGGCCGCCTGCGCCGACCTGAGCCGCGTCTCCACCACGATCGCCACCTCCGCATCCTCCAGCAGCGCCTTGGCCTCGGCGTTGCCGGGCTCCCGAGCCAGGACCGCCCGGGCCTCGTTCAGGGCGGCCTGGTAGCGGCCTTTCTCGAACAACTGGTTCGCGCGCTCCAGGCGCGCATTCTGCGGCGACACGCCGGGGCCCTCGACGCTGGCGTCGGTCGTCGGTGAGGTCGCGGTGGCCGGCGAGGCCTTGAGGGGGCTGGGGGTTGCGCTCTTGGGCGGGAGGGAGGCGGGCCGGGCCGATACGGTGGGACTGGGGCCGACCGACGGTAGAGCGCTGGGAACGGCCGAGGGAGCGGGTGAGGGTCGAGCTTCAGGCGTGCGCATAACGACAACAGCCACGGCTGCCGCCGCCAGTGCCGCCAGAGCGCCGCCCACACTCAGCAGCAACCCCCGCCGCGAGGAGGTTGTGACCGCTGGGGTGGGGACTGGACCGGGCGTGGGTCGGGGGGCTGGCTCCGGGGTCGCGGGCCGAGGCGGCGTGGCCGGCGGGCTCGCCTCCTCGGACCTGGGCATCGGGTGGGGAGTCCGCGGCAGCGCGCTCCGCAGAAGCGCGCGATCCGAAGGCGTGGCCGCGTCGGGTGAGCCACCCAGGTCCTGCAAGGCCCGCAGCAGATCGGCGGCCATGGCGCGAGCATCGAGGTGCCGGGCCTCGGGCTCCTTGGCCAGGGACCGGGCCAGCACCCCTCGCAGGCGTGCCCAGGCCGGCTCCTGAGGCAGGAGCCTCATGTCCACGTCCTCGTGAGCGATCTTGTAGAAGACCGAGACCACCGAGTCGGCTCGGTAGGCCTTCTCGCCGGTCACCAGCTCATAGAGGATGAGGCCGGCGGAGAAGAGGTCGCTGCGGCCGTCGATGCCGGTTCCGTTCACCTGCTCCGGCGACATGTAGTTAGGCGTGCCCACCACGCCCGAAGAGGTCACCGAGCCGGCCAGCCGGGCCACCCCGAAGTCCGTCACCTTGGCGGGACGGCCCCGGGGCAAGAAGATGTTCGAGGGCTTGATGTCGCGGTGGACGATGCCGTGCTCGTGGGCGTGACCCAGACCGGCCAGCACGTGCAGCATGATGGGCAGGGTGATCTTGGGATCGGGCCGGATGCCGGCCTCGATGGCCTGCTGAAGGTCCATGCCGGTCAACAGCTCCATGGCCATGTAGGGGGCCCCGTCGTGCTCGCCCAGCTCGTAGATGGTGATGATGTTGGGGTGCTGAAGCCGGGCCACCGCCTTGGCCTCGCGCCGGAAGCGGGCGACCGTGTCGGGGTCGGCACCGCGACCTGCGCCCATCACCTTGAGCGCCACCTCCCGATCCAGGCTGTCGTCGTGGCCGCGGTAGACGATGCCCATGGCCCCTTGCCCCAGAACGCCGAGCACGCGGTAGCGGCCGATGTGGGCGGGATGGGCCATCCGGGGATGATAACCTCTTCGCCTTATGCGCGCGGTCGTGCAGCGGGTCTCGCAGGCGTCGGTCTCGGTCGAGGGCCGGGTGGTGAGCCAGATCGGCCCCGGCCTGCTGGTCCTGCTTGGCGTGGCGCGCGGCGACGGCGAGGCCGACGCCGACCTGCTGGCGGACAAGGTGGTCAACCTCCGCATCTTCCCGGACCAGGCTGAACTGATGAACCGCTCCGTCCTCGACACCGGCGGCGGCGTGCTGGTGGTCTCCCAGTTCACGCTCCTGGGCGATGCCAGAAAGGGTCGCCGGCCCAGCTACGGTGAGGCAGCCCCGCCCGAGGAAGCGAGCCGCCTGTACGGCCGCTTCGTTGCCAAGGTCCAGGAGTCGGGACTGCGTGTGGAGGAGGGCGTCTTCCGGGCCATGATGGAGGTGGCCCTGGTGAACCAAGGCCCGGTCACCATCTTGCTGGACAGCCGTAAGGGCTTCTGACGGTGACGCTCAGCGGCCGAGGAGGAGTGATGGCGTCGTGCCTGGAAGCCAAACCACCGAGCAGCCGCTCCCGCCCGAGGGAAGGAACTGCGAGGCGCTTGGCCTGGTGGGCTTTCGCCCTGCTGAGCTGGGGCCCGGCGTCGGCCCTGCGAGCTCAGGACAAGCCGGCCAGCCCGGGCCAGGACGGGTTCGTCATCCAATCCGAGCATGGCGCCTACCGCTTGCGGGTGGCCGGCTATGTCCAGCTCAACGCGCGCTTCTATCTCGGCGACCAGGCTCAGGCCACGACCGACAGCTTCCTGCTGCGGCGCGCGCGACCGATCTTCCAGGGGACGGTGGCGAACCGATTCGACTTCTATCTGGACCCCGATTTCGGTCTAGGTCAGGCCGCGCTCCTTGACGGCTACCTCGACGCGCGGTTCAGCCCCGCTCTCCGCTTGCGCGCGGGCAAGTTCAAGGCGCCTTTCGGGTTCGAGCGCTTGCAGTCGGGCTCCGCGCTCTGGTTCATCGAGCGGGGGTTGCCCACCGGGCTCGCGCCCAACCGTGACCTGGGCGTTCAGGTTCACGGCGAGGGGGCGGGCGGCACCGTCGCCTACGCGGCCGGTGTCTTCAACGGGGTGGCCGACGGCGGCAGCGCCGACAGCGACACCGGCGACGGCAAGGACCTGGCGGGCCGAATCTGGCTGCGACCGTTTGGGCGCCGGCTGGGCAAGAGCGTCCGCAACCTGGGGTTCGGGTTCGCGGTCACTCACGGCAAGCACGAGGGCGCGCTTCCCTCGTACAAGAGCGGGGGACAGCTCACCTTCTTCAGTTATGCAGCCGGCGTCGCCGCCGCCGGCACGCGGACCCGCGTCTCACCGCAGGCCTCTTGGACCATGGGGCCGGTGGGGGTGTTCGGGGAGTGGGTGCAATCGTCCCAGGAAGCACGGAAGAACGCGACCACCCCGCCGGTGCGCTTGACGCATAGAGCGTGGCAGGCGGCGCTGGCCATCCTGCTCACCGGCGAGGACGCGGGCTTCGGCAACGTCAAGCCCAGACGGCCTTTCGAGCCCGGCAAGGGTCTCGGCGCAATCGAGGCGGCGGTGCGCGTCAACGGCTTCGACATCGACGCCGATGCCTTCGCGGCTGGGCTGGCCGACCCCGCCCGCTCGGCGCAGACGGCCCGGGCCTGGGGTGTCGACCTCAACTGGCACCTCAACCGTCACCTCAAGTACAGCGCCCACTTCGAACGCACGACCTTTTCCGGCGGCGCCGCCGCAGTCGGCAATCGCCAGCCGGAGAACGCGCTTCTGCTCCAGTCGCAGGTGGCCTTCTGAGCAGGATCCATGCACCGATGCTGAAGCCGGCCGCGCGTTGGCCAAGGGGGGCGCTGCAGCCTAGCGCCGGTGTCGGGCGGACCTGTGGACGCGTGAGCCGCGCGTGAAGCTTCTCTTCGACCTCGACGGCACTCTGACCGATCCGGGATCCGGCATCACGCGATGCCTACGGTATGCGCTGGCTGCCCTCGGAAAACCCGTTCCCGCAGCTTCAGACCTCGGTTGGTGTGTGGGCCCCCCGCTGCGGGGCACCTTCGCCGAGCTGCTCGGCAGTGGGGATCCTGAACTGCTCGATCAAGCGATTGCCCTCTATCGAGAGCGCTTCGAGGCGGTGGGGATGTTCGAGAACGCCGTGTATCCGGGGGTTGTCGACGGCCTTCGGCAGCTACGCATGGCTGGGCACGAGCTGTGGGTGGTGACCTCGAAGCCCCAAGTGTACGCGCGGAGGATCCTCGTCCACTTCGATCTGCGTGATGCCTTCGTTGCGGTCTATGGCTCGGAGCTGTCCGGCGTGAATGCTGACAAGGGCAGACTCCTCCGACAGGTTCTGGCTGCCGAGGGGTTCCAGGGGCGGCCGTGCATGATCGGTGATCGGAGGCATGACGTCGAGGCGGCTCACGCCAACGGCCTTCCAGCTGTCGGCGTGCTGTGGGGCTACGGAAGCAGAGAGGAGCTGGTGGCGGCAGGCGCGGATGCGCTGGTGGAGTCGATGAGGCAGCTGGTGCAGGTCCTGGGTGCCACTCCTGCGACGTGAACGATTCTGTCGCGAGGGAATCCATCGAGGCTCCTGTTGCGTTCTGTCTAGGGAGGGGATCGCGCGCCGCGATCCCCGCGGGAGGATCGGGATGTGCCTGCGCGTGCTGGTTCGACGCTGCTCGGGGTTGGACTGGTGACGCCCGGCGAATCCCAGGCCCTGGGAGCCGCGAGCCTCCCTCTGGAGACGACCATGCACCAGCCCCTTGTCGTTTGCGCAGGCATCCTTGGCTTGTCACTGATCCTGTCGGTGGCGATCTTCGTCTTCGGACGCCTTCGGATCGAGCAGCAGAGGACGCTCCAGAGACTCGTCGATCGGGGCATATCGGGTGACGAGCTGGTCCGATCGGCCGGACTTGCCGAGCGTGGCGCCAGGGACCTGCGGCGAGGTCTCCTCTTGATCGGTATCGGGCTGTCCTGGTCGACGGTGACGTTCCTTATCGGGGGGCGCGCGTGGATCCTCGGGGTCTTTCCGGTGACGATCGGCTTGGTGTACGTGCTGTTCAGGGTCCTGGATGGCCGACCGCGCTGATCAGGACCGGCTGGAATCCATGTGGATCGCTCGGGTGGTTGCGCATGACGACCATGAGGCGTTCGCCGAACTCGTGCGCCTCCATCAATCCGCGGTGCGACGGTTCTTGCGCCGCCTCACCGGAGCCGACTGGAGCCGCGCCGATGACCTTGCCCAAGACACGTTCTTGAAGGCGTACCGCAATATCGGCGGCTTTCAGGCCCGAGGGCGCTTCCTGAGCTGGCTGTTTCGAATCGCCTACCAGTTGTTCGTCACTGAGCAACGCCGGCGGCGTGGTGTGGCGCAGGTGCCCTTGCCAGATGACGTTCCCGCGCGGGGGGACGCAAGCCAGCGGCTGGCGGACGGTCGGACGTTCGATCAGTTGATGGGCATGCTTCGCGCCGATGAACGGGCCGCGCTGGTACTGCACTACCAACACGAGCTCACCCACCCTGAGGTCGCCGAGGCCCTGGAACTGCCCTTGGGGACAGTGAAGTCGCTCATCCGAAGAGGGCGCCTCAGGCTTCAAGAGGCACACGGACTCGGCAAGCGCGCGGTCGCCCCATGAAGCCGGGCACGGACTTCGACGCCTATCTGACGCGCCAGATGACTGACGCTCCGCTGCCGGATGAGGGCTTCACGCGTGCGGTGACCGCCTGAATGGAGCGGGACCGACGA